>JAEYNZ010000075.1 GCA_023412195.1 Bacteroidota bacterium
AAATTTTATTTCTGTATTTTTACTCATGTTGTATAAAAGTTTTGCCAAGAACAATTTTACAACATCTGAAGGGAAACCGAAAGGGAGTACCTTCTTTTAATTTACTTTAGTCGGACACTAGTGATAAGTTATTTTAGATTTCATATCTCATATTTTCTTTAAATCTTTATTCTGAGTTTGTATCTTAAAAGTGAATCATTGTCAAAGAAGGAATAATACAAATGGATCAGGCCATCATTATGATGTGAAATCCTGAGTTCCTTCATTCACAATGATCACATCTATCTTGTCAAACTGTTAAAGCCAGGTTTTTGTAACAGTATATCATCAACTTTTTTTGCAAACGTTGAAGTGCGTAAATGGCAATACCTGAAAATACAAATAGATTTCTCATCGTCGTGCGCCATGTTATGGGGCTGTAATAAACGAAGCAGGAGGAAAACTTAATTATTTTCCTCCTGCCAAATCATTTAATAAAAAAATATTTTAATACCCCGGATTTTGTACAAGGTTTGGTGAAATATCCCTCTCCCGTTTAGGTATGGGTAAAATAGCCCGATCAAAATGTCCATCAATTTCACGGTTAAGTCTGGGTGAATAGATTGATTTACCGTTCCTCCAGGCATCCCAGTTCCGGTGTCCCTCTGCTGTCAGTTCTTTTCTGCGTTCATCCAGAACATCTTCCAGGGTAACGGTAGCAACATCTTCATATCCTTCAATCCTGTTTCGGCGCAAAGTATTGATATAGTCTGCAGCACTTTTGTCTCCGGCAGCGGTTCCACCTTTCACTTTGGCTTCGGCAGCTGTCAGGTATATCTCTGATAAACGGATTACCTTAGGATTGTTCAGGTACAGATCTCCATTTCGTCCTGGGTACTTTTGGGTATAAAAACCTTTAGTATCAGGCTGATCTTCTTCCCATTCTATCAGTTGCCCCCTTACATCAGCCGGATTCGAAACCATGAACTGGTAGCCCTGCTCCGAATATGCTGCTTCACCATATCCATCCGAGTGGGTATAATACCCGATGGAGTTTCTTTGTGAATTGTATGAACTATTGGTAAGGATTTCAAACATTGATTCTGAGGTACCTTCCTGATCCCATACTGTAAGATATTCATCTATGGAATAAAGTTCATAGGGAGATTCTGAAATGACTTCCTGTGCAGCAGCAAGAGCTTCGTTGTTTTCTTCGAGGTACAGGTGAACACGGGCAAGCAATCCCATTGCCGACCAGTAATTTATCCTCCCCTGGTTTTGTGATTTCGACAGCAGGGAAAGAGATTGGGCCAGATCGCCTTTAATGAAATCGTAAGTCTCTTTCAAGGTAGTGCGTTCAGGTTCATAATCCACCGGAAATTTTTGATCTGACAGTGGAATGCCTGAATGTGGTGTATTTATATCTGAGAGAGAAGGAAGTTTTGCAAACATGCGGGCCAGATCAAAATGAAGCAATGCCCGCAGGGCGAATAGCTGACCTTTCAGATCATTAAACTGCTCAGTTTCACCGGAAGCTATTTCTATGTTATCAGCAACAGAAAGAATATCATTGATCCGGCCGGCCAGTGTATAGGGCATCTGCCAGAAATGCTCAGCAAAATCCGATTCTGCTCCATGTTCATATCGTGCCATGGGTGAAATCTGGTTGTTCGATGAGGTATAATTCAGGTCACCACCTTTTAAATCGGCATATGCAATAAAATCTCCGCCATAATATGAAAAAGGTTCGGTATTATTTCCCTGTCCCAGATCAAAATCGATCAAACCGGTATACACACCATTCACGGCATTCCGGAGATCTGTAACCGAAGTGATGGCTTCATCAGAGGGAAGTGAACCTGAAGGACTTTCTTCCAGGAAATCTTCACAGCCGGAAAAAACGGCTGCTATTCCAAGGATGGTTGAATAAAATATTTTTTTCAGCATGGTATTTCAGTTAAAATTCTACATTGATTCCAAACAGATAATTTTTTGTTATGGGAGTATCCACCGTCCTGTATCCGTTGAGGGTTACTTCAGGCTCGATGGTATCTTCCCTGGCAAATGTCCAGATGTTGTTTCCGTTCATAAACAGCTTTATGCTGCTCATGTGCATCTTCTGAGAAAAGCTTTTAGGCAAAGTATATCCAAGATATATATCTTTTAACCTGATATGGTCGGTTGACAGGATATGCCGCGATGACCAGCGGTCGGGCCTGTCAGCATTCCATCCTACAGGACGTGGGTTATCTACAATGTCGCCGGGTTTTTTCCACCAGTTGTTTTCCACATCTTTGGCAAGGTTGAAGGATCCAAGCCTTACCCCATCGTGATGAAAGAAGTAGCCGGGATAATCAAAAAGGCTGCCACCCATCTGGTAGGTAAACAACATCGAAAGTTCAAGTCCGCCCCAGATAAAAGTATTGGTGATGCCACCCATAAAATCGGGTATGGCCTTTCCCTGTATTTCCGGTTTGGCAAGTCCCCGGAAATAAGTTATTTCATCCGAGTTTTCAGGATCAAGGTAAAATTGGGCCATTCCGTTTTCAGGATCCACTCCCAGATAAGTCGGCAGGTAAAATGTTGAAAGAGATTCTCCTTCGCGAAGCAAATACATGCCACCATCACCTTTTAATATGTCTTTACCGTCCGGCAACTTGTCGATGACCGAGCTGATGGTTGTAATATTAAAATCTGTCGTCCACCGGAACCTCTTTGATATGAAGTTGTTTGAGTGGACTTCAATTTCAACACCTTTATTGGTCAGTTCACCAATGTTTTGCCAGGCATTCTGAAAGCCGGTGAGATAGGTTAGAGGTACCAGCATCAAAAGATCACGGGTCTTCTTGTGATAATATTCCACGGTAGCAGTTAAACTGCCAAAAACATTGACATCGGCTCCTATATTGAAGTTGTCCGACTTTTCCCAACTCAGGTCAGGATTATCGGGCTGAATAGGGTATATGGCACTTTCTGAACCATATCCGCTGCTAAAGGTGTAAAGCCCCGGATGGGCATAAAAATCAATGGGTAAGGTGCCGTTGGTGCCGTATGAGGCTCTTAGTTTCAGATCATTGAGCCATCCGGATCCAACCTGCGACGAAGATCCAGCCAGACGCCACGCAGCAGAAGCCGACCAGAAATTACCCCAGCGGTTGTTGGCTCCAAGCCTGGAAGAACCATCGGAGCGGAAACTTCCTGACAAATATAATTTATCGTTATAGTTGTAATTCAGATTACCTATAATTGACATCAGGTTGGATGCAGCAGTTTCACTGCCGGTTCCAAGTGGCTGGCCATTTGAAAGTTCGGGTAGCTTATATGATGAGTAATTACTGGAAGAAGCCTGCAGCATCCTGTAATTCAGTGATTCAACTTCATAACCTCCTAGTATTTGAAGGTTGTGCCGGTTTAAAGCCTTGTTGAAATCACCAATAACGGAAGCATTTTTTGCAATGGTTGTATAGGTAAGATGATCGGCCAGCCCGTTGTATACTTTACCATCTACACTTTCCGGAGCCCACCAGATAAACGTTTTTGAATCTGTATAATCAATACCTGCGTTCGACCGTAATGCCAAAGCTGGCGTTATTTTCATGGTAACATTGGCATTTGTCAGGCTGCGGTAACGTTGTAACCGGTAAGTTTCATCGGTTGTTGCTCCTGTGCCAATCAAAGCGATCATCGGATTTTTAACCTGTCCCATACCGGCATCCAGGTTTGGTGAGCCATCTGCATTATATACTGGCTGCGTTGGATTCATTTCAAAAATCATGCTCAGGGGCGACATATAGTTGATTCCCTGCACCTGGTCCGACTGGTCACCATAGCCATTCTGACTGGTATGTGAGAGCATCTGCTTTACAGAGATATCCATCCAGTTGGTTGCCTTGTGGTTCATATTAAGCCTGCCGGAATATCTTTCAAAATTACTTCCGATGATGATCCCTTCGATTTTATTGTACCCTGCTCATGTATAAAAAATGGTTTTATCTCCTCCTCCGGAGGCTGAAAACTGGTAGTCTGTAGTTTCACCTGTTTTATATATCACATCACGCCAGTTTGTATTTGAAGCTGGAGAGGCTACACCCCATTTACCTTCATCGGGGTCTTCAAGTGCATATTGCCTTGCCCGTTCAAGAACTTCAGGATCACGATAACCCGGGTCATCGGGGTATAATCCCGGCTCGTAATAGTAAAGATATGCACCTGTTAATGCATCATTGACATAATCGAGGTACTGTTCGGCACTCATGGGCTGAAAAACTTTATCCATGGCAGTATTAGAAGTGCCATAGGTGGCTTTAAAGGTGAATCTGGTCGCACCGCTTTGTCCTTTCTTAGTTGTAATAAGCACAACCCCGTTGGCTGCCCTGGATCCATAAAGGGAGGCTGCTGCTGCATCTTTCAGGATGGTCATACTTTCAACATCTTCCGGGTTGAGGGTCGAAAGCAGATCGGTTGAAAACCCCAGGTAACCATAAGTGCCTGTTTCCATCGGAACTCCATCAATAACATATAAGGGTGTGGTAGATGCGTTTATTGAACCGATCCCCCTGATCTGGATTTCTCCCGATGCACCCGGGGCCCCTGTAGTGGAGCTTACCCTCACACCCGACACTTTTCCGGCCAGCATCTTGTCGATCGATTCAGAAGTGGATTTGCCTGTCAGCTCTTCTGCGCCTACCTTTTGTGCCGAACCGGTAAATGATGAACGCCTGGATGTACCATACGCCACCACCAGAACCTCATCCATGCCAATCACATCCTGCTCTAAAAAGACCTGATAAATGGTGGCGGAGGTCACCGGCACTTCTGTTGTTTTCATTCCTACAAAGGAAATAACAAGCACTTCATTGTCTGAAACAGTAATTGAAAATGCCCCATCAGAACTTGTAATTGTTCCGGCTGTTGTGCCTTTTATAACAACTGAAGCACCCGGTACCGGCATTTTGTCTTCGGCAGAAATCACTGTCCCTGTAATTTGTTTTGTCTGTGCTAAAAGTGTAATCATACAAGTGCACAAGAACATTCCTGTCAGTAATAATCTTTTCATTGATTTTTTAGCTTTTCTGCCAAACATAAAGAATTGGCAGTTAGGCACTATAAAAAATCAATCAATAACAGGATCAGTGGCGTATACAGATTTTTTTAGACGAGTAAATGAAAAGTATTTATGTTTGAGTTGTTTGTTGACCGGAAATGGTTGTTTACATACAAAAAAGGGATGACCCTTTTGGAACATCCCTTTTTAATTTATGCGGCAATGCTGGAAAACACTTCTTCCAGAATATCCGCGTACTTATCCTTAAAATTTTTATAACACCAGTCGTGCAGTTCCTGCACTTCATCAGCTTCTACCCATTGTACGCATTTCATCAGTTCTTTTTTAAACAATTGAGAACTGAAGCTCACTTTGGGTAAAATTATTTTTGCGTAATCGAGCATAACTTGGAACTTTTAAGGTTTACAAATCGAGATTAATATAATATGTTTTTCTCAAATAAATCGTGTTGAAAAACACCCTTTAACACTAATTAACTCCACTCTGAAACCGATGCTTTTGAATGCCTGTTTATTACGCTGCAAAAGGAAAATCCTGTTTTATAACATTAATGATTTTTGATACTTTTTATGAACAAATGAACTGCACGGGCTGGTTCCTTCTCCTGCTGCAGTGCATGAACAAAAGCGCTTCCGACAATAGCCCCGGATGCATACCTGCAGGCATTGCTGAAGGTGTCATGATCTGAAATCCCAAACCCTATCAGCCTTGGATTTTTCAGGTTCATCTTCTGTATCCTTTGGAAATAACCGAAGTTAAAATCGTCTGCTTTCTTTCCTGCTCCTGTAGTAGAAGCCGATGAAACCATATAAATAAATCCATCTGAAGATTCATCAATTTTCCTGATCCGTGATTCAGGTGTCTGTGGAGTAATCAGCAGTATATTGTGCAGGTTGTTTTTAAGGAAATGCTGCTGAAACTGTTCTTCATATTCTTCAAGTGGCAGGTCAGGCAGGATAACGCCATCAATGCCGGCCTCCCTGCATGAGGTACAGAATTTTTCCACACCGAACTGCAGTACAGGGTTCAGGTACCCCATCAGGATGAGGGGAATATTTACCGACTTTCTGATGTCCTTCAGCTGGCTGAACAGCAACTTTAACGACATGCCGTTTTTCAGTGCAATTTCACTGCTATGCTGGATAGTCGGACCATCGGCAGTCGGATCAGAGAAAGGAATTCCTATCTCGACAAGGTCTGCTTCGTTTTTCTCAAGCTGCTGTATGACTTCAACCGTGTCATTCAGCCGGGGAAATCCTGCTGTAAAATAAATGGAAAGAATATTTTCCTTTTTGGTTTCAAAAAGCTGATTGATCCTGTTTTTCATTTGATTCGATGTATTATTTAAAACTTTTGGTATCAAGACTTACAGACACAAGTATCAGGACTAAGAGACACAAGTATCAGGACTAAGAGACACAAGTATCAGGACTAAGAGACACAAGTATCAAGACTAAGAGACACAAGTATCAAGACATTTAGACACAAGTCCCTCAGTAAACATAGTTACAGTCCGGATAAAAATAATAGGGAAAACGAAATACCAGATGCTGGAATACGACCCCCTAAATCCCACAAAGGTGGACTTCAGAACGCTGCTTGTTTGGCAGCATTCTGCTAAAGTGCGTCTTTCCCCTCTCCGCCAGCTGGCGGAAGGATGGGAGGGGTCGTGAGAATGACTATTACATAAAATTATCATGACCAAATAAAACTTATGGCCTTGAGTAACTAAAATCAAGGTCTTGTGTTTTATGGCTCTCCATCTTGTATCCTGTTTCTCAATTTCATTTGTCCTGTTTCTATTCATCTCGTGTCTTATCTCTCTCTTTCTGGTGTCCTGTGTCATTCTTTCATAAGTCTTGTGTCTTGTGTCTATTCATTTCTCTCTATCCCTAATAATCAATTTAAAACCCAAAATAACTCAGGTACGTTTCCATATCCTTGTTGCCACTGCCCGATAAATTGACAACATTTACATCATCAGGATTCATTTTAATCTGATCAAGGGCAGCCAGTGCATGTGCCGACTCCAAAGCAGGAATTATTCCTTCCTTTTGTGTGAGCAGCAAAGCTGCTTTCAGAACTTCATCATCGGTGGCTGCCAGGAATCTTGCCCTGCCTGTTTTATAAAGGTGCGCATGCAATGGCCCGATACCCGGATAATCAAGTCCGGCAGAAATTGAATAGGGTTCAGTAATCTGTCCATCACTGTTCTGCATCAGCATCGTTCTGCTGGCATGCAACACTCCGGGGGAACCTACTGCCAGGGTTGCTGCGGTTTCAGACGTATCTGTTCCCTTTCCTGCAGCCTCTACCCCAACCAGTTCTACCTGTTCATGGTCGAGAAAATGATAGAACGCACCTGCGGCATTGCTTCCGCCACCCACACATGCAATCACCCTTGAGGGAAGCTCATTTCCTGTATGTTCCAGCAACTGGCTTCTGATCTCATGGCTGATGACCGATTGAAACCTGGTTACCATATCGGGGTAGGGATGAGGCCCCACTACTGAGCCAATGATGTAATGCGTATCTTCAGGATTGTTGATCCAGTCGCGCATGGCTTCATTGGTGGCATCCTTTAAGGTTTTATTACCGCTGTGAACGGGTACCACTTCTGCTCCAAGCATTTTCATTTTCTTTACATTGGGTGCCTGCCTTTGTACATCAAGAGCTCCCATATAAACTACACATTTTTTTCCTTTCAGGGCACAAACCGTTGCCGTTGCAACTCCATGCTGTCCGGCTCCTGTTTCTGCTATGATGCGGGTTTTCCCCAATCTTTCAGCCAGGAGAATCTGCCCAACTGTGTTGTTTAGTTTGTGAGAGCCGGTATGGTTTAAATCCTCCCGCTTCAGGTAGATTTTACTTCCGTAATGCTCTGAAAGCCGGCTTGCATAATACAACGGAGAAGGCCGTCCAACATAGTCTTTCAGCAGGCGGCTGAACTCTTCAATGAACTCCGGCGATTCCATGATCTCAAGATACCGCCTCTTCAGTTCATCGATGTTGGCATACATCATCTCCGGAATCCATGCCCCACCAAACTCACCATAGTATCCTTTTTCATTTACATTGTATTTCATATCATTCATTCCTTTATTTTTCTAATGTTATAATCATTTTTAACCAGACGTACTTTGCAGATCACGACCCCTACCGTCCTTCCGGCAGTTGGCGGAGAGGAGTAAGACGCTCAGCATTCTGCTAAACTTGCACCGCCCCAAAGTCCCCCTTTGGGGGATTCAGGGGGTCGTAATTCAGCATCTGAAATTTTATTTAATAAATTACTTTTCAAAGAATTTAAATACTTTCTAACAAAGTTTTTAAGTCTCAACAATCTGTGTCTGTTTATTGACCTTTTATAACTGAAATGAAATCTTTTAGTTTTTCAATGTTTTTCAATCCGGGTTCATCCTCAAACCCGCTGTTCAGATCAATACCATGCAACTTTGGATGATCCAGTTGCAGAATAGCATCTGCATCCACAGGCTGTATGCCTCCGCTCAGGAAAAAAGGGGTATGTCCGGAATATTTTCCGAGAACCTCCCAGTTGAATTTTTTACCTGAACCACCCGGCAGTTCACTCCTGGTATCGAACAGGAAATAACTCACATTTTTTTCATAGGGAAAAAGAACTGAAAAATCAAACGCATCATCTATGTTGAACGCTTTGATGACTTTTAAACCCTGCTTTTTCAGGATTTTACATGTATCCGGATTCTCCTTGCCGTGCAGCTGAATGTATTCAAACCCAAGGTTCTTTGCCAAACCCATGATCTCAAAGAGGTTTTCATCCACAAACACACCTGTCTTCTTTTTCGGAGTGTTAAACAGTCCCGGTTCATATTCTGCACCTACAAAACGTTTGGACCTGCTGTAAAAAATAAAGCCCAGAAGATCAACCGGCAGTTTATCTATCTCCTGCCTGTTTGCAGTATGCTTCATTCCACAGACTTTTATTATAAGGTTCCTCTTCATAAACTTGAAATAAAGTTTTTACATGCTTCTCCGGGGTTTGGTGCCTTCATGAAGGTTTCACCAATTAAAAAGCCCTGAAAACCATTCTCCCTCAGGTAGTGGATGGTACCTGCATCCGACAAGCCGCTTTCCGATATTTTTACATATTTGTCAGGAATAAGTTTAGCCATATTTACTGATGTTTCTACATCTACTGTAAATGTCTTCAGGTTCCGGTTGTTTACACCAACAATATCCACATATTCATTGATGATGTCCAGTTCCTCCTTGCTGTGAACTTCCATCAGGACCTCCATGCCAAGGCTTTTAGCTGCCCGGGCAAGTTCCTGTGCTTTATCCTTATCCAGACAGGCGGCAATGAGCAGGATGACATCAGCTCCATAAGCCCTGGCTTCCGTAATCTGATAACTGTCGATCATGAAATCCTTGCGCAGAATCGGAATTTCATTGTTGGTTTCACGTGCCCTGGCCAGGTTTTCAAGGCTTCCTCCAAAGAAATCACGATCTGTCAGTACCGATAAACCCGATGCACCTGCCAGGACATAATTTTTAGTAACCTCCTCAACCTTTGCTTCCCTGTTAATGTCTCCTTTTGAAGGTGATTTCTGCTTAAATTCCGCAATAACCCCTTTAGCTCCTTCTTCTAGTAAAGCTGAGCGCAGGGAATGACACTTTCTGCCGTACAAGGGATGAAATTTTAATTTTTCCTCCGGCATGTTTTTTCGGTTTTCAGCAACCTCACGCTTTTTTACTTCAATAATTTTTTCCAGTATGTTCATTTTATTTTTAATTATTCTCTATGATCAGTATCCGGTTAATATTTAAGTTTTCTCCCTACGGTCGGAATGACGATGTTTTCAGAGCTATTGTTTTGGGAGGGGTGGATTGGCGGCGAAGCTGCCAACCCACCCCTCCCAAATATATAATTAACTGATGGTCATCCCGAACGAAGTGAGGGATATCAAAACTCATTTTTTTAACAATGTTACCGGACAATATTGATTCTCTATCAGTATCACCTGTTCCATATCCAAATTTCAAACTTATGCAGCCCCACAAATAAACCACGAACAACAAACAACAAACTCCTAAGCCTTTCCGCACTCCTTAAAGCACTAACAATAAACCACAAACAACAAACACCTCTTTTCATCCTACCACTGCCTTGAGTTTCTGCAATGCCCTTCCGCTTTTCAATGATTCTCCTGCCATTTCAACACATTCCAGCAGGCTTTTTTCCCGGAAGAAAAGGTTAAGTCCCACAGCGGAATTTGCAAGCACCACGTTGTTCTGTTCAGTGGTTCCATTTCCTTCAAGGATATTCATAAATATGTCTGCTGCTTCTTTCACGCTGTTTCCCCCAAACAGGCTATCGGGCCTGATCTGTTCAAACCCGAAATCGGATGGAGAAAAAGATCCTTCCTCCTTGTTTCTTGCATAGCGGGCAGAGCCGGTAAGCGATACCTCATCGTAGCCGTCATTGCTGTTTATAACTGTATAATTCACATCCAGCGTTTCATACACCTGCCGGTAGTGGATAAAATTTTCGAGGTTATTTACACCGAGAACCTGGTACCTTGGAAATGAAGGATTTACCATTGGCCCCAGGATGTTGAAAAATGTCTGTACTTTCAATGCCTTTCTCACGGGTGCAATGTGTTTCATGGCCGGGTGAAAAAGGGGTGCATGCATGAAACAAAAGTTGCCTTTATCGAGGTGGGATTTCAGTTTTCCCGGATCATTGCTGCAAGCATAGCCCAGGTATTCAAGCAGGTTCGATGAGCCACTGGTGGATGAAACGGCATAGTTTCCATGCTTGGCCACATGAACACCTGCTCCTGCAATGATAAAACACGACAGGGTGGAAATGTTGAAGGTATTTTTCCCGTCACCGCCTGTACCAACCACATCAATAGGATTGTACTCCGACAGGTCGGTAACAAGGCATAGATCTGCCATGGCATCCCTGAAACCGGCTAACTCTTCAGAAGTGATGGGCCGCATTTTATAAACCGTGAGGAAGGATGCAAATTCTGCTTCGCTGTGCATTCCCATTCCAACCTCCAGAAGGCTTTTTTTTGCTTCATCCCGGCTCAGGGTGTTTCCTTCAAATAAATATTCAAGTGTATTTTTCATGATATCCTGGTATTTTTTTATCCTGGTTGAATTATACTTTTATGGATTAACCTCATTTCTCTGCAATTGGAGAATCTGTCGGGCCCCTTAACCAGTTTTCAATTATCTTTTCACCCATTGGCGTAAGAACCGACTCAGGATGAAACTGGACTCCTTCAAGATCAAACTCCTTATGCCTCATCGACATAATCCTGCCTTCTTCGTCCAGACTTGTGATTTCAAAACATCCGGGCAGGTTTTCCCTTTCAACGATCCAGGAGTGGTACCTGCCTGCTTCAAATGTTTCGGGAAGACCGTTAAACAGAATGCTTTGAGACTGAGTTGTTGTGACAGGAGTGGATAATCCATGGTAAACATGGTTCATGTTGTGCAGCTTCCCTCCGAATGCTTCCCCTATAGCCTGATGGCCGAGGCAAACCCCCAGGATGCTTTTTGTAGGGGCATACATTTTTATAATGTCAAGCAAAAGTCCTGCTTCTTCCGGAAGTCCCGGTCCTGGTGAAAGGATAATCTTGTCGTAACGTGCAATATCTTCCAGTTTGATTGCATCATTGCGGAAAACATCTACATTCAACCCCGTGATTTTCTTGATAGCATGCACCAGGTTATATGTAAATGAATCGTAATTGTCGATTACAAGAATCCGTTTTCCGCTAAAGTCATTTGAAGTGGCAGTCCCTGAAATGCTTTTCTCTTTCTGTGATACTGTATTTTTCATTTTTATAAAATGCTGATTGTTCACTTAATCCTTAGGTTGTATTCTCACTGCATTACTCCATGTGGTTGAGGGGAGGCGATCTCCTTTGCCATTTCAATGGCTTTTTTCAATGCTGCAAGCTTGTTGTTTACTTCCTGTAGTTCACTTTCTTCCTTTGAGCTGGCGACTATACCGGCACCTGCCTGGTAAAAGAGCCTGTTGTTTTTGCTCAGGAACGATCGGATCATAATGGCATGGTTCACCGAACCGTCGAACCCCAGGTACCCTATGCAACCCCCATAATACCCGCGGTTCTGGTTCTCATACCTGTCGATCAGTTCCAGGGCTTTGTATTTGGGTGCTCCTGAAAGGGTGCCTGCAGGAAAGGTTTCTCCCAGCACTTTAATAAGGTTGGTCCCTTCTGACAGTTCTCCCGAGACCTGCGATACCAGGTGAATAACATGGGAATAAAACTGCACTTCACGGTAGGTTTCAACCTCCACATGACTGGCATTCCTGCTTAAATCATTTCTGGCCAGATCAACAAGCATCACATGTTCCGCATTTTCCTTAGGGTCAATGCTAAGTTGTGCTGCCAGTTCACGGTCCTGCTCATCGTTACCTGTCCGTCTGAAAGTTCCGGCAATGGGATGAATATAGGCCTTGTTGTTTTTAATTCTCAGTTCAGCCTCCGGACTGGAGCCGAAAATACGGTAAGTACCATAATCAAAATAAAAAAGATAAGGAGAAGGATTAATCGATCTCAGCGCCCGGTAAACGTTGAAATCATCACCTTCGTACTGCTGTGAAAACTGCCGGCTGAGTACAATCTGAAAAACGTCGCCACGATAACAGTGTTCCTTGCCTTTGGTCACCATCTGCATGTATTCTTCATCTGTAATATTCGAAGTTTCACTTGTTAGGGTAGTGAACCTGCCGGTTGAAAAATTGAGATTGATGAGCAGGTGATGGATGTAATCGATCTGCGATGTTTCCCCCTCACGAAGATTTTCAACCATGTGGATCTGGTTCTTATGATGATCTATGGCAACAACATATTTGTAAAAGCAATATTTAACCTCCGGGATCTGGTAGCCTTCCTTCCTGGGTGCGGTAAACCGGATGTTTTCGAAATGCTGGACTGCATCGAAGTTGATATACCCAAAAAGGCCGTTTGCAGGAATCTCGATTTCATCCGACTGAACATCAAACATCCTGAAGAAGGCATCCAGTTCGTCATGAAGTTTAATGTCCTCCGACAACCGGAATATCTCCTTTTCCCTGCCCGGAATTTCTTTGGAAACATGCCCGCCGTTCACGGTAAAAAAGGCAACCGGGTTGAAACATATGAATGAATATGAATTCTCGTGCCCGTGATAATCGGAACTTTCGAGCAGAATGGCCTTGGGGTACAGCGTACGAAGCCTCAGGTAAATGCTGACCGGTGTTACTGTGTCGGCCAGAATTTTCCTTACTACAGGTTTAAATTTTAACTTTTCCATTTTTATCTTTTATATCATTAGTGTACGGTTAAATATTTGAGATTTTTCCCTATGTTCGAAATGACGGTGCTTTCAGAGCTTATAACTAACTGATTGTCATCTTGAACGAAGTGAAAGATCTCAAATTTCAGTGTTTTAAAATTATTACCGGACAACATTGCTTTTAATTATTCTTTATGTTTTTCCCCTCAGTGCATTGTTTTGCTCAAAAAAGAAAAAGGCCCACCGTGATCCGATGAGCCTTTTTCCTGCTTTTTGGGCAATGGAATTACCTCTTTTCACGGTTTTGTAAAAAGTTGCTGTGCCACCACCAATTCATATTTTTAATGTTCTTCATCATTTTCATCTTTTAATTATCCATTAACAGATTTATGAAGTATTTTGTTTTTATCAAGTCTAAATAACAAAAAAACCTGCCCCTTTTGAGGAGCAGGTCCATGTTGATTATATTTTTAAAAAATACCAATATGGCTGTTAACTCCCCACTTTAAGTAAGAAGACCCCACCACGGAAGCCATATTGTATTTATTTTATTCATCAAAGTTTTCTAAAACAATCCCCAAAAGAATAAAATTTTTTTCAAATTAAAAACAGATGGCCTGATTATTTTCTATAACATTCTTTGCCGGATATCGTAAATACAGTTGTATGATATCTTAAAAATCAACTGTCATGCCAGTAAAACCGGTTATTTTGGGTAGGTTAGTCCTTAGTATCTTCTTCCTTAGTATTTTCTGGTTTTCAGCCTTATCCCAAATCCCTGACATTACATGGGAAAAACAATTTGCCCAGGACAAGTCTCATTATTTTACCGATGTACTTGAGTTACCCAATGGAAACCTTATTATTTTGGGTGCTATGGAAAAAACGGGTGAAGCAGGCTTCGACATCTGGATGCTCAGGTGCAACAGCCAGGGCGACACCCTGCAAACTTCAATTTTCAGGAACAGTGGAAATAATATCCCCATGAGAATCATGTCATTGGGTGAGAAAGGATTTATGGTGGCTTTTATAAATGGCTCGGCTGAAGAAGGACATACAGCAGGCCTTTTGTCAACTGATCCTGATTTCAATGTACATTGGGTAAAGAAGACAGAGCATCAGGCTGTAATTCCAAAAACAGATATTGCCGCAGATAATAATGGGTTCGTCTGGTGGCTGAATACTTTTGAGGGGAACGGCGGAAAAGCTGAAGTGTCATTATGGAAGATGGATGAAGCCGGAAGTAAAGTTCAGGAGACTATATACACTGAAAACCATCCTGTACTGGGATATGCCATCAGAAACCTTCCGGACGGCACAATGGCAATGACAAGCCAGGTTCAGCCGGTGAAAGGAAATCCAACTGTGCAGGTAACCAGGACCGACATCGAAGGGAAAATTCTTTGGAAGACCATGGTGCCTCAAACCGAAAAGGAATATACCCCGCAATGCCTTTGCTGCTCCCCCGATAATACCCTGCTGGTCGGAGGTTGGGCTGGTATGTGCTACAATCCTGATGCCCCTGCAGAAGAGCAGATCTGGGATTACGACTACCTGCTTTCCAAGCTTGACCCTTCAGGCAAAATCGTATGGACCCATAATTATAACCGGGAAGGTTCGGAAAAAGGAACGGCAGTTGCCGTTCTTCCCGATGGCAACATTATGGCAGCAGGCAAATGCGAAACATCCTTCACCGGAAGCATCGGCCCCTGGCTGATGCTGGTTGACAAAAACGGTAAAATGGTAAAAGATCAGGTGTATAAATTCAGGTACGTCAACGACCAGGCAGCGCGGATCATTTGCGCTTCCGATGGGGGCTTTCTTTTAGTTGGCCCGGGCTATATCAAAACCGAAAACCGGCTCACCGGCTGGGTAAAAAAACTGAATCCTGTACTGTAATTCATACGGCTGTTTATTCCTGTTTCTTTGTATAAAACCCATAGGGTTTTAAATAACCATGGCTATATTAAACTCAATTTAAACTCAATTTAAACTCAATGTTAATTCAATTTAAACTCAGTTTAAACTCAATTATAATTGAATTTACACTGAATTAATACTGAGTTTGTATTGTATTTAGTCAAAAGAAGGAGAATTTAAAACAAGAGTTTTACTTATGTTGGACCGTCATACCGATATATTTATTTGAGGACTTGAATCAGAGGCTTATTTTTTCTCATTTGACTCCTGAAGGTTTACAACCCTTCAGGGTCTTCGCACGCTTCAGATATTCCATTACGCTAGAATTATTGTAATTCGCTAAAAATTGTTTTGAAAATACTTTTCGTTTTATGCAGAGCCCATTGCCCCCGAACCTTTAAGCGTCAGCAGGTCCTCATAGGGTTAAACATTATTAAAAACATACATTCGACCCGTTTCGGGTCGTGGATCACATGTTTCTGCCTGGTTCTGTAAACATATGAACCCTTCAGGTTCAGGAATCCTGAAATTGCCTTCTCATCTGGCTCCATTTGTCCCTAAATTCCCAAGTGTCCCGTTTGTTCCTTCTGGTATTAAATTTTTGCCACAAAACCAAAAAACCATAAAATTATACCAGAGCCTTTCTTAAGGGTTTCCCGTTTAGTGTCAGTGGTATTTCTTTTATAAAAGTAATTTTTCTGGGCTGTTCGTACCTGGTAAGATGTTTTCTGCAGATCTCCTGCAGCGCTTCTTTTTCTTCAGGGTTTTCAGTACCTTCCAAAATCAAAACCAACTGTTGGCCGAGTGTTTCATGGGGAATGGAAGAAATAACGAAAGGTTGTTTTATAAAGGGTTGCAGTTTCCTTTCCAGTTGTTCAGGTGAATATTTGATGCCTCCGGAGACAATCACATGGTCTGCACGGCCCAGGATTCTAAATGTATTGTCATTTAATACTTCAGCGAGGTCAGTTGTGGCCAGCGGTTGCTTCCGGAGGCCCTGCATAATAATCTGCAGGCATCCGTTTTCTGAAAGTTTTATTTTTATTCCTTCCAGGCAATGGTAATACTCATCTGCTCCGTCACCGTTTATTTTTCGTAATGCAATGTGGGTGGCAGTTTCGGTCATGCCATAGCTTGAATAGCAGGCTGTTGGAATATCTTTTAGTCTGGTTTCCAGTGAATGGGGCAGGGCGGAGCCACCAATCAGCAGTTGCTCCAGGTTTTGGAGCCATTCTCCCGGAGAAGGTTCTTCATCCAGAATTTTAATCACCTGGAGCGGTACCATGGCTGCGAAATGTAATTTTTCTTTTTGCAGGAATGAAAAGTCTGTTTCGGGTGCTGCCGTATAAAGTTTCAGATTTCCTGAAAGGGCACGAACCACCATCAGTTTTCCTGCAATATACCGGGTAGAAAGGCAGTGAAGTACCCGGTCGCTTTCTTTCAGTCTAAAGTATTTTATGGTTCTCCGGGCGCTTTCTGCAACAAATTCCTTTTCCAGCCTGATTGTTTTAGGTATTCCGGTACTGCCTGATGTGGTGGCTTTTATATAGGATTCAGAATTATACCACTCATCCAGAAATCCGGCAAGTTCCTTTTCATGCAAGGCAGAATGGTTGCCCCTGATAAACTCCTTCACTTTCAGGTACTGACCGTTTATGTTGATATGTTCAGGAAATGCATTCATTTTAAAATGATATTTTCAGGCATCCGGAATGTTTTGTTTGTATTCATCCACAATTCTTCACCTCTGATCTCCAGTGGTGAAGGAATATTGTTTAAAAATAACGCACCGGTACCCAACCCCTGGTACCCTTTTGTATTCATCTGATAAGCCCATTGTGCAATGGCATTTAAGCCGATATTCGATTCAAGGTAGGAGGTAACCCACCACCCTGTTGAATGGCTTTCTGCCAGTTTGATCCAGTTATTGCAACCCGACATTCCTCCATGCAGACTTGGCTTTAATACCAGGTATTGCGGGCTGATGGCATCAAGGAGCTTTGCTTTTTCTTCTTCTGAATATATGCCGATAAGTTCTTCGTCGAGAGCTACAGGAATAGGTGACTCCCTGCATATCCGGGCCAGTGCCTTCCATTGACCTGCAGCTATGGGCTGTTCAATGGAATGGATTTGCAGAGGTGCCAGCCGATCCAGTTTCGTGAGCGCTTCATAAGGAGAAAATGCTCCGTTGGCGTCAATACGGAGGATAATCTGTGCCGGGGAATATTTTGACCTGATGTACTTAAGAATACCAATCTCCTTTTCGAAATCAATACCACCTATTTTCAGCTTAATGCATGTGAAACCTTCATCAATTTTTTGATCAACCTGCCTTTGCATGCTTTCTGCATCTCCCATCCAGATGAGGCCGTTTACCGGAATGCCTGCCAACCCTTTAGAGAAGCCGGAGGAAAACAGTTGCCGGATGCCTCCGTTGTTCAGGTCGAACCATGCCGTTTCCAGAGCAAAATGCACAGAAGATATATTTTTTGTCAGCTGCGGTGTCCAAAGATAACTTTCCGGATCCCTGCAGATTTTATCGAGAAGCTCTTCCACCTGTTCAGGAGTTTCTTTACTGAGCCCAGGCAGAGGAGCACATTCGCCCACACCGGTAAAATCATCTTTTTCGAGAAACAGGTACCAGACAGTGCGGGTTTTATATGCACCCCGGGAAGTCAGTGCAGGACGTTTGAACTGCAATTCGTATTTTTTCCAGCGGGCTATCATTTTGCAGCAATTATGAATCCTGAAATAAACATCAATGTAAACATCAATGTAGAGAGTGCCAGCCTTTTCAGGTAAGGGTCGAGTTCCCTGTCGGTTTTTATGCGGCTGACTTTTACTACATCAGTAATATAAAACGGCAGGATAATCATGTAGAGCCAGTGCCACACTGACTGCTCGTGGAGCAGTGTAAAGGCAACTGCAGCAATCCATCCTCCCATAATCAAAAGCTGGTGGTAAATCCGGCTTTTTTTTGCCCCCAGCCTCACCGGAATTGTAATTTTCCCGGACCGGTGGTCGTTCACAATATCGCGCATGTTGTTCAGGTTAAGTACCCCGGTGCTGAACAGACCAACGCTTACTGCTGGCAGAAAGATGCCGGCTGGCAGAAATCCTGCATTCAGGTAAAACACCCCCGGTACGGGAAGCAGTCCAAAGAACAGAAATACAAATAGGTCGCCAAGGCCGATGTACCCATATGATCTTTTTCCTGCGGTATAAAAATAGGCTGCTATGAGCGAAAAAATACCCAGTAGTATAAAAGTGAAGAAGGCTGTTTTGGAGGAATTCCAGGTGGCAATGTACACAAGCAGAATACCTGATAGGAAGCTCAGGCTCCCAACCAGCAGCATCCCCCGTTTTATTTCCCCTACCGAAATTTCTCCGCTTTGTACAGTACGCGCAGGGCCTACCCTATGCCTGTTGTCGGTGCCCTTCTGGCTGTCGCCGTAATCATTGGCGAAATTGGAAAATATTTGTATCAAAGTGGCTGTGAGTATGGCCAGGAGGCTTACCGTCACATCCATTTCGCCATAGTACCACGACAATCCGCACCCCATAATAATCCCTGAAAGTGCAAGAGGAAGGGTCCTGGGCCTTGCAGCATTGATCCATGATCGGGTTGCAGCCATTGTTATTTTTTTAATTTAAAGTAGCGGGTTTCGAGCCAGCTTTTATACATGGGGTCGAGCATAATGATTTCATCTCCGCTAAGGTCTATTATTTCTTTGCTTTCAAGGGCTTTTTTTATTCTTGCAACATTAGGAGATGTTCCCAGATCATATTTATCAAGGTTATCTTTTGAACTGAATTGCTTTTCCCCTTCAAGCAGGGCTTTAAGAAGATTTACCTGATAGTTTGTAAGTTCTTCAGTTCTTGACTGGAAGAGCATACCAAACTGGTCGATAATGCTTTCATGAGCCTTATGTATGATTTCTTCAGAACATCTATCGCTGGTTCTAAGCCAGCTTTGCAGGGCAAGTTGCTGGACGTAATAGGGATGGCAGTCAGCAAGTTCAGCTACCAGACCAGCTTCTAATCCAGAAATGCTTTTTCCTGTGGATTTGAATCGTTTTAATATAAATTTAATCCAATCCTCTTTTTTTATCTTTTCAAGAAAGATGAGTTCCCCGAACTTATAAAAGGGCATTGATGAACTTGTAAAAACTTCCATGAGCATATGCCTTTTGCTTCCATATAGACAATATGAAACATGTTGGTGTTTTTGCCAGTGTGCCCTTAATTTTTTTTGAAATGCAACCTGGTCATCAAATGTTGCTATATTTTGAAATTCATCAATACATATAATAAACTTCCATTTGTTTTTGGCAGCAATTTTCTCTGCCATGTTCAGAATATCATCGGGCTGCTTTTTTACCTCTCTCCAATCAAGTGAAAGAGAGACTTCATTTTGGTTATCGGGACTAAATGAAAAACGGGGGATAAATTTTCCCATGAAAGCCTTTGCGTTTTCCATCATAATTTCCAGGCCTGTTGAAGAAACCTTAAGCACTTCAGTCGCGAGCAGCTGGTAAAATTGTTCTTCTGTCCTTACGTTATAAGCATCGATAAAACAAAACCTTATGTCATTGTCTGTTTTTAAAGCCATTTTTGCTGCTTTTGCAACCAGAGATGACTTTCCCCAGCGGCGGGGTGAAATCAGAATGGTGTTAACAAGCATTATAAAGTTGCGCGTCAATCGGTTCAGTTCTTCCTTACGATTAGTAAAATATTTATCTACAGCTAGTTTTCCAAATACAAAAGGAGCTTCCATGTGCACTTTTTGATACAAATATAACTAACAAAAATGTGACTAACAAAGTTGTTAGTCACATTTTTGTTAGTTGCAAAAAATTTCTCAGATATTTAGGGGAACTTAGGGTATTTTTTAAAATCAGGTTTCCGTTTTTCAAGAAATGCATGTTTGCCTTCCTGTGCCTCTTCAGTGAGGTAATAAAGAAGGGTAGCGTTTCCGGCAAACTCCTGTATTCCCACCTGGCCGTCTAGTTCGGCATTGAGGCCGAGCTTAAGCATGCGCAGGGCCAGCGGACTATGTTCCTGCATCTTTTGTGCCCATGCCACCACTTCATCCTCGAGCTGATCAAAGGGTACAACCTTGTTTACCAGCCCCATTTCAAGTGCTTCGGCTGCCGAATACTGGCGGCACATGAACCATATTTCACGTGCCTTTTTCTGCCCCACGATACTTGCAAGATACGAGGATCCCAATCCGGCATCGAAGCTTCCCACTTTCGGACCAGTCTGGCCGAAGATGGCATTTTCGCTAGCAATGCTGATGTCGCAAACTACATGCAGTACATGGCCGCCCCCGATTGCATAACCGTTTACCATGGCAATCACAGGCTTGGGCATGCTCCGGATCTGGCGCTGCACCTCAAGGATATTAAGCCGGGGGATGCCCTGTTTGTCAATATATCCACCTATTCCCTTTACAGACTGGTCGCCGCCCGAGCAGAATGCCTTGTCGCCGGCACCTGTCAGCACCACCACGTTGATGCGCTGATCTTCACGGCAAATGTGAAGTGCATCGCTCATTTCATTTACTGTTGTCGGCCTGAAAGCATTCCGGTACCGTTCCCGGTTAATGGTGATTTTCCCGATTCCGTCGAAGTAGCGAAAGAATATATCTTCGTATTCTTTGATGGTTTCCCAGTTGCGTGTACTACTCATATTATTTTTTAGTTTATTATGTCAGATATGGAACTACTCATTTGGAACCACTTAATCCGGCATTTTTTAAAAGCTCCAGTATTTGTTCCCTTGTGATGTTCTCCAATTGGCTTTTATCATAGATAAACACTAAATACAACTCTCTGGCATCAATATCTAAAAAGGTGCTAATTCCTGCACCACCAGACTTACCTTTTCCTTTTGATGAAATTTCCAGACGAATTTTATATATGTTATGACCAAGTGGAGCCCCGTAATCTGGTTTATCTTTTAGAATAATAAGCAATTCATTGAAATCATTTTTCAATGAGGAATACTTCTTGAATAGCTTTTTGAAGTGTTTTTTGAAAACAGGTGTTGGATAAATACTATAACTCATTTAAAAAATCATCAGCCGATTGTTTTTTGATCTTTCCTTCTTTTAACATCCTGACCTGATTTAGAGATTCTTGTAATTCGCTTGTAGATTTTTTTTCTGCTTCAGGAATTTCAACGTAATCTAAAGTTTTGATAAATTCAATGAAAGCATGAAATTTATTTTCCTTTATATGTAATGTTATTTGTTTCAATTTCCCTTAATGTTTTTATAAAGCAGGTTACTTTATTTTTTAACAAAATTAAAGAAAAAGAGTTACTGCTCCAATTTCTTTTCAGGCATTCTTCACCCGTTTAAACAATTCCCTGAACCGATTTGCATTTAATTCTGAATTGGTAAATATTTCAAGAAGGGCTGCCTTTTGTTGATTTTTTGAGTACAATGCCTGGAGGCCTGTTTCAAGTTCCTGGTCATTTTCAGCTTTGAAATAATCAAGTCCGAAGGTATGGGCTATCCCGGCTGCACTGGTTTTATTTTCTGTGAAAAAGAATTCCCTGAAGGAAGGTGATTCCCTTGGCCCTCTTATCATGCTGAAAATATTTCCGCCTCCGTTATGGATTACTATGATACGTAGATTTCGCCCGATGTACTTATTCCACAGGGCATTTGAATCATAGAAAAAGGAAAGGTCGCCCAGAATGATGGTGTTCAGCTTATCAGAAGCAGAGGCATAACCAGCAGCCGTCGACAAGGAGCCATCAATCCCGCTGGTCCCGCGGTTTCCCATAAAAATGGCATCCTTTGCAGCATCACATATCAGTGCATATCTTACAGGGGAGCTGTTTCCCAGATGGACTATTGAATCAGGGGGTACTTTCTTCTGAATCCTTTGAAACACGCTCAGGTCACAGAAGCCTGCATTGCTGATGAATTCATTTCTCTGCCGGGTTACCTGCGTTTCTTTATTCTTCCAGCGCAAATGGTAATCGTTGCTTTTTGATTCAGACTTTGCAAGGAGCTGCTTAAAAAATGAAGGGGCATCTGTTTCAATGATCCTGGTCAGCGACTGATATGTATCATAGTACTGGGGTGCCAGGCTCAGGTGCCAGTGTTCTTTTGGTTTGAACCTGCGAAGGAATTGCTTGAGTGGTTTGGAAACAAATGTCCCGCCAAATGTAATCAGAAGTTCAGGTGCAAATTCTTCCTGGTTTTCTGCAAGCAGGGATGTCAGCAATATATCGATTCCTGTACAAAACTGTGGGTGATTCAGGTTCGAGAGATGCTCTTTCAATATAACTGTTCCTGTTTTCTCTGAAATGGCAGCCAGCACATTTTCCAGTTCCGGATTCTGAAACTGCTGTCCGGCAAGTATCATAATGTGTTCCGTATGATTGAAAACTTCCATTAGTTTTTCAAGTTCCTCTCCAGGCAGTGTCTTTGTAGAAGGAGTGAAATCTATGATTTTGACTATGGGCAAATCTTCATCTGCCAGATCGTGCAGGGGTTCCTCCAACGGAATGTTCAGGTGCACAGGACCTGGTATTCCGGTTACAGCTTCATTCAAAATTTCATTGATGATTCGGGCGGCATGCCACAGTTCCTTTTCTGATTCCCCCATGGGAAGCGTAACTTCTTTTTTGCAAAAATCCTTGTATATGTTACCCTGGCTGATTGTCTGGTTTTCTCCCTGTCCAATCCAGTACCCGGGGCGGTCGGCAGTAAGTACAACAAGGGGAACGCCCAGGTAAAAAGCTTCGGCTACAGCCGGTGCAAAATTCAAAGTGGCTGTTCCTGAACTGGAAACCAATGCTACTGGTTTATTTACAGCCTGTGCCAGTCCAATGGCAAAATATCCTGCACTTCGCTCATCCACTATGCTCCGGCAGTTAAACTTACCGCAACCGGCAAGGGTATGCACAATCGGACCGCTTCGTGAGCCGGGAGAAATGACAATATCTTGCACACCTTTTGAGTGCAGCAGTGAAGCTAATTGTCCGACGTGTTTTTTTACAGAAATCATTTATTTTGAACTGCTTCGATGGCTGATAAAAGTGTTGTTGCCTTTTTATTGGTTTCTTCCCATTCATCTTCAGGAACAGAACGTGCTGTTATTCCACCACCCGAATATAAAATGTATTGTTGCGGCTTTATTTCCATACAACGTAAATTTACATATAATCCCACATCTTCGTTTAATCTCCATGGGCCGAGGTAACCAGTGTAATACCGTCGCTCGTGCTTTTCTATTGTGGGAATGTAATGTGCAGCTTTTGCCTTGGGGTAGCCACAAACAGCAGGCGTAGGGTGCAGTTCTGCAATGAAGTCGCCCAGGTTTGAAGCCAGCTTCTTTGCTGAAAACCGGAAGCTTGTGCTGAGGTGGGCGACCCTGCCGCTCACCATGGTTTCCGGCCCCTGTGTGGTATAAGGATGAATGTTGAACCGGTAAAATACATCGAGCAGATACCTCGATACAAAGGCTTGTTCCTCTATCTCCTTGGTGTGCCAGCTGTAGTCATCATCGGGACGGCGTGATTGTGTTCCTGCAAGTGATACCGTTTCCAGTTTTTTACCATCAGATTTAAGTAAAACCTCGGGAGTGGCACCCATCCATAACCCGGCTTCGGGCAGGTTGGTAAGGTATACAAAGGCATTGGGCGTCTGGTTGAATAATTGAATATAGATTTCACCAATGGATTCACTTTTTCGTTCAAAAGGAATCAGCCTCGAGACAATAACTTTTGCCAGTTTGGTATTTTTGATCACCCTGATGGTTTCCTGAATGTCGTCAAGATATGCTTCCCGGGAAATAAAGTACGGATTGGTCACAGCAGGTTCAATTGTTTTTTCATTTTTGATGCGGTCACTATCCAGTTCAAGGATTTGCTGAAGTCCTTTCTTATATATTCCCGGTTTTAAAAGAACAATAGGGGTATTTTTACCGATCTGGTAGGGAGCAAATACAAATCCTTCCTGTCCGTTCAGTTTATTGAAAAGTGCAGGATATACAAGTTCTTCTTTTTCGGCAATGAGAATCTCGGGGGTTTTGCTCCCGGGCATTGACCAGATGGCAAAAGAACAGTTCTTTTTGAGAAGCCTGTCGATCAACAGGGCTAATTTCCCGGTTTCAGTCATTCTTTTTTACGATCATATTGGTTACGCGGATAGTCGAAAGCAGTTTCCCTTCTTCGTTTCTGACATCAACATTCCAGACATGGGTCTTGTTTCCGCGATGTATAATTTTTGCTTCAGCAATTGCTTTTCCATGGGTGAGTACTCCGGTATGGTTGCCGGAAACCTGGCTTCCCAGAACTTCAAATTCATTCAAATTAACAAGGAGCATGCTTCCAAGGCCTGCGAGGGTTTCAGCAAGTGCCAGGTTGGCTCCGCCATGCAGGATACCACCCGGACGGGAGTTTTTTGCAGATAATAAAAGAAATCCTTCTACAAAACCTTCGGAAATAGCAGAGATCTCTATTCCAAGATTTCCTACAAGGGTATTTTTGGTCACCTGATTAATAATTTCCAAGGGGGTTTTCAGGCTTAACTGGGAAAAATCCATAATGGTTCATAATAAAATGAACCCAAAATTAAGATTTTGTTTTTACTGTGCCAAAGTAAATCTGAAACTTACGCCCACATTGGTGTTGGATGTGGGGAACGACAAAGAGGTAAACGGATTGTTCAGAACCTTATCAAAGAAAAGCCTTAACTGGAAACGGTCGCTCAGCATATAGTCGGCAGTTGTTTTGATGGTAAATGAACTTTGACCCGCAGTAATCTGATCGTCGTCTTCAACAATCTTACGTAAAACGGTTTTATTTTTCCTGTAAGATAAGTCTGCCCGCAGGTTCAGGTCGTTGGAATATGCCTGTTGTGAATTCTTGGTTTTGATAATCAAATCCATCTGCTTAAACCTGTATCCTGCACCCACTGTATATTCATCACTCAATATTTCTGTCAGCTGGTTATTTGCAAATGACAAAGTAAGGTTTCTCGACTTTTTGACTTCACCCCTGGTGGAAAAATCTCCCTGCCAGTTCACATCCACGTTGATCAGCGGACTGAAGGTTTCCATTATGTTTACAGAATTGAAATCATACGGAGTAATGAAATTATTGGCAACATCTCTTACATAGCTAAACCCGTCGGCCTGCTCCTGGTAATTCAGGTTGGTGATGAATGAACCTACATTGTAACTCGACCGGTAAGCATGAGTAAAGGTAAGTGAACGGACGATACGGTTCAGTCCTGGTATTTTGGAAACCATACCTTCATACTGAATACGCCAGTTTGGCCTGATAAACTTTATGGAAGGAAATAACCCCAGTGATACTGTGTGCGGATCTTTGTTCTGGTATGCTGCAAGAAACGCAGGAACGAGCACTTCCACTGAATTTGGACCATAGCCATCCGGGAATCCCGGATGCTCCTGATGAGGTGCATTGGGATCATAGCCAAAACCATTATTCGGGTCACGTCGGGCAGCCAGTCTCCGGGCAATAATCTGCCTGTATTCCTTGAAATCTTCAAAAGCTTCTGAATGATGTACTTCTCCTTTGCCCATGGCAAAGAATGCAGTTCCCCATGTCAGGGTCGACATGCTGAAGTTTCCTGTTTCTGTGAAACTATTGGCATTAAAAATTCCATTCGAAGGGTTGTAATTATAAAATTCCTTTATGTTTTTTGAAAAAGCACGTTCGGCCGTTACATCAATGCGTAAATCGGGAAGCGGCTCCAGCAGCGTTCTGATGCTCAGTCTTTCATTTTTCGAAAACATGTAAGGCATGTTCAGGGTGGAATCGGTGGTTACCCATCCTTTACGTGCTGCCATACGGGCAAAATTATAATCCTGCCATCCTGCCAGGAATGGAAAACCGGGTGCCATGCTTGCTCCCAGGTCCCGTCCGAACATATTATACTCAGGCCAGTAGGCACCGGTTCCAAATAATTTTGGTTCGGGTAAATAACCGGGAAGAACTGTACCTCCACTCATGTTATAGGTGACTGATATGGTTCTGACGCCAAGAAGCATACGGGCTGTAACATCAACAACATCCATAAACAGCGACTGGTCGCCGGGGATGCCCGTCACAGTTACCCTGGCCTGGCCACCTTGTTCAAGAGGCGTAAATTCAACTGTGTTTGCATCAACAACTGTGGTTCTGCCTTTAATTTGGCCTCCATCGGAACCTGTTGCAATCACCCTTATTTTACGGGTATTCAGCCTGTGATTGATGGTCTGGGCCGTTTCAGGAGAAAGATTGAAGTTGCCTGAGAAAGTCTGTTCTGCTGCTTTTTGTGGTTGCTGCTGCTGCTGTGCCTGACCCCTTGTACCGCCGGTTTGCCTGTTCAGGCTGTAACGGCTGCTCGCTGTCCTTCTGAATTTCTGGTCCAGTTTCTGGAAGTATGGAACTTTATTGTAAAGGCTTTGCAGGTTGGCGTTGCCTGTCAGCGTAATGTTCCTGGAGTTCTGTATCCTGTTTCCTAATCTGATTGTATCGGCAGTAATTGGACCTGCCAGCCAGTCATATGTTCCCTGGTACCGGACAGTGGATGATAGGAAGTTAAGCAGGTTGATCCTGTTGATTGGAACAATGTAAGATACATTTACATTATGATTGTACAAAGTGGGCCTTCCCATGTTCCAGAGGTTTGTGAGAATGGAATCACGGCGCATCTGGTAATCATCCATTTCCCTGTTCAACCGGCCTTCTGGTTCGTCGATACGGGATGTACCCCTCGATGAAAAGTCAAATTTTATAGAACGGGTAATATCGTATCGCAGGTCGAAGAACCGGTTCCACAGAAAATCTTTCTCATAGGTTGCCGGAATTCTGAATTCAGGGTTGGTAATATTCCTTGCCTGGATCTCATGGTATCGCCGGGAAAGGTCTGTACGGTATGAAATCTGCGTGGGCAGTGGATAAAAGTTAAAGTCGCCTATGAGTTTTAATGGCCCTTTCTGCAGTAGTTTGGCCTTGGAGAAAGGTTCAATAATTTTAGGCCGTGCACTGTAATTGTATGAAAACATCCCCCGGTAAGTCTTGTCGAGGTTGAAAGCCGTATTCACATTTCTCCGGTAAATTTCATTGTAAGAATAAGAAACAGAAAAGTTTTCAGGATCCCATATATGTGTTTTTGATTGCTCCCGCTGGGGTTCAACCCTTACGTTGGTGAAATTGAGGCTTTTTCTTGTAACCAGATCCTGCGTAATTGATTTAATTGAATCCCTGATCTGTTGTGATTCTGCACGCTCCAAAGATTTATCCATTTCAATATCGGGTTCCAGAGGATTGTATTGAGGGGTTCTGACACTGCGGGAATATCCATAGAACATAGGTACCCTTACACCAGCCTTCTCGGGAAAGAAGCGACCAAGATCTATTGATGTGGCTACATCAATTTCATTCAGATCTTCGAGTGCACGGCTGTTGACATTCTGGCTGATGCTGCCGAAACCCGCTGAACGGGTACGTCCTGCAACAGTAACACTTCCAAGATCTGCAAGCCGTGTTGTGGCACGTGCATTGGCTGCCCATCCGCCGCTCTGGTCAAAATCGGAAAGCCTGAATTCATTGACCCAGACCTCTCCTGACCTTGGGCCTGTATCTACCTGCCCCCGCTTGTTCCTGATACCAATCATCACCACCTGTACGTTTCCAAGATTTGGGCTGCCTTTTATTTTCACCCTGTTCTTGTCCTGGTTCCATCCACGGTGAACGGTTTCATAGATATCCTGTATTCCAAGTGTGGAGCCTGCCCTTCTCATGTCAGCATTCCGGTCGAGTTTTACATTGGTGAACAACTCGAGCGGGATATGAATGCGGTTCTCATCAGGCCACACAGCAAACCTGTCGCTTTCGATCTCTCCGTTATATCTTCCGGGAGGTGTAAGTTTCAGCGGGATTTCATATTCATAGTAGTTGAAATTGTAGTCCGACCCAATTCTAATGAAGAAGTGTAGTTCATCGTCGTTTAAAGGATAATCCGGCATTTGCTCTGCATGCACTTCCAGCTTCAGGGTTTTATATCTTCTGAAATCCATGTACAGCGCCTTATAGGCAGCACGTGCATCGCCCTGTTCCAGGTCGGTCACTTTCAGCACCATCGACTGTTCGTTCAGTTGCCTTAACTGCGGGTTTTGAGGGTCTATAACCCGGCTGATCCCGGGAGGAAGTACGTAATTTACAGGCTGCCTGCTACCATTTTCCTCAATGTTAACGGCTGATACATCAAAAGTGGCATTCGGTGAAATGACATCCATGTCGCCTATCGGCCGCGTATAACGGCGCCAGTCGGCCCTTACCAGGTCGAGGGTTGCAAACCTCAGTATGACAGGATCTTCAAACCCCTTCATATACATCCTCAGGAACCTGATGGATTTGAAGTCACGGATATTTCCGATTGTCTGGTCAGGATCGCGGACAGGAATTTTAAACTGATACCATTTTACCTCACCAATCTGGCCGTTTTTAAGCTGAACACGGCTTTCCTTGATATCGGTAATGTAGTTTTGGCCCAGTTGCATATCTTGTTTCCTGATGTTTACCCTGTACTGGTAATATCTTTCATTTTCATTCAGGGTGTTGTCGTTGTTGATATCTTCCATGTCGGGGATGGATGAGGCAGCTGTCGGATAAGGTTCGGGTGACATCTCAGTAGTAGGGGAATTGCCGTCGGGCCCGTTAAAGTTCTTGTACCGTTCGAGGATACCCACCTGTTCCTGGTCGAGATTCGTTCCTCTGTAATAATGGAAATTATCAGACGAAGGGTCATTCAGATATTTTTGGTACACATCATCATAAACCAGATCTCTGAGCTGGTTTAGATATTCTGCATAGTAAGCTTGCTCTTCCTGATCACCCAATCCATCCAGTCCGATATCCTGAAATCTTCTTGACTGCGGGTTGTTATCAAATGCGTTTACAAGGGATTGCAGTTTAGAGACCCTTCCCCAGACTGTAGAATCAACATTTGTTGCCTGCTCTGAAGTGGGAAGGCCCTGTTCGAATGATTTCCTTCCGTCCCTTAAAATGTCTTCCGAAATATCACCCAGGTTGAAATACAGGTCACCACCGCTGTGCATCCCAAGGGTGTCATAAACGAAGGGATCCATCATCCAGAATTCGATGAACTCGATGTTTGAGGTTTCAAAATCGCTGGTTTCAATGCGTCTCATAATGCCCCCCCACCTTGTTTCAGGTGCGGCAAGTGTGCCATCAGGGTTTACGCCGGCAGAATAGTTTGTCGGACTGGTATCGAAGTTATATGGACCCCGTTCTTCGGGATAAAATGCCAGGTCAAGAACCGGAATGTTGGTAGGCTGGCCAACAGGTGATTCTTTTGCCGGAAAAATTTCTTTTTCAAAAACTTCACGTACAAAGTGATTCGACTGAAGATCAGGATTAGCCCTGATATGTTCAGGTGTGAGGTTGTTGTTCCTAAGAAAAAGCGGATCTATGATGTACCAGGCAATCTTAGCCCTGTTAAATCCATAGGCAAGCTGGTTGGTCAGGTTTCCTTCAGGAAACAGGTTTCCCTGTTGTTGGGGTGTACTTGCCAGCGACCACGATTGTCTGGTCTTCAGGTCAATTGTAGTTTTTGTGCCTTCAAAATCATCGATATAGGCATTTCCGCTTTTTTCAATCACATTGGAATGTCCGGGTATCAGGCGGGCAACTTCGGCTTCAATATCAATGGTGGAAGGTGCATTAGTACTGTAAAATGGCAGTTTATCAACCATTTTGGTCAAAAACATGCTTTCCGTCGACCAGCGTGCATCCATGCCTACCATGAGGTTTGATATGGGATCTTCCCCATAATCAACTTTTTGGGTTAAGGGCCTTTCCTGCATATATAAAGCGGTAGCCCCTATATTGAACCTGTCGGAAAATGCATAATTGGCGTGGGTTCCAAGTAAGGTTTTTCGCTGCATGGTGAACAGATCTTCACTTTCGGTTGAAACCTGGATCGGAGTGCCTGCCTCCAGCAATGCCTGGTTGATAATAGTAACCCTTCCCAGGGTATAGTCAACCGTATAATCAACATTTTCCATGAGTTCCCTTCCTCCGGCCGAAACTCTGACTGAGCCTTGTGCAAGGTTTAATGTTCCCAATGAGATATCAGAACCTGAAGCCCCCTTATAGCTTCCCACCAGCCTGTATTTGTTGTGCTCGGCATCCTGCTCGGCATATATCTGCGTTGAATCGTACAGCGACTGAAAGGTATATTTTTCTGCAAGTGCAGGGTTTTGTAATGAATCAGCAAGATGGTTTCCAAAAGGTTCAATAACAGGAAAGATGATCCGCCCGCGGTTCGACTGTACCGTAATTCCTTCAATGTAATCAAAGACTCCATCTTTGTATGGATCGAGCTGTTTATTCAATTTATCAAGGTTCATTACCTCAAGAAGAATTCTCCCGTTGAGCCTTCCTTCAGGAATGTAGTTGATATAGGTACCGGTTGAATCATTCTGATATACAATATTCAGGGTAAAATCATCACGGGTAAGCTGATAGGCATCCAGGTTGTAAATGTTCTTCATCATCAAATCCCACGTAGGAAGGTTTGGTGAGAGGTTTGTGCCTTTCAGCAATTTCAGGATCAGGGTCTGTGGTGCGTCAATACCATCGGTTGAAAATTCACCAACCTGAAATACTTTTCCTCCGGAAGTATAACTATAAGCAACGGCCAGTACTTCATCTGTATTAAGCGAAGTGTTCAGCGAAATGTAACCTAATCGCTCATTGACAGTATATTCCGAGGGATTTAGTTTTCTGGCTTGTTCCACTTTTTCGAAATCCTGTCCGCCAATAAATTCCGGTGCAAACTGGGCCATTACAGATGTGATATTTTGGGTCAGCCGGATGCCGTTATAGGTATTGGCCATTTCATAATACAGTCCGTTGGCATTGTTGTGCGGGAAAATATTTTCCGGATAAGGCATGGATGCGGTTTCCTGAAAGGGCGGAATACCATTGTATATGTGCGGGTCATGTTCCCCAAGGTCCTGAAAAGCGATAAAGTTACGCGATTCAGTAAAGTTGTTGGATTTGTTTGTTACCCAGATTTCAATTTTGTTGATCGTAATGGGTGAAGTAGGGACAGCAGTATTTCTTAGCCAGCTGTTGTAGTTATCCCTAAAGAAATGAGAAAGGAAGAAATGACGGTTGGCATCATAGTTTGCAGCCGATATTTCAAAATTAGTGATTTGTGCTCCGCCTTCTGTGTCAACAACACGTGACTCACCTTTATGCTGTGAAAACAGAGTGGTGAGAGTAAGCTTTCCAAACTGCATTTCAGTTTTCACGCCAAAGAGGTTGGAAGCACCGGTTATAAGCGACCCGTTTAAAGGCAGTGACACATTACCTGCTTCAATACGCTTGATGATTTCATCCTCATCGCCTGTATATTCCAGGTTCATCTTGTTTTCGTAGTCAAAAGTGGCTTCCGTATTATAATTTACCCGCATGTTCATTTTGGTACCAATCTGACCCATCACGTTCATCTGTATCTTTTCATCGAAGTCAAAGGTGGGTACCCTCCGGAGGCGTTCAGGTATTGCCGGGTTTTCTGTGGTATTAACCTGGTATCCGAAACTGACTTCCACATATCCCTGGGGCTGGATGTTCACAACATTCCCTCCGAACACCCTGTTAAATGCTTCCCCGCCAATTGTCAGCTGGGGTATCAGTGAACCCCGCTGATCCATTTCATGGATCCGGCTTCGCTGCCGCCAGTAGTCGCGTACCGATTTTTGAAAATCATAGTCAATATAATCGCTTAACGACATGGTTTGCGGGAGACGATAATTTAATCGCCCGATTTTTTCATAGAAAATATATTGGCCGGTTTCCGGATCATATTCAATTTCATAATTGATATTACTGGGCTTATTCAGAAATATTTTTGACGTATCACCTGAAGGTATTCCAAATGCCGGCTGGTCAGAGAAAGGGAATGGTAAAGGCCCTGTTGGCTGTGTTCTGACGGTATCCTGAGGTTGTATATACGGGTAAACCACATAATTGTGGGATGCTATGCTGTTGGTGGCAATCACAAGAAGGAACGCCAGGCACAAAAAGTCTGATTTACGAAAAAAGCGGGCTAATTTCATTCCTGATTTATAACCTTTTTAATGCTGTTTTTATCACACGCTCAACGGTCGCATCCGGATTTTCTCCCACTATTTTTGAAACTACTTTTTCTGCATCCTTTTTGGCGAACCCCAGCATGACTAAAGCTGATAACGCTTCATTTCGAAGAGTATTGTCTGGGGTAAATAAAATTTGGGTGCTGTCAGGCAATTTGCCAAATTTATCTTTAAGGTCAATTACAATCCTTTGGGCGGTTTTGATACCGATGCCTTTTACCCCTTTTAACAATTCAATGTTACCGGAAACCACAGCGGTTGTAAGTTCATCGGGATTCAACGAAGAAAGCATCATGAGGGCTGTTGCAGCTCCTACGCCGCTTACCGAAATCAGGTTCCGGAAAATGTCACGCTCTCTTTTTTCAGCAAAGCCATAAAGCAGATGGGCATCTTCCCTGATAACCTGGTGCATCAGCAGGGTCACATCTTTTTTTCCATTAATCTGACTGTAAGTGTTCAGGGAAATATGTATCAAATAACCTACTCCGGCAGTTTCAATAACTACACTTGCAGGATTCAGCCCGGCCACAGTTCCCCGGATAAATTCGTACATAATTATCTGTTTAGTAATTTTGCTCGTCTTCGGCTTCTATATCAACACTTTCATCTTCCTGATTGGAAGTGATGTCATACTTTTTAAGCGGATTTTTTGATATTTCCTGGTAAATTTTCCTGTTCCTGTAAATATCCAGAGCCAGGTAAAGTGCCTGCCTGAATGAATCGGGTGATGCTTTGTCTTCTCCTGCAAGTGCATAGGCAGTGCCATGTGCAGGTGAGGTCCTGACATAAGGCAGTCCGGCTGTATAATTTACTCCCTGTTCGAATGATGCCAGCTTAAAAGGTATAAGTCCCTGATCGTGGTACATGGCCAGGATTCCATCAAATTTCCTGTAGTCTTCTGAGCCAAAGAATCCATCTGCCGGATAAGGCCCCAGGGCTATCAGCCCTTCTTTTTTGGCCTGCAGGATGGCTGGCAGTATAATTTCCTGTTCTTCTTTTCCCAGCAGTCCGTTGTCACCTGCATGAGGATTAAGTGCCAACACAGCAATTTTTGGCCGGGTGATGGCAAAATCCTGCTGAAGTGAATGTGAAATGATTCTGATTTTTGAAAGTATCGCTTCTTTTGTAATATTTTCGGCAACTCTGGAAAGCGGTAAATGGGTAGTCACCAATCCGACCTTCATAATTTCACTTACCATCAGCATAATGTATTCAGAGGTGTTAAAACGCCGGGCAAGAAATTCGGTGTGGCCCGGGAAGTTAAACACTTCACTCTGTATATTGTCCTTATTAATAGGAGCTGTTACAAGTACATCAATCAATCCTTCCTGAAGGTCGGCAACAGCTTTATCCAAAGCACGGTATGCTGCATCCCCGGCAACAGGCGTCGACTTTCCAAGTTCAACCCGTGCTTCATCATCGATACAATTCAGCACATGAGCCCGGTTAGGCCCGGCTTCCTTTGGATTTTTGATATGGTTTAAACTGAGGTTGTTGATGTTTAATGCCTTCCTGTGGTATGCAGCAACTTTTGGTGAACCGTAAATAATGGGTGTGCACATTTCAAGTATGCGTGGATCAAGTAGCGTCTTCATGATGATTTCATAGCTGATCCCGTTGATGTCGCCATGTGAAATGCCTACTTTTATTATGTCTGTCATTCGTAATTATCTGTCTGATTTATATCAATGGTTAAAAAAACACCTGCAAAGTTAAATTTTTAATTGAATAATTTCAAAAAGTGGTACAACAGCCGGGTTCCAAACCCGGTACCTCCTTCAGGCCGGTAACCTTCTTTTTCATGATAATAGGCAACACCAGCAATATCGAGATGCAACCAGGGGTAGGAAGTAAAATGCTCAAGGAATTTACCTGCAATGGATGTCTGTCCTTCACGAACCCCAAGGTTATTCATATCAGCTATGGCTGATTTCAGTGGTTTGGCATATTCTTCCCAAAGTGGCAATTCAACCATCCTTTCAAAGGTTTCTTCGCCTGCCTGTTTCATCTTCAAAAGGAATTCGGGACTGTTCCCCATGGCAGCCAAGGCATGCGGACCGGTGATGATTTCGGCTGAACCGGTGAGTGTTGCTACATCTACCACCAACAGGGGGTCATATCTTTTTGCATAACTCAGGGCATCAGCAAGTAAAAGCCGTCCCTCGGCATCGGTATTTCTTATTTCAACTGAAGTTCCGTCGAACATTGTAATAACATCTCCGGGTACATATGCATTGCCATCGGGACGGTTATCAGTTGCAGGTACCAGCCCTATCACATGAACGGGTAACCTGTTTTTGGCTATGGCATATAGCACGGATGCCACCACTGCTCCTCCTGCCATATCACTCTTCATATAATCCATCGATTTTGGAGTTGGTTTCAGGCTAAGCCCTCCCGTATCGTAGACCACTCCCTTGCCAACCAGAACTATGGGTTTATTATTAACCGGCACATCAGGTTTCCATTCCATGATTGTAAATGTTGGCGGGTCAATGCTTCCCTTGTTTACTGCCAGTAGTCCTCCCATGCGCAGTGCTTCGATCTTCTTCCTGTTCAGGATCTCTACTTTGAATCCTGCTTCATTACCCATTCGTTCCATTTCTTCTGAAAAACATGTGGCAGTTAACCATGACAGGGGCTCATTCACCAGATTCCGGGTGTGAAAAACAGCCTGTACCAGGTTTTCAAGTTCCCTGACCTGTTCTTCAGTAACATGATTGCTGACTAAAAATATCTCTTCAGGTACATAATCATCTTTGTCTTTTTTATACTTCGAGAAAGTATAGGAAGAAAGAAGGAATCCCTCTATAAAGGAAAGAGTATAGGAATAGTCAGAATCATCAAGGATCTGTATGGTTTTTATTTTTTCTGTTTTAAGCATTCCATATAATCCAGATCCCGATTTCCGGGCAGATTCACGTTGAGAGGAAACATCTTTACTTTTTTCTGTTCTGGTAAAAAAATAAAGATGGGGATGCTTGTATACAGAGCATTCCGTAACGCTTTCCATTTTCCTGCTGAGGTATTTTTTTTCTTCCTCAGTTATAAATTCTACAGGTGGAAAATCGGGTATTCCAGACAAAAAAGCTGAAGATAATTTTTCTTTTCGTTGGGATGAAATTATAATTTTCGGAAGCATGGTTTTAAATTTTTTCAAAAGTACGATAAATCCTAGTTTTTTCTGAATCAATTGCTTCAATGAGTTAAATCAACGAAAAATTAACCAACATTGTTTTTTCTCCCGAAGTTTATTCTATTTTTGCCGGTTTGGAAAATATACAAAAGCATCATGTTCACAACAGGAATTTTTACAACACATTTACCTTACCTGGCTTTTGTATGCATGTATATGATGATATTGACAGGGGGATTTATAAAGGTCCCCGTTGATGCACCAGTTGCAGATCAGGAGGTTATAAAAGTCAGGCATCTTATCGAGGATACCATTCATTTAGAACAGATTGATTGTGAGCATTTGCAAATGAGTGATCAGTCTTCCTACAGGCTGTCACCGTTGATATTTATTCCTGCACGGAAAATAAAACATGCATTTCCCATTCTGATTTCCTTTACCCGTGAAATGGATGATTATGGCATATTCTGCAGGCCTCCCCCTGAAATTTCAGAAGGAATTATTTAGTTTTTAACCATTGAATTATTAATTTGCTGCGGTTTGACTGAAAATATTTTTTAAAAGCAGCAGTTTTAACTTCAATCCACTTATATTTAATAACCTTTTATACAATTATATGAAGATTCCTGAAAATCTTATAGAAAAATATAACGTTCCTGTTCCAAGATATACAAGCTATCCACCGGCAAATTATTTTAACGACGGTTTCACTGCCGACGATTATGTGAAGGCCATTGAAAATTCCAACAACGAATGGCCGGAAAACATTTCATTGTACATTCATATTCCGTTTTGTTCAAAAATGTGCCACTTCTGCGGATGCAATACACGTTTTACCCGCGACAGGGAGAAAATGCGCATCTATACAGAAGCAGTGAAAAAAGAAATCCTGATGGTTAAAAAACTGCTGGACCCGTCACGCAGGGTTTCGCAGGTACACTGGGGTGGGGGAACTCCAAACACCTTGCCTGTAAGTATGATAGCGGGAATTATGGATGTTATTCATCAGAACTTTACTTTTACCGATAAACCTGAGATTGCCATTGAATGTCATCCTGCCATGCTTGATAAGGAAATGACAGACCAGCTAGTAAAGGCTGGTTTCAACCGATTTAGCCTTGGCATACAGGATTTCAGGCAGGAAGTGCTCGACAATGTCAACCGGGATGCTCCCCGCGTACCTGTAAGTGAAGTAGTGGGATGGATAAAAGCCTATGATCATACAGGAGTGAATCTTGATTTTATATACGGACTGCCATTTCAGAATGAAAAGACTTTTTCAGAAACAATTGAGCAGGCTGTCAGGATTTCACCCGACAGATTGGTCACTTTTTCCTATGCTCATGTGCCTTGGATCAAGAAGGCACAAAAAATTCTTGAGGTGAAGGGATTGCCTGAAGCAAATGAGAAGCTTCAAATGTTTGAAGCGGCATACAAAATACTTACCGACAGCGGTTATACTGCAATCGGGCTCGACCATTTCGCAAAAAATAACGACGAACTGAGCATTGCTATGAAGAACAGAATGCTTCACCGGAACTTCCAGGGATACTGTACAAGGGAAACAACCGGACAGGTTTACGCTTTCGGAGCCACCGGCATCAGCCAGCTTGAAAGTGTATATGCACAGAATGAAAAAGATTCTGATGCATATGTCGAAATGATCAATAAGGGATTGTTTACAGTTGAAAAGGGATACCAGCTTAATCTGTCGGAGAAAATTATCAGGCACCTGATTACGGAAATTATGTGCAATGAATATGTTTCATTTGAAGAAACTGCCGCACGATTTGGAACATTTAAGGACTATGTGAAAAACGTGGTGAATTTTAAAAGTGAATCGTTCAGGGAGTTTGTACAGGATGGATTGTTGCTGATAGAGGATGATAATGCATTCAGGGTTACCGGAACCGGAAGGTTTTTTATTCGCAATATTGCTGCACGGTTTGATCCGGGGCTTGACCAGTCTACCAAACAGTTTTCTAAAGCGTTATAATAAATGAAGGAAAAGGCAAATATCAGGGTAGCTATAGCAGGTGCTGGGTTAACGGGCCTGACAACAGCATTTTACCTGAAAAAGGGAGGTATTCCTTTTCGGGTTTTTGAAAAGTCAGAACGTACAGGAGGTGTTATTCAAACACATCATGAAAATGGTTTCACCTTTGAAGCCGGACCAAATACTGGTTTGTTATCCAGGCCTGAAGTAGCGGAGCTGCTTGAGGAATTGCAGGATGAATGTAAATTGGAAGTTGCCGACCAATCAGCCAAATCGCGCTGGATATGGAAGAAAAACAGATGGGTGCCGCTACCCTCAGGTGTTCTGTCAGGAATAACCACCCCGTTGTTTACTGTTTCTGATAAACTGAGGTTGCTTGGAGAACCGTTCAGGAAAAAGGGTAATGATCCAAATGAATCTCTTGCAAATTTGGTGCTGCGCCGGATGGGAAGAAGCTTTCTCAACTATGCAATCGATCCCTTTATCCTTGGAATTTATTCGGGAGATCCTGCCAGACTGGTTACCCAATATGCCTTTCCCAAATTATACCATCTGGAACAGGATTACGGTAGTTTTATAGGAGGGGCATTCAAAAAAGCCAGAGAACCCAAAAATGAGCGCGATAAAAAGGCAACCAAAGAAATATTTTCAGTAAAAGGAGGATTGGGCCATTTAATTCAAGCCCTTGAAAATAAAACAGGAAAGGAGAACATATTACTGAATTGCAGCAACCTGGCTTTTCAGAAAAAGGCAGATGGATATTATACTACTTATGACGCAGAAGGTTTTACCCATGTCATTTCAACAGCAGGCAGCTATGAACTGAAAACCTTATTTCCATTTGTGCCTGAAAAACAATTTGAGCCTGTTGAAAAACTTCAGTATTCACGTGTGGTACAGGTAGCCCTGGGTTTTACTAAATGGAGCGGCATGCCGCTCAAAGCCTTTGGCGGATTGGTTCCTTTCATTGAGCATCGGCGGATTCTGGGTGTCCTGTTTCTTTCTTCATTCCTGAAGGACAAAGCACCTGAAGGGGGGGCATTGTTGTCGGTATTTCTCGGCGGTATCAGGAAACCCGAAATGTGGGAGTTGAATGATGATGAAATATGTGGTATTGTAAAGGAGGAATTGACCGAAATGCTCAAATTGGAATCTTTTACCCCAGATTTATTCAAAGTATTCAGATATCCTTATGCCATTCCGCAATATAGTTTTGAATCAGAGGAAAAACTAAAGGCAATAAATCGTATCAGGCAAGCTTATCCGGGTATCATACTGGCGGGCAATGTTCGTGATGGTATAGGCATAGCCGATCGCATCAACCAAGGGAAAACTATTGCTTCACAATTAATTGAAAAGGGATTATGAACAGTGAGAAAACTGCAGTCCTGCTGATGAATGTAGGTAGTCCGGACAAACCTGAATTATGGGCGGTGTGGAAGTATCTCACGCAGTTTCTGAATGACAGGCGGGTTATTGATCTGCCATTGGTATTGCAAAAGTTTCTTGTCAATTTTATTATTATACCCTTCAGGCTTAGAAATTCCACGAAGCTATACAAACTGCTGTGGACCCCCAAAGGCTCACCACTGATCTGGTATTCTATAGAAATGAAAGAGAAGCTTCAGGTAAAGCTTGGCCCCGATTATGAGGTGTTTGTAGCCATGCGTTATCAAAACCCTGATTACAGAAAGGTACTTAAAAAGATCAGGGAAGAGGGGTATAAACGACTGGTGCTGTTCCCTCTTTACCCGCAGCATGCCATGTCAACAACTGAAACTACCATAGAAGCTGTAAAAGAGGAGCTTAATGGTACAGCTATTGAACTAAAAGTGGTAGAACAGTTTTATGCACGTCCTGAATTTATAGAAGCATTTGCAGAACAGGGAAGAAAATACAATATCAATGATTTTGACTATGTGGTTTTTTCCTACCATGGCCTGCCAAACAGGCATCTGGAAAAAAGCCATCCTGGCACGAATCCTGTTAACTGTACATGTGATGAATCGATGCCTGCTCATGGTGAAAAATGCTATAAGGCTGCATGTTATGCAACCACCCGCCTGCTTGCAAAGGAACTGGGGATCGGAAAACATCAGTATTCAGTGGCATTCCAGTCACGGCTCGATAAAAACTGGATGGAACCTTTTACAGATGAGGTGCTTCTTGAGAAGCTGGCAGAAGGGAAAAGGAAGATACTTGTATTCGCACCGGCTTTTGTGACAGATTGCCTTGAAACGATCATTGAAATAGGAGATGAATATAAAGAAATGTTTCTTGATAAGGGGGGAGAGAAGCTTCAGCTGGTTGCAAGCCTTAATTCAGAGAGCTCATGGATCAATGTAATGGAAGTCCTTGTGAAGGAAGTTAATAAATAAAAAAACCTTTATAGACCAGGTAAAGATGGTACCTATATCATATAAAAGGATATTTTTTTCAATTATGATTTTTTTTAGTAAGTTCGCAAAGTTTTTTTCGGGATAATCTCCGACTATTAAAACACAGGTGAAATGAGGGATAGCAATCATTTAAAAGCAACAAATCACAACTGCATGGCATGTGTCAGGCAGTTGGATGATTGTGAAAAAACCCTTGATTGTTGCTGCAAAAACTGTTTCAAGGACGGCAGTACCCATCTTTTAAAAACGCTTGAATCCAATGAACTTGATTTTCTTGTCGACGGAAAGCAACAAATTACATTTAAACCCGGAGAGACCATTATCAAGCAGAATTTAAGTTCCACGTATGTAATTTGCATCAGGAGAGGACTGGCAAAAGTGTATGTGGAAGGCGTTAAGGGTAAATCCCTGATAGTTAAATTGATTGGACAGCATGATTTTATCAGCGGAGGCGACCTGTTTAATGGGAATATCCAGCAGTTTACTGTTTCTGCAGTAACTGAGGTTCATTGTTGTCTGATAAATTCCTCAAAGCTGACACAGTTGTTTATTGAAAATAACAGGTTTGCGGTGGAGTTGCTGCGGAGCCATGCCAAGCAGAATGCAAATTTGTTAAATAAGCTTGTGGTCCTTACCCAGAAGTATATGCCCGGCAGGGTAGCAGATACTCTTTTATATTTGAAGGATTATGTTTTCTTCACCAATCCTTTTTCCGTTCCATTAACCCGTCAGGATCTTGCTGATATGTCAAACATGACCAAAGAAAGCCTGGTGAGGATCCTTCAGCAATTTAAAACTTCAGGCTTAATAAAAACCCGTGGGAACAGCTTCGAAATACTGAATGAAAGCGGCCTGCAGGAGATCAGCAAGAACGGCTAATACTTCCTTTATTGACATATATCAATTTAATGTAAGATTTATATCAATCATAACCTATTGATATATCACTGTTTTACTCTGATTTGATACCCGATTCCATACTATTTTTACGGCATGAGAAATTTCACAAAATACAGTATAAATAACTAAACTAGTTGTGTCATGAGATATGCATCATTTTTAAGAATCGTTTTAAGCGGATTTTTGTTTTTGTTTCTGGCGGCATCATGTGTGAAGGAAGGTCCAATGGGTCTTGCCGGTGAAGATGGGGTTGATGGCCAGGACGGAATGGATGGCCAGGACGGTCATGTTACCTGTCTTGCATGTCATTCAGGTAACAGCATAAAGACAATCCAGGCACAGTTTGCAATGTCGGTGCACCGTTCAGGTATAAATGCAGTTGATTATGCAGGTGGCAGGGCTGCTTGTGCAAAATGCCATTCACATGAAGGTTTTGTGCAATATGCAGAACTGGGCAGTGTACTTGGTGACATTACAAACCCGACGGCATGGAAATGTAATACCTGCCATGGTATACATGAATCATTTGAAACAAGCGATTATGCATTGCGTTTAAATGAGCCCGTAACTGCCAACTTCAATACTCAGGTAAAAATGGACCTTCTGGGAAACAATAACCTTTGTGCCAACTGTCACCAGTCACGTGCTGCAGAACCATTGGTAGCTACTCCAGGAGCAGAAACTTTCAGAATTGCCAATACGCATTACGGACCTCATTACAGCACCCAGGCAAATATTGTTGCAGGTATGGGATTGGCTGAGATACAGGGTTCAGTTGCCTATCCACAGGCAGGTTCAAACTACCACCTGACTGCACAGTCGTCATGTAATGGCTGTCACATGGGTGATTATGCAAACCGCACCGGTGGCCATACCTGGAATCCAAATTTGAATTCCTGCAAAGAATGCCATGATACTGATAGTTTCAATTATGGCGGAAGGCAAACTGATGTTGCAGCTAAACTTGTCGAGATCAGAACAAAACTGCTCGAGTTTGGTGTAATTGCCGGAGATGATGAACATGGTTATCACCCTGAAGTAGGTACTTTCCCAATTGATTTGGTAAGGGCTTATTTTAACTGGGATGGCATCACCAAAGACAGAAGCCTTGGTGTTCACAACCCACGGTATGTTAATGCACTTCTTCAAAACACATTGGAAGCACTGAATGCTTATACGCCTGAATCATAATTAATATCAGGATTGGTTTTCAATGCTTATCACCTCATGTGAATGGTAAAAAAAATAAAGATGAATAAAATATTTAAAATACTTTTACTGGTTGTGATGGCTGCTTTTCTGGCTACATCCTGCAAGTACGACTGGATTATGCCAGAGGAGGTGCCGGTTATCGATCCTGATGATCCTTCCCAGCAGATATCCTTTGCAACGCAGATCCTGCCAATTTTCAGCGGAAATGATTGTATGTCCTGTCATAACGGAAGCCAGATACCTGATTTGAGGGCTGACAGAGCCTATACTGCTATCAACACCACCAGGTATCTCAACAAATCAGAACCACAGCAAAGCAGAATATACACTGTCGCTCATCCTGATCTGGGTAATCATTACAAACAGTACACTGCTACACAGGCAGCCGTTATACTGGCCTGGATTCAGCAAGGAGCCAAGAATAACTAACTGCAATTAACATGGTAAAAATGAAGAACTACATACTATTCCTGTTGCTGACAGTCATACCTTTTTCAGGAGTTTTTGCACAGGATGAAGAGGAAAAAGACAGACCTGTCAGGTTTCCTTTTGCAAGCGGATATATGATAGATTTCCCGACAACTCTGGTACCTGTACCCGGAACTTTGGAATTTGCTATTCAGCATAAATTTGGATCCGTTGACAAAGGCATGTCTGACTTTTTCGGGATATATGCTCCCGGTGCCAATATCAGGCTTGGACTGAATTATGTTCCGATTACAAACCTTCAATTTGGGGTGGGGCTTACAAAAGAAAAAATGCACACCGATCTGAATGTCAAGTGGACCATTGTTGAACAAACAAGAATGAATACCATTCCGGTAGCAGTAACTTTATACAGCGTACTTGCTATAGACGGGCGTAATATAAGCTCATTTGGTACAGGAAAGGTTTGGGAATCGATCACTGGTGAGGAAGAATTTGATCTGAGTTTCCCCGACAGGTGGTCGTACTTTACTCAGTTGAATATATCACGTAAGTTTACTGACCGGCTTTCTCTGCAGACCGGTGCCAGTTTTACCCATTATAATATGGTAGACCCCGATTTTGATCACGATAAGATTGGAATCCACTTCAGTGGGCGCTATAATTTTTCACCACAGTCATCATTTATCTTTAATTATGATGTACCTTTGAAGATTCAGCAAATTTCTGAACAGCGAACTGTTCCTGAGTATCATCAGCCTAATCTGTCGTTGGGATGGGAGATTTCAACCAGCACCCATGCTTTTCAGATATATATTGGCAACTCAAGGGGACTTCTGCCTCAGGAAATCATGATGTGGAATTCAAATGAGATCAACATGGATAATATGGCTTTTGGATTTGTAATAACAAGACTCTGGAATTTTTAATGTGTAACCTTATAATTAATTTATCATGAAAAAAGGAAAAATGACGTTTTTAACATATCCCTTAGTGGTTTTAGTTACAGGATTGTTCCTGGTTGCTTTTGCTCAGCCAAAACCTGCTATTGAAAACTGGGATGTTCCTGCAAAGTATAAGGAAATGAAAAATCCGCATGCAGGCAATGAATCACTTGAAAAAGTAGGTAAAATGCTTTATGCAAAGCATTGTAAATCATGCCATGGAAACGTGGGCCTGAGCGATGGACCAAAAGCTGCAAGCATGAAAGCCGAAATGACTAAATTCAATGATGCCAAGTTTCAGGCTCAGTCTGATGGTGTTATCTATTACCAGTCAATAGTGGGTAAAGATGAAATGCCAAACTTCGAAAAGAAAATTCTTGAAGAAGAAGACCGCTGGGCTTTGGTGAATTTCATCAGAACTTTAAAATAAGTTATAAAATGGATAAACTGCTCCGGTGGAACTTCCCTGGGGCAGTTTTTTAATTTTACAAGTTCCATGAGAGTTTTCATTTGTGTGTTGTTATTCATTAATCTTTCTCTGTTATCTGGTACATCTAATCTGCAAGGTCAGACTCCTGAACAAAATAAAGCCTGTCTGAGGTGCCATACTTCACAAACATTTTCACTGTATAACGATTGGACTGAAAGGGAAGAAAGAAGGCTGATGAATCCTTTATATATACTTGATACGCTCAAGTTTGCCATGGGCGTTCACAGTACCTTTAACTGCATCGACTGCCATTCAATGGATTATGAAACATATCCACACAGCGGTGAATTAAAATTGGAGCCGCTGATGACCTGTATTGATTGCCATGGGGGGGATGAAACATATGCATCATGGAAATTTGATGAGATTGAAGAGGAATTCCATAAAAGTGTGCATTATGAAGTTTATGGCGATCAGTTTTCATGCTCAAAATGCCATAGTCAGCATTATTACCGGCCTGTTGCCACTACAAGTTCAAATTTGCAGGAAATTGTCCAGGCCGACAATGCAATGTGTCTTTCCTGTCACGATAACATGGCACAATACCAGCTTGTTTCTGATACAGCCAACCTTCAGTTAGTTCAGATCCATAACTGGTTGCCCAATCAGGACCTTCATTTCCGACGTGTCAGGTGTATCGAATGCCATACCCAGGTGCAGGATTCACTGCTGGTTTCACATAATATCCTGAAAAAGGAAGAAGCCACCAGAAACTGTGTGGAATGTCATTCGGCCAACAGTATGTTGCAAGCCTCATTGTATAAGTACCAAAATCTGCAGACACGCACTGCTGAGGGTGGGTTGCTTTCAGGTTTTGTTGCAGGAAACACCAATTTTTCAACAGAATATTATGTAATAGGGTCTTCCCGGATCCCATATCTGAATTTGATTTATGCAATTGTTTTCTTTGCAACGCTTGGAGGTATAATTATTCATACAATTTTAAGGGTAAAAAATAAGTAGCGTTATGGGAACCGGAGAAAAATTATATCTATATCCATTGTGGTTGCGGCTTTGGCATGCAGTGAATGCTTTGTGCATAATTGCATTGATTATCACAGGGATCAGTTTACACTATACAGGCAGAAGTGTTATTTTTCTTGATTTTAAAACTTCAATAACCATACATAATTTTGCAGGACTATTACTTTCATTCAACTACCTTGTTTTTGTAGCAGGCAACCTGCTTACTAAAAACGGTAAATACTACAGGGTGAAGATTCAGGGGCTGGATAAAAGATTGAAGAAACAAATTTTATATTATGTCTCCGGCATGTTTAATGGTGAGGAAACTCCTTTTCCTGTTTCAGAAAAAAGAAAATTTAATCCACTCCAGAAGTATGCCTATATTTTTGTGATGTATGTATTTTTCCCATTACTGATCATTACCGGAATTGCATTGCTCTTTCCGGAGGTCATAATGGAGCAGGTGTTTGCTGTAAGTGGGATATTGCTCACAGCCGTCCTGCATGGCATCCTGGGCTTTTTTATTTTTATCTTCCTGCTGGTACATATTTATGTTGCGTCGATGGGTAAATCGCCTGGAGAAAACTATAAAAGCATCATTACCGGCTGGCATACCTGATTGATGAATTAATTGAAGGTTTATTTGAAATGAATTTTGTTTTACCAAATAATAGTTTACCAATATGAACCTTCCACAATCTTTTCGCAACTGGATTTCTGTTATCGGTGCAGTTATAGCCCTATTGAACCTGTTCCTGATTTTTCTGCTTTTTTTAATTACCCTGATTTTTGATGTGGGAAGTTCATACGTCGGGTTGTTCATGTACATCATCCTGCCGATGTTTCTCATCGTCGGATTAATTTTGATACCTGTTGGTGCATATTTCAATAAACGGAAACTAAAAAGGGAACATAAACCAGGGCAGGTTAAAGGCCTTCCTGTTATAGATTTTAATATACCTGCCACACGAAATGTAACCGTTATTTTTGCTTCCGGAACCCTTGTTCTTTTAATACTTACAGCGATAGGAAGTTACGAAGCCTTTCATTATACTGAGTCTGTGGAGTTTTGCGGGAAAGTGTGCCACCAGGTTATGGAACCTGAATATGTTGCATACCAGGAGTCCTCACATGAAAGGGTATCTTGTGTTGAATGTCATGTTGGAAGCGGCGCCGACTGGTATGTCAAAAGTAAGATGTCTGGGTTATACCAGGTTTATGCTGTTTTAACAAACAGTTACCCGCGGCCGATCCCAACTCCGGTGCACAGCCTCAGGCCTGCACAGGAAACCTGCGAAGAGTGCCATTGGCCCGAAAAGTTCTATGATCCTAAAATGCGGATCAAAACATCATATCTTGCTGATGAAGAAAATACAGAATGGAACATCCATATGTTACTAAAAACCAGCGCCGATCATAGCGCCAAGGGGATCAGCGAAGGTATTCACTGGCACATAAATCCTGATATTAAAATTGAATACATTGCAACTGATGAAAAAAGGGGTGAAATCCCCTGGGTAAGATATACCAATCTGAAAACCGGCGAAGTAACAGTTTATACGGATGAGGAAAAGAAATTGTCGCCTCAGGAGATGGAATCTCATGAAATCAGGGAAATGGATTGTCTTGATTGCCACAACAGGCCTTCACACGATTATAAAGTCCCCCAGAATTTCATCGATGCATATCTTGTTTCGGGTGAAATATCAAAAGATTTGCCTGACATAAAATCGGTGGCTATGGGTGTGTATCTTGAAGATTATCCTTCGAAAGACAGTGCTTTCAATGCCATCAGAAACCAGGTAAATGAATATTATGAACTGATGTATCCTGAGTTGCTTGAATCAAGAAAAAACGATATTGACAGGGCAATAGCAAGCATGCAGAAAGGATATTCACAAAACTTTTTCCCACATATGAATGTGAAGTGGAGCGAATACCCAAACCATCTTGGTCATCTGGAAACCGATGGCTGTTACAGGTGCCATAACGACAAGCATATTTCAGAACAAGGGAAGGTTATTTCCCGCGACTGCAATTTATGCCACAGTATTATTGCACAGGGGACACTGTTTGACCTGGAGATTTCAAACATAAATGCTCCGCTTGAATTCGAGCATCCCATTGATATCAATGATGTTTGGCGTCAGCAGCATTGTTCCGATTGCCATTTCCAATTATACTAAAGAACTATAAAATCCGTTATTCCTTTTTTACATATTTTTGCGGGGTTGATATATTGAAGATAGAATTATGAAGAAGTTCGGAATGTTTCTTTTTTCCATGCTGTTTACCGGCGTGCTTACCATTATTTTTGCTGTTTCCATTGCATATGCCACATTCATCGAGAATGATTATGGTACCATTACTGCTAAAATTCTGATCTATAACTCCAGGTGGTTTGAGATTCTGTTGCTGCTGCTTGGCTTTAACCTGATAGGTAGCATATTTAATAATAAGCTCTATACATGGAAGAAGTGGCCCATTTTCCTGTTCCATATCGCATTTATACTGATGTTGGTGGGCGCATCATTAACCAGGTATTTCGGGTACGAGGGGTTGATGCATATCAGGGAAGGAGAATCTACAGATTATATCATATCTGAAGAAACTTTTATACAACTTGTTGTCAACGATGGCGATGAGACAGTAAGTAAGGTAAAGGAGGTGAAATTTTCGCCTTATACTTCCAACCGGTTTTCAGAAAAGATACAGGTCAACGGAAAAACAGTTCATGTTAAAAATCTTCAGTATATACCTTCGGCAGTTGAAACAATTGTTGCAGACCCTTCAGGAGAACCTGTGATTTCACTGATGGCTGTGGGCAGCAATATGCAACGCCAATCGTTCAACCTGAAACAGGGTGAGCAAAAATCTGTTGACAATACAGCCATTGGCTTTCATGCAGAAAATGTAAATCCTGCGGTTAATCTTTCAATGGAAGGCAATAAGCTTTTCGTTGCCGCTTCCGATACAATTTTTATGCTCGATATGGCCGGTCACCGTACCGGCTCAATCAACCCGGGTGTCCAGACAGAACTTAATACCCAGATGGTATATTCTTCAGGGAATATTCATTTTGCAGTCAGCCGTTTCTTCCAGAAAGGAAGGCTGCAACTGACATATTCTCCTGCAGAAAATGAAGGAAATGTCGCTGATGCCTTACAACTGGCCGTTGCTGTGGACGACAATGCAAAAAGCCTGGTTGTATTTGGGAAAAAAGGGATGGTAGGTGAAAGCTTTACTACTTCAGTAGATGGGGTGAATGTCACTGCTTCTTTTGGATCAAGAAGGATTGAGTTGCCGGTTTCTATTCACCTGAATGATTTTCAGCTTGAAAGGTATCCCGGATCAAACAGCCCTTCATCTTACGCCAGTGAAGTGGTTCTTAGGGATGGAGAAATCGAGAAACCCTTCAGGATTTACATGAATAATATTTTAAATTATAAAGGCTACAGGTTTTTCCAGTCATCATATGACAACGATGAAAAAGGTACTGTTCTTTCGGTTAACAGCGATGCATGGGGAACCTCTGTTACCTACCTGGGCTACCTGATGATGATCATAGGGTTTATCTTTACCATGTTCGTTAAAAACAGCAGGTTTGTGAAACTGGTCAAAGCATCAGCCAAGCTGAGCGAAGACCGGAAGAAATTGTTTGCTGTCATGATATTTGGGGTAATTACATTTACTGCCAATGCCCAATCCAGCTCTAATATTCAATCTTTGAACCCCCGGCATGTAGCTGAATTTGAGGAGCTACTCTTGCAGAGCCCCAAAGGCAGAACTGAACCTGCCGCTACAATGGCCTCAGAAATTCTAAGAAAGGTTGTTAAAAAAAATAACTGGAAGGGAATGCCTGCCACCGAGGTATTTCTCCATATGCAGTCAAATCCTGAACTCTGGAAGAATGAGCCTGTTATTAAAGTGGCAAATTCCGAGTTGCAGAAAATGCTGGGAATTAACAGTGGCTTTGCTTCATTTAACCAGATCGTACTTCCCCGCGAAGCAGGTGGTTACAGGTTAGGACAAATGGTTTCGGCTGCATTTGCCAAAAAGCCCAGTGAACGCAACAAGCTTGATAAGGAGGTGATTAATGTGGATGAGCGGGTAAATATCATGATGTCGGTGTTTACCGGCCGCTTTTTTACAGTATTCCCCATACCCGGGCATTCAAATGATAAATGGGTGTCTGTAGCTGATGCCCGTCAGCTGGGAGAACAGGGTGAAACTTTCGCGCAGCAGGTTACAGGCAACTATTTCCAGGCAGTTGCCCGCCAGGATTGGGGAACTGCAAGTCAGCTGCTCAACAGCATCAAAGGATACCAGCAGAAGGAAGGTGCTGCTATTATTCCTTCCGGCACCAAAATTAAGCTTGAAATATTATATCATAAGTGGGATATTTTCGGAAAACTCTCAAAAGTTTTGCTTACAGCAGGACTAATCCTGCTGATATTGCAGATTTACACAATCTTTAATCCAAAAAAGAAACTGGGAACCCTCAGGAAAGTTGGATTTTTTATTATCCTGTTATTTTTCCTGGTACAGACAGCAGGATTGATCATCCGCTGGTACATATCAGGCCATGCTCCATGGGCCAACGGATATGAATCGATGATTTTTCTAAGCTGGGCAACCTTGCTGGCCGGCATACTGTTCGTTGGACGGTCTGAAATCACCCTGTCGCTGACAACGATGCTTGCCGGACTGACCTTGTTGGTTGCCGGGTTCAGCTGGATGAGCCCTGAAATTACGAACCTGGTTCCTGTACTGCAATCCTACTGGCTGATTGTACACGTTGCCATTATTATGGCAAGCTATGGTTTCCTGGGCATCAGTGCCATGCTGGGCCTCCTGAACCTGATCCTGATGATCTTAAGGAATCCGGAAAATGAAAGGCGGATCAACCATACCATTAAAGAACTTGTAGTGATTATCCATATTGCACTGATCATTGGATTGTTTATGCTTGCAGCCGGTTCATTTATCGGAGGTGTGTGGGCCAATGAATCATGGGGAAGGTACTGGGGATGGGATCCAAAGGAAACATGGGCAATGGTTACAATCCTTGTCTATTCATTTATTGTTCACATGCACAAGATCCCGGGGTTTAAAGGCAATTTTGCAGTCAGCGCTGCTTCCCTGGTAGGATTTGGTTCCGTATTAATGACATACTTTGGTGTGAATTACTACCTCTCAGGTATGCACTCCTATGCACAGGGTGAACCTGCGCCCGTACCTTCAGGTGTATATGTCGGTGTAATCATGGTGATGCTGCTGGTAACTGTTGCTTTTGTCTACGATAATAAAGCAACGCGGGAGGATGTTGTAATACCGTAATCTTTCATGGATGTTTTATATCAATACAGACAATAACATAATGGGGTGAAATTAAAGTATACACTGCTTACCTTATCTGCAGACATGCATTTTTGCAGAAGGTGAAAACCACCCCGTCACGGTAGCGCGTGTCACCTCTCCCTGCAAAAGGTGGGGAGTATTCGTAGCCCGTTATTTAAATCAGATCAATTATAATATTCCTTTTGAAAAACAGTTCCTTCAGAACCACTGCAACCCGCACAGCAGGGACATTTCTCCTCCTGGACATCAGGAGTACCCGAGGCACGAGCCTGCCTTTCGGTAGTCAGGGGGAAGGTGGTGGAAGAGCAGCTGCAAACCACAATATAATCAGCAAGCCATACAATGAGGAGCAGTAGACAGGAAGATTATTGCTCAGGCAGGCATACTTGAAAAATTAATATCATCGGAGATTTTCAGCAGACCCTTCTATGGAAGGATAACCAAAGAAACGTATACCTCAGTTGTTTTTAAGCCGGTTCAGTACCCCTTCCGGATTAGCCTTCTTCGCCAGTTCCTGAATGGTTTCATGCGACAGCAGGTTGTTGATGGAATCACGGATAGGTGCATAAGCTTCATGTAGCGGACAGGGATTATTGTCATCGCAATGTGAAAGCCCGAAACCACAGCCAGTGAATATTCTGTCGCCTTCGATGGCTATGATTACCTTTTTAATGGGTACATCAGGTTTTCTGGGATTGAAAAAGTAGCCACCATTTTTGCCCTTCATCGATTCAATAAAACCCAATCGTACAAGCCTTTGCAGAATTTTGGCAGTAAACGAAGGCGGGGTATCAATTTCTGATGATATTTCAAGTATTCCCGGTGTCCTGTCCAGGTAATTCTGTGCCTGGATATAAACCAGGCCCCTTAATGCATATTCAGTTTCTTTTTTAAACACGGTTCATTCTTCAGTTGCACAAAAATATAAAAAATTCAATAGATAACTGGAGTTTTTAGTCCACAAATAAAAAAGTACTTATATTTGTGTTCATTAAAATCTATTAATCACAAATTTTATGAAAACAAAGAATTTATGGCTCGCATTCACCGGGGTGATTGTTGTTTCTTTTGCCATACTCCTTTATTATGGCCGGGAAATCTATCGTGAAGCACCTCCTGTCCCTGAGGCAGTAGTTACAACAGATGGACAAACTGTTTTTACAGGCCAGGAAATCAAGGACGGGCAAAATGTCTGGCAATCGCTGGGTGGTCAGCAGTTGGGAACAATATGGGGCCACGGTGCCTACCAGGCACCCGACTGGACCGCCGACTGGCTGCATCGTGAGGCAGTTTTTATGCTCGACAGGCTTGCAGAGGAAGCACATGGCGTAAAGTACGACGAACTTACCGAAGAACAGCAGGCCTCGCTTAAAGTTACCCTGCAGCGCGATATGCGGACCAATACTTTTGACCGTGAAAAAAAGACAATCACAGTTTCAGGTATTCGTAGTGAAGCCATACAGCACAACAGTGATTATTACGGAGGGCTTTTTACAAATGATCCATCTTTGGATCACCTTCGGGAAGCATACAGTGTTCCCTTGAATTCCCTGAAGGACCCTGAAAGAGTAAAGCAGTTAAACGCCTTTTTCTTTTGGGCTTCATGGGCATGCATAACCCAACGGCCCGGACAGGATATTACATACACCAATAACTGGCCTGCCGATGAACTGATAGGGAATGCCCCGACAGGCGGGATGCTTTTATGGACCGGTTTCAGTGTGATCCTGCTGCTGGCTGGTATCGGACTGATGGTATGGTTTTATGCTGTTACCAAAAAAGAAGAAGAACTAAAGGCTCCATCCGTTTTCCCTTTAAAAAATCTGGGGCAAACCCCATCTCAAAGAGCCACGCTGAAATACTTCTGGGTAGTAACTCTGCTTATTCTTGTACAGGTTATCATGGGAGTTGTTACAGCCCATTACGGTGTGGAAGGACAGGCCTTTTATGGTTTTCCCTTGTCGGAATGGCTGCCATATTCCATTTCGCGCACATGGCATGTGCAGCTGGCCATTTTCTGGATTGCCACTTCGTGGTTAGCCACCGGACTTTATTACGCACCTGCTATTTCGGGTAAGGAACCAAAATTCCAGAAACTGGGAGTAGATATTCTGTTTTTTGCATTGCTTATAATTGTAGTCGGTTCACTTGCCGGCCAGTGGATGGGTGTGATGCAGAAACTGGGACTGGTTGAAAATTTCTGGTTCGGGCACCAGGGATATGAATATGTCGATTTAGGACGTTTTTGGCAGATCTTCCTGTTTGCTGGACTGTTCATCTGGCTGTTTCTGCTGGCAAGGGCTATCTGGCCTGCATTGAAGGAACGTAATGAAAGCCGCCACCTGCTGATTCTGTTCCTGATTGCTTCAGTGGCCATTGCGGTCTTCTACGGTGCAGGATTAATGTGGGGCCGCCAGACAAACCTGGCCATTGCAGAATACTGGCGCTGGTGGGTTGTTCACCTCTGGGTGGAAGGTTTCTTTGAAGTATTTGCTGTTGTAGTAATGGCTTTTCTCTTTGTGAGGTTGCAGCTGTTAAAGGCAGGAACTGCAACGCTTGCGGTATTGCTTACCACCGTCATTTTCCTGTCGGGTGGTATACTGGGAACTTTTCATCACTTGTATTTTACAGGTACACCTACAGCTGTAATGGCACTGGGGGCAACTTTCAGCGCCCTCGAAGTGGTGCCACTGGTCCTTGTGGGATATGAAGCTTACGACAATATGAAAATATCGAGAAGCTCTGCCTGGATCAACATTTATAAGTGGCCCATTTACAGTTTTATTGCAGTTGCTTTCTGGAACCTTGTAGGGGCCGGTATATTCGGTTTTCTGATCAATCCTCCCATCGCCCTGTACTACATGCAGGGACTGAATACAACTCCGGTTCACGGGCATACAGCCCTTTTCGGTGTGTACGGAATGCTTGGAATCGGTCTGATGCTGTTTGTGCTTCGTGATCTCGACACCACCGTAGTGTGGAAGGAGAAATGGTTAAAATTTGCTTTCTGGGCCATCAATATCGGGCTGGCCCTTATGGTGCTCATCAGTGTACTGCCTATTGGATTGGCACAGACTGTTGCCAGTGTTCAGGAGGGGTTGTGGTACGCACGTTCTGCTGAATTCCTGCAGCAACCGCACATTCATACCCTTAAATGGATGAGGGTAATCGGAGACACAATCTTTGCCCTCGGTACCGTGGCACTGGTGTGGTTTGTATTCGGGCTGAAGTTCGGATGGAGCATTGAAAAAGGAAATAAGCACGATTTATAATGATTCCGATCCGCCAATTTTTATTAACTTGTTTAACTTTTACAGTGAAGAGGCTGTCTCAAAAGGGCAGCCTCTTTAATTTGTTGATAATCAACAATTAAATGTTGATATCTTAGCCTTAATTTATTAATTATCAAGCAGATAATTTTTTAAATTAGGATATGAAAACAAGAAGGATAAAATTTAAACCCTACGATCAACATCAATTGATGGCATTGCCACCTACTTTTGATGAGTTGATTTCTTCAAAGCATCCGGTAAGAATTGTAAATCAAGTACTTGATCAGATAAATCTGGATCCTTTAATACGCAAGTATAAAGGAGGTGGTAGTAGCAGTTATCATCCCAGGATGCTACTCAAAGTGCTGGTATACGGATATCTGTGCAATATTTACTCTTCACGCAAGTTAGAATCTGCCATCAAGGAAAACATTCACTTCATGTGGCTAAGCGGGATGAAAAAGCCTGACCACAATACCATTAATCGTTTTCGAAGTGACCGTTTAAAGGGAGTTATAAAAAAAGTATTTACCCAAGTTGTATTAATGTTGGTGGATACTGGGCATATTGATTTACAGAAAGTGTATACCGATGGAACCAAAATAGAAGCTAATGCAAACAGGTACACGTTTGTATGGGGAAACTCAATAAAAACCAATAAAGATCGTATTGGAACCCAATTGGAAGAATTATGGAACTATACCCAAGAGGTAGCAGCTGAAGAATTAAAAGATACTGAACCAATTGACTTTGCTTCCATTGATGCTGAAAAAGTACGTGATACAATTGCACAGATAGATACAGCTCTTGCAGATAAGCCGGTTAAAAAAAAAGTGAAGCAAAAAATTAATTATGCCAAAAAGAACTGGCCTAAAAAGCTTGAGGAATATAAAGAAAAAGAGAAGATTTTAGGAGGAAGAAACAGCTTTTCTAAAACTGACACTGATGCCACTTTTATGAGAATGAAAGAAGATCATATGCAGAACGGTCAGTTAAAACCTGCCTATAATATTCAAATCAGCACCAGCAAACAATTAATCGGAAATTATTCCATCCACCAGGATACTACTGATACCAAAACCTTACAGGAGCATTTACATTCTTTTGAAAAACAATATGGTAGCATGCCACAAGAGCTAACAGCAGATGCTGGTTATGGCTCAGAGGAGAATTATGAATTTTTGGAGCAGAATAAAGTCGAAGCTTTTGTAAAATACAACTACTTTGACAATGAACAACATGATAATGGAGAATCTAAAGGGGAGTTTCATCCTGACAATCTGTATTATAATGATAAACTTAATTGCTATTACTGTCCGATGGGGCAATCCATGTCATTTGTTGGGAACAAAACATCAAAAACTAAAACTGGATATAAAATTACTCTGTCGATGTACCAGGCGCAGAACTGTAATGGATGTCCACTTCATGGAAGATGTCATAAAAGAAAAACTAACAGGATAATCGAAGTAAGCCATAGAGGTAAAGAACTTAAAAATAAAGCAAGAGAAAGATTACTTAGTCCAGAAGGGATAAGACACCGAAAGCGAAGACCTGCAGATGTGGAACCGGTTTTCGGAATGATTAAAAGTAACCGTGGATTTAAACGATTCCATCTTCGAGGAATTGATAAGGTAAATATTGAATTTGGGCTAATTGCGATGGCTCATAACCTCAAAAAGATTACATAAAAAGGGTTTTGCCCCCTTCAATTAATGAAATTACATCGTTGTAAGGCACTGGTATCTTCAATTTAGGTTTATCAAAAATAAAAACTACTGAAAAAGGTTAATTGAAAAATATAAATAGAGAATCTCTGAATAAGGAATAAAATTTATGAAAAAAGGCCGTCTCAGTTTTGAGACAGCCTCCTTTTTTAAATTAAATGATTTGTTATGAGCGAAAACATTGATAATTCAAGATTCAGGAAAGCGAAACTGAAGGAACTGATCCTGAAACTGCATGAAGGTGAATCGCAGGAACAGGTGCGAAATGAACTGCTTGTCAGCCTGAGCAGGATACCATATGGTGAGGTTGTGGAAGTTGAACAGGAACTGATTGCCGAAGGGCTTCCCGTTGAAGAGGTCTTAAAACTTTGTGATGCCCATTCTGCTGTACTCGAAGGACGGGTTGACCTTTCAGCCATAAAGACCATCCCTGACGGGCACCCGGTGGATGTGATGATACAGGAAAATAAAGCCCTGAAACGGGTGGCCGAAAATGTGCTTTCAGAATTGTCGGCTGTTGAGTATTTAAAGGAAGAGTATTTCCAGGATGCCATCCTCAGGTTGAGGGGAGGGTATAACCAGCTGATCGATGTCGACAAGCATTACCAGCGGAAAGAGTACCTGCTGTTCCCTTTCCTTGAAAACCTCGGAATCACTGGCCCGCCCAAGGTTATGTGGGGCAAGCATGATGAAATCAGGGAACTGCTCAAAGGGAGCATTGAAATCCTGAATGTACCCGACCTGGGTAAAGATGACCTGGTTGCCTCGGCCGAACTGGTGCTCATACCTGCTGCAAAAGGGGTGATCGACATGATTGTAAAAGAAGAGGAAATCCTGTTTCCCATGGCCATGGATGCACTGGGTGAAACCGACTGGTACCAGATCAGGAAGCAATCGGTTGAAATCGGGTTTTGTCTGTACGACCCGCCCACTGAATGGACACCTGAAGGCATGGAAGAACAGGGAATCAATGAAGCCCAGCGCGAGGGCGGAAACATTCAGCTTTCTTCGGGAGGCTTCACTGCCGAAGAACTGCTGGCAATACTGAACACCGTGCCTGTGGATATGACCTTTGTTGACCGCCATGATAAGGTGAAATACTTCACACAAGGCTCTGAAAGGATTTTCCAGCGCAACAGGGCCATCCTGAACCGCGATGTCCGCCATTGCCATCCGCCTGCCAGCACCCATATTGTCGATAAAATACTTGAAGACTTTAAAAGCGGAAAGCAAAACCGGGCGCCCTTCTGGATCAACAAGGGAGGCCAGTTCATCCACATCGAATATTTTGCATTGCGCAATGATAAAGGTGAATACCTGGGAACACTTGAAGTCTCCCAGAACCTGTCGGAATACCGAAAACTCGAAGGCGAACAACGCATATTATCCTATAAATAACTCCCATGGAAAATTCAGGAAAGATTATTATAACACCCAGGACCAAAGTGATGCAGCTGATTGAAACATGGCCGCACCTTGAGGATGTGCTCATTGATTATGTACCGGCTTTCAGCAAGCTGAAGAACCCTGTGTTGCGAAAAACAGTGGCACGTATTGCCACCCTGCAGCAGGCAGCCGCTGTGGGAAAAGTAAGGGTTGAAGACCTGATTAACCACCTGCGGCAGGAGGTAGGGCAGGACCTGCTTGCAGACACTGAAGAGACAGGTTACAATACCGTAATGCCGTGGTGGTTCGACGAAAGCCGCCTGCATGCTGAACTCGATGCCCGCGAAATGCTGGCAAAAGGCGAACACCCTGTTGCGCAGGTGATGGCCGACCTGAACCAGATGCCAGAAGGGAAAATGTACAAACTCACAGCGCCCTTCCTTCCCGCACCGCTGATCGATAAAGCCTCTTCCATATCCCTTTCACACTGGGTGAACGAAGTGTCGGACCAGCAATATGAAATCTATTTTTACAAGCCGGAATAAAGCCTTCTTACAGGAACCGACGTTATACCGGCAGCAACAGGTAAAGGAGCAGGAAATTGTCCTTTACCTGTTGCTTATTTTATTATACCTAAATTTATTAGATTTACCGGTTAGGTGCTAAATTTCCGTAGCGGATTTCGGAGCGCATCCATATCTGCCAGGACTGAACTGCGATTCAAGAATCCCCAACAAAAATACACACGGACACCGCTATGAAATTTGCACTCCTGTTACCCGCAGTTTATTTCTATTGGTTAATTCGGGTACTATTCTTATATAAAATTTCAGGATCTAAATCTGCTTCATTAGCCCATTCAATAGAATCAAAACAAGGTTTAACAGTTTTAAACATCATAGGATCTTTAAGCTCTTGAAAAATCCCCAAATCCAGATACGGTTTCATATCAAATTGTCTCACCTCTCCATTCTCATAACTTAGAAGCAGCATGTAGTCATTTTGAGTCATTACTTCTTTTATTGCTAAATACATCTCTATTTACTTTAAAGGTTCTATTTTAAATGGCTTTTCTCCATTTTGACATAATGCCCAATCCGCCAACAATTCATCTTTATGAATCTCTATCCAGGCTTGAACCAGCCGAATCTGTCTAATTGGTATATCTCCATCAATCAAATCTCCATCAATTATTTTAAAAGTTGCTTTTGTTTCCTGATAATATGCATGTATATGTGGTGGATTATGCTCTTTTGGAGCAAAATACATTCTGATAATTATCCCGTAAAACATTGATATTGTTGGCATGTCATATTTTTTCTCAAACTTACATAAAAATTATTTACACACGCACGAATAAAAATCAAGTCCGCCACCGTATACTAATGACGAGCTCGAAGCTCAATAATTATTAATGTTTAATTTAATATTAATTAGCATGAAAACGG
>JAEYNZ010000021.1 GCA_023412195.1 Bacteroidota bacterium
GCGCTATCTTGGCCAGGATGTAGCTCATCTAAAAGTAAAAAAAAACATACCGGTAATCTTCACAAAAAAATTTGATAAGAATAATCTGAAATATTTTGGATGCAGCATCAACCTTGATAATTGTGAATGGAGGTCGGATAAAGCACAAGAATTTCGCAAATTCTTTAATGCCTTACCCAGCAGGAATAACATCAAAAAAAATGATGAACACAGAATTGAAAGCCTACTTTTAACGGAATTTTCAAAAAATAGCAGTAAGAATAAAGTTTTGTTGAACATCCAACCAGTAAGACTTGCCTTGAGTAACCGCTTTCAAATGCCCACACCCATTTCAGCAAGTAAGTCTTCATTAACTTATTCAAATTCAAGCAAAGGAGGTATAGATATTTTAGCCCGGATTGGTACTGGCAATGGTATAAAGCTAAGTGTAATTGAAGTTAAAGATGAAAATAAAGCCAATGAGTCTCCTGTAAAAGTTATCCAGCAAGGTTTGGCTTATGCAACATTCATCCAGTATTTATTAAGAAGCGAAAGCGGCAAAGAATGGTGGAAACTTTTTGGCTTTAATCGTAAACTCCCAAATAGCATCCACATAAATGTTATTTGTGCCATGCCATCTAACAGTAACAATGATACTTCCTTTGCTGGAAAGGAAATTCCATGTGGTAATGATAAGTTTCAACTTCATTACATGTATTTCAAAGAAAGCAGTAATATAATTGAATACATAGATACTTCTTTAAAATAGATATCATATCATTCTTGAACTGCAATGAATAACTTAGGATAATATTTAGAGCTTGTTTGCAGCTGAATTTGCTCTAACTCCTTTTTCATAAGCTCTTGCTTGATCCTCTAAATTGGTATCTGTAAAAGTTATAATGCCATCTGGGTCATTTCGACTAAAAAAATAACTGCATTCTATATTATCTTTTTTCCACATTGTTTCATCCATGGTACCATAAGCCTCATTCAAAACATTTTTAATTTTTGAATCATTTTCATATCCTTCAAACCAAATTTGGATTTTATAAATTTTATTATTATAAGTTTCTAATAAAGTTAATCTTAGCTCTACATCACCTATTCTTTTATTTCCAGGCATTTCATTATGCCAACGATAAGTTCCTGCATTTACCTCCCTATCGCGTTTATCTGTGAGATTTTCAAGGCCATCATAAGATTTTATATTTGAGCCAAATTTATATTCTTGAAACCCATTTTTATCTTTCAACACTTGCAGGCTTTGTGAATGAGCATGAAGAATCATAGTAAGTCCAAGAAATAAAGTAAATACTGCTGTTTTCATAAGATATTAATTGATTATTGTGTTTCTTCAAAAAAAGCAAAAAATTTATTTTTAAATCTTGATATCAATCATGTTTGCAAATATTTTAGAAATTAAGCCTAATATCTTAAAATTGAAAACATAGATTCTTCTTCAAATAAATACGATTAATAGCAATTTCATAGTGAATTTCTCCTCCGCTTCTCTATTAACTTATCTTGTTCAGTATCATAATCTACTTCTGGGACTGTTGGACCAATCTTCACCAAAGAACCTCGACGAGGTTTGTCATTTTTATCTTGAGATGTATTGAAGTTGTTTTTAATGTACTCTGTTATTCTACTGTATTTTTCATTCATAGTTAAAGGCTTCTCACTTTCCGGTTCAATCGATTTTGGTTTGGCCAAAATAAAGTCCAGTAAACGGATGTAATAATCAAGCCTCTGTTTAGGGCTTAAAGAGTTAATATCCTTTAGTATTTTGGATTCATCAAAGCTGCGGCTAATGATGCCTGTAATAACCTCACGGATCTCTTTCGTACTCTTGTTTGGTGCTCCTTTTTTTCTACCTGCCGGATTGCCGGAATGTCCTTTTTTGAATGGCATATCATTGTTTTTTATTGTTCTTTACAATAGCCGCTAAGCTATTAAACTCGAATGGATGATTACAGGAAAAATAACCACTGTTTTGGGGAATAGAATAATTAATTAGCCACTATAGTAGTGTATGTAATGAGCAACTTTTTTTACTACCCTATTCTCAGGTAAAAGATTCATGGGTTTACAATTTGAATTATTCAGTTGCTTTACAAAACTGTATGGTGAGGACTGTTCATATTATTTATCGCCAACAAGTTATAACTATTATAGGACTGTAAACTAAGTTGTAAAACATTTACATAAAGTTTACAATTTAAGTGTAGGCATTGAGTTTTTCTTTTTTTTACAATGTGGATGAGAAAACAGTCATTTGCTTTTGGTGAATTATTAGGGCCTTGTTAAGGTGAGACTTCTCAATTGAATTAAAATGGATTAGTATTATTTTGATGATGTGCAACTGAGTTTTCATTATTAAACTTTAGGGATTCAGAAAATTTCGTCATTTCATCATTCGAAAATATATCTATTTCACCGAGTTTGCCTCGTCTATGTTTTGCAACCGTGAACCGGATGATGTTTTGCAACGGCTCAGGTTTATTTAAAAAACATACAATATCAGCATCTTGCTCTATAGCGCCAGATTCGCGCAAATGAGAGAGTCTGGGTGTTTCTCCATCTGCTGCCCTATTTAATTGAGAAAGTGCCATGACAGGGATGTTTTCGGCCAATGCAGTGGTTTTTAAAGTCCGGCTGATTTCGCTCACCTCCAATTCCCTGCTGGTTTTAGACTGAGAAGACTTTACAAGCTGTAAGTAATCTACTATGGCAAAATCACAATTCCCTTGTTTCCTGTTTTTACGAATTGAAGCTCTTATCTGTTCTACTGTCATGCCTGCTGCATCACGGAAAATTATAGGTAATTTTTCCAGTTTAGCAACAGCCACATTAATGCTTTTCCAATCTTCGTTATTTATAAATCCATCTCTGATATTTGAACGGTAAATTTCACTTTCTGTAGCCAAAAGGATTCTCATTAAATCTTCTTTTAGCATTTCTGCGCTGTAGAAGTTGATATGATAGCCTGCTTTCGCTGCTTGCAATGCAAAATGTAGCGCTAAAGAAGTCTTGCCTATTCCTGGCCGAGCTGCAAGAATTATGAGATTTCCACCTCTCCAACCTCCTGTATTATCGTCTAATGACTCAAAACCCGTTGGTATACCGGGAGTTTTATGCCCTTTTGCATTTATAACATCCTGTTCAATTAGTTCTAAAGTTGTTTTTAGAACATCTTTAATATGAGTTCCAGTATTTGCAACGGTGAAAACATCATCCAAACTTTCTCCTGATTGTTTCCATTCATTGCTAATCACTTCAACGTCCTCTCCGCAATAAGCCATATTAACTAATTCTGTCGCTTTTCGGATTGTCTCTCTTTGGTAATACTTTTCTGCTATTATTCGTGCATGCGCCTCTAAATGTGCTGCTGAGGCAACTTTAGAAGTTAGTCCTATAATGTTTCCTGGACCTCCAAGTTCTTCAAGTAGTCCCCGTTTATTTAATTCTTGAGTGATGGTTATTAAATCTACTGGTTTGGTCTTTGCAACTTCTTTTATTACCTCAAAAAGTTTTTGGTGTTCATCTTTATAAAAACTATGTGTATCAATTAAGCCGAATACTTTTTCATGAGCATCGCTTTCTAACATTAAGGCTCCTAAAACGGCTTCTTCTACATCATTTGCTTGTGGTGGCAGCTTTCCGTATTCAATATTTACATTTTTCAATTCATTTCTTTTCATCGTGTAAGTCCTTTTGCTGGGGTTAAAACTGCTTTTCCGTTCATTGCTTCAATAGGAGGTAACTCTTGTTCCCAGCATCTTTGATTAATCCATGTTGAAAGGTTTTTCCATTCGGGACAAAACTGCTTAGCATCTTTCAACTTTTGTTTATGGTTTATTTCTTTTTCAAGTGCTGGTATAAGAAGTACTGTCGTTTCCTCATTATACTTTTTCATAAAGTTTTCAAATTCTGTATCTAATCCTCTTTTAGTGCCAGGATATGCCTGCCTAAATCTGTCAAATAATTGTTTAGTTTCATTTAGTTTATTTATTGTATCTGGTTGAGTTCCTTTCTGAGTATCAGAACGAGTATTAGGTTGAGTATCCTGTTGAGTGTCAAAATTTGATACTGATAAAGTATATTCTGTTTTATTTTGATAATTAAATCTATTTCCTGCGATTCCTGGTGATACTGAGATCAGTCCTGATTCAATCAATCGTTTTTGCGCAGATTTTATTGAGTTTATTGAAATTCCTGTCCCGTTTCGTATTTGCCGGAGAGAGTTTCTAAAAGGATTCTTCCATCCCAGTGAATTGCTTACATGCAAAAGATAGAAGTAAAGTTTTGTTTCGTTACCAGAGAAATTATATTCCAGGTTAACATCCCAAAACCGATTAATTAAAAGGATATAATTAGGCTTAAATCTATCTCTGTTCATAAAATGTTCTTTTGTATTTAACAAACTGCTCACATTGGCTATAAGTACCATGATATAAAGGAAGGCCTCCTTGCCTGTTACCTCCGGCAGACACTATCTTCATGCTGAAATCATCATGCATCATAACCTTATGAGTGATAATTCTACCAACTATTCTGCTCAACATGCAGCCTTCTGGTTTGTCGTATAGTGAATTTCTCATAGCTGCTCCCCCCATAGCTTTAACTGGTTATAATTTCTTGGAGCTTTTGAAGGGTCTGTTGTAAGATACCAGGCTTTGTGTCCTGTTAAACGGCAGTCTCTACGTTCGATTTCCCATAATTTTCCTGCCTTTTCAAGATCGCGTTTGTACCTGCAGATATTTTTCTGCTTTATACCTGTAGCTTCTGAAACCATACTGGCTGTTGCAATATGTGATTGTAAAAAGTGAAATATGGTTTTTAGCTCTGTAAGAAACGAGGTATCTTTGAAATGATTCGTTAAGGCTCTGCTTTTTGAAGTGGGGCTTTTCTCTTTGGCTTTCATAACTACTTGTCTTTATGGGTTGATAATCTCCTAATTTCACTTTCAGGATAAAATACCCGATTACCTACTTTTTTACTTTCAATCAGCCCTAAACGAGTCCACCGCCATAAAGTAGCTTCACATATTCCAAATTTATCAACCACTTCTTTTCGGCTGTAAACTTTTTCATCATGTTTCTGAAGAAATGTTCTTATTGCCTGATCTGCTATACTCTGACCAAACTCCATTAATTGCCCGGCATTTATGGTGAGGTTTATACCGGGGTTTTCTTTTATTAAGTTTTCTAATTTCATCTTTAAATGCTTTAATTTTTTAATTCATCTTCCCTTGCAAGGTTGATGTCAAAATTAAACACTAAATTTATCTAAATGTCATTAAATCAGATTGTTAATCCGGATTTCGTAGTGGTGGGATTAGGTGGGATTACCCATTCTTTAAGGTGGGATTAAATTTTTTAAGGTGAATAATATTAGTGAAATGGTTTTATCTCATTTTCACAGTAGGAGATATGCATTAAGGAGTTGACAAATGGTGATGAATAAAAAGAAGGTGTTTAAGTAAGCAACTTCTTAGCCTAAATAGACCCCCAAGATGAATCAGGAATGAGGCTCTTGGACAGGAGGTAGTGTTTCTAAATCTTAATATTGATTAGCATTCTAAAGGAAATTGATTTGAACACAGCCGTCAGTTAAATTCAGGAATAAACCAGAAAATGTGAACCTTAGAACAGTCAACTTGTTCTATTTGTATCGAATTTGTATTACTTTTGTATCACTTTTGTGTGGCATTTACAAAAAATTGTTTTAAAATTGCAATACAAAAGCAAACTATAACTTCAATCCAATGGCTGACAACAACAAGAATACACAAGATGAGTTCTTCAAATCCTTAGAAGAAGCTCAGAAAGAATATGAAGAATTAAATCAAATTACAGATTTATGCGATTTGTTTTCTGAAGTTCAAATTGAAGATTATTCTCGCCGGAATTTCTCTCCTCCCATACAGCTTGTTATAAATTAATTAATACCCAATTTTTTTTAAACCAAACCGTATTTAATCATGCCTTCCTGGAACCAATTAGTAGCTTCTATTGAATCAATTAAAGACAATGGAGAGAAAGATCGTTGGATCGGTCAGCAAATAAATCACTATTTTAATAAGATTAGCAAATTTCGCAATGACAACAATGTCATTTTTTATAGTTCTGCATACATGCAGAAACCTGGTGTTAATCCATATCTGGTACAAATAACACCAGAGGATTTAAATGGTTTCATGACTACAATGCATGGCATGAAATGGGATAAAGGTTTGACTTTAATATTACATACTCCAGGAGGAATTACTAATGCAGCTGAAACAATTATCGATTACATTAATCGAAAGTTTAGTTACATAGAAGTTATTGTTCCTGCTTTTGCTATGTCAGCAGGTACTATGATAAGTTTATGTTCTCATAAAATTATTATGGGTAGACAAAGCCAATTGGGACCTATTGACCCACAGCTTCCAATTGGGAACAGGTATGCCTCTGCTTTGTCAATCAGAAATCAGTTTCTAAGAGCGCAGAATGAAATAATTGATAATAAAAATAATGCTCATGTATGGGCTCCTATATTATCTTCATTAGGACCTGCTCTATTGCAAGAAGCAGAAAATGCTATTACCTATGGTGAAGGTGTTGTAAAGGCATGGTTAATAAAGAACATGTTTAAGGATAATGCCAAAAAAGAACAATTGGCAACAAGTGCTGCTGAATATTTTAGTCAATGTGAGAAAAACACCAGTCATGGTCGTAGAATTAATAGGGATGAAGTCAGAAGTCAGAACCTAAATGTAGAGGATTTAGAGCAAAATCAGGAGTTTCAAGATGATGTAATGACTCTTTATCATTTGTTTACCATTTTATTTGAAAAAGGACCGGCTGCCAAAATTATAGCAGGTAATGCTGGAACAAACTGGGTGAAAAATGTTGCTCCTCAACAACATATTATTCCTCAAAAAGTCGCACAACATATTCAGAATCAATAATTACTTATCATTATTTTCTTTTCTTCAAGTAAAACGTCTACCAATTTTGTTTTACGTTTTGTAATGGGTATAAAATTACATGCTTATACCTCTTATTAAAGGTTCATTTACCTAAGTTTTTTATATTGTCGGGCAAATGTCGGGCAATAAAAAAAGGATCAAGCTGTATTTCAGTTGCTTAATCCTTTTAAAAGTCGGGGTAGCCGGATTTGAACCGACGACTTCGTCGTCCCGAACGACGCGCGCTACCGGGCTGCGCTATACCCCGTTATTCATGATTATAATGTCATGTTAAAGTGCAGCAAATTTAAACTTTTTTAAAGGATAAAAACCGGTTGACAATTAAAAAAATGGGATTAATTATATTGTAACTCTATAATTTTTACTCAACCATTCAGATGCTCATCCTTTACAAGTACTCCTGAAAAATTCATCTTGCCACCGATTCGCCTTGAAGGCAGGGAAAAAGAAAAGGCGGAACCTTGGCCTGTCTTGCTTTCAACCCAAATCTCTCCTCCGTTTTTTTCTATAAAATCCCTGCATATGATCAGGCCCAGTCCTGTTCCGGTTTCCCCTTCAGTGCCAGCCGTAGGGTGGGAGCCTTCTGTCTGAAAAAGATGTTTTAATGTATCAGGTGCAATGCCTGTACCGCTGTCTTTAATGCAGGTAATCACAGTATCCCTGCCAGCCGTGGATTCGATAGAAATTGTGCCTTTTCTGTGAGTGAATTTCACGGCATTTGAAATCAGATTCCGAATCACAATGGTCATCATTTCCTCATCAGCAAAAACAACCGTTTCAGGTGGTATGTCATTGATGAAGGTGATTTCCTTTTGCAGAAAATTATGAATCAGCAGGCTGTAACATTTTTCTGCGATCATGTGTACAGGAACCTCCCTTGGGATGACTTTAATCTGATTCCTCTGCGAACGCGCCCAGGTCAGCAGGTTTTCAAGCAATGAGGATACAGATTGGGAAATATCATATACAATTCTGTTATACCGCCTGATATCTTCATCGGAATATAGATCATAACCTTTATCAATCAGTTCAGAGAACCCAATGATGTTGCTCAGAGGGCTTTGAAGGTCATGGCCTATAATAGAAAACAATTTGTCTTTGGTGGCATTCAGTTCTTTTAGCCGGGCTTCACTTTCTTTGAGTGCCTGTTCGGCTTTTTTGTGTGCTGTTACATCTTTGGAAGTGGAAATTATGCCGTCGATGCGGCCTGCAACATTTTTGTGCGGATAAAAATGCATCTCAAGAATCTTAAAATCTCCTCCGGGGATGATACCTTCGAATTGGATGGACACAGTTTTTCCTTTCAGGCAACTTTCAAGGTGTGGTTTGAGTTTTTCAAAATTCACAGAGGTCCATACAAATTCCACTGTATTGCCTATAAGCTCCCATGTTTCCTTTTTAAAGAATTTATTAAAGGCGCTGTTTACGAAAACATATTTATATCTTCTGTCGATATAGGAGGCTGGTTCAGAAATGGTATTCAGTATTTCCTTTTGGTAATGGAAATACCTGTTTCTACCGTTGTTGCCGGTGCGGTTCATTTTCGGTTTTAATTCGGCCATTTATTAGATTTAATGCCTTCTGTTATTTGGACTCCCGGAATTAATTATTATTTAAATTTTTTTTCCTTTGCTTGTCATACGTTATGAACTGGTTCCAGTTTTACGTTGATAATCTGCTGGTAATATGTCCGTTTGTTGCAAATTACAGAATGCTAAAAATAAAAATGATTTAGTTAATAAACAAATTATGTTGGTCAGATAAATCAAAAATGAATTGTTTATATTTTTTTGAACATAATGAGTCTTACATCCATTACCCCAGAACCCGGGATTTCTGTTGCCTTTAACGACATTAATCCCTCACCCTGAGGTAGATGCATCCTGCCTGCCTTCAGAGCCTTAAATTCTTTTACATAGGATTCAATTCTTTCCACTCTGTCGTTTTCCATTCCTTTTAAAGGAGGATTATGTGCTGAATTTACCTTACCTGTTAATTTTTCACCTGAAAAACTTAATTCGAAAGCAGAACCTGTATCTTCAGGGGGGCAGGTATAGTAAATTTCAACTTCATAATTTCCTTCTGTCAGAACTTCCACTTTCCATACGATACTGTCGGATGTGCTTTTCCAATTGGTAAAAAAAGAATCATTGGGATGCCGGCTCGATCTTTGAATGTTTCCAAAGCCACTCCCGTCGCGGGCCGGAATCTGGGTAAAAATATACCCTGGATAGCCTATGGTAAAAGGGCGGTTATCTGTGTCAGGCAATTCACCTAATACGTTTTTTGTCCATTCTTCTTTGGCCATTTTCATCATAGCCAGTATATCCGGATAATTCCGGGATGCATCCTCATCATTCTGTCCCGGATCATTTTCCATATCGAACAACCGGTTATCTGCATCCAGCCTGAACCTCTGGCTGCGAACACTCGTGCGTCCTGACCAATGGCTGAAAATCATTCGGTCATTTTCTTCTGTAATTTCACCTTTCATAAGTTTTGCCAGGGAGATACCGTCCAGTTGTTTCGGGGGATCCAAATTTATACCTGCCAGATCGGCCAGGGTTGGAAGTAAATCTATTCCTCCTGCAATCCGGGAGATTTTTAATCCTTGGGGTAAATGATCCTTCCATTTTATAAAAAATGGAACACGCACTCCGCCTTCATCCGTAGAAGCTTTTCTTCCTTTCATCCCGTCATTCCATCGCCAGCCGTTCGGGCCGTTATCAGAAAGATAAATGATGATTGTGTTATATGTAAGCCCCAGTTCATCAAGTTTACTTGTAATCCTACCCACATTCCAGTCGATGTTTTCGCACATTGCAAGTGCAGCACGTGTAAATGGGATATCCTCCCTTTCGGGTACGTGGTCGGTTAAATTCAGTTCCTTGTTTTCAAACTTGTTCCACCATTTGTCTGGCACCTGCATCGGACTATGAGGTGTATTGTAGGGCAGGTAGAGGAAGAAAGGGCGGTCTTTATTAATTTCAATGAAGTTGATGCCATGGTCAGTAAAGTCATCCACAGTGAATCCATTACCCTTAACAATCGTTCCGTTATGTTCCAGCATGGGGCTGAAGTAATTACCCCAGTGGCCGGAACAAAAGCCATAAAAATCATCAAATCCGCGGGCATTGGGGTGATAGGGAGCTTGCATTCCGTTGTGCCATTTGCCGTATGCGGCAGTTGCATACCCTGCCTTTTTGAAGATATCTGCAATGGTTGTTTCATCTGCATCAAGCCGTTCACCTCCTGTAGAGGTAGAATAAACACCTCCCCGCGGATGATAACGCCCTGTAAGTAATTCAGCACGTGTGGGAGAGCAAACAGGACTTACATAGAACCTGTCGAATGTAACGCCCTCTTCAGCCAGCCTGTCGATGTTTGGAGTTTCGAGATTTGTATTTCCGGAAATGCTCAGATCTCCCCAGCCCTGGTCATCTGTCAGGATTAAAACGATGTTGGGAGGCCTGCTTTCCTGAGGCTGGCTGCAACTGCCCATATAGAAAATAATGAATGCCGGTAGTAGAAAAGTTTTATGATTCATGGTTTTCCCTTTAATAATAGAAGCACATAAATATTTAATGGTTACTTTTCTAATTGGTTTTCTACAGGAACAATTCCCGAAAGGTGCTCAGCAAGTATTGTTTTTATTTCCGAAATGACCTCCGGATGTTGTTCTGCAATATTAAATTTTTCTGATGGATCCACACTCACATTGTATAGCAAAGGTGTCTCATGAATTTCGGGAGTACTGGTTATTATCGTTGCAGGATCAGTAACCGGGTGTGCTGTTGTACTGCCATACTCATTCTGGGTAATAAAATGTGCCTTGAAGTTGCCTTTGCGGATGGCATAAACTTTTTGCCCGCGGTAATAGAAAATTATATCCCGCTCATTTTTGCCAGTCCCAAACAACAAGGGCGAAATATCATAGCCATCATAAGTTCTGTCATCCGGAAGTTCAGTACCTGAAAGTTTGCAGAATGTGGGCAATATATCCATGGTGGCAGCCATGCTCATTTCTACTCCCTCTTTTAGCCTTCCCGGCCACCAAAAAACAGTGGGTACCCTCATTCCACCTTCAAAAGTGCCACCTTTGGCGCCTCTCAGCAAACCAGCTGTTCCTCCGTGGGTTTTAAATGTATGCCAGGGGCCATTATCAGATGTAAACACCACAAGGGTATTCTCATCCAAACCTTCCTCCTTCAGTGCCTGAAGAATTTGACCTACTGACCAGTCGATTTCCTCAACTACATCACCATATATATCAGCCAGTGATTCATCTTTAAATTCACCCGACCGGAACAAAGGAATGTGGGGGAGGGAATGAGCCATGTATATAAAGAAGGGGCTATCTTTCATACTTTTAATTTTTGAAACAGCCTCTTCCGTATAGCGCCGGGTAATGGTACGCTGGTCAGCCGGCCTTTCAATAATTTCGGTGTTACGCATCAGCGGGACATTGTAAGCCTGAAAACGTTCAGTCTCTGCCAGGGTAAAGTGGTCGGTTTTTTCCACTTTATCCATGTCGTTGGAGTAAGGAATGCCATAATAGCTGTCGAAACCATGGTCTGTTGGAAGAAAGGGTGATTTATGTCCCAGGTGCCATTTCCCTATGGCTGCAGTTTGATAGCCATTATTCTTCAATAAGCGGGCAATTGTATTTTCAGAAGGGGGAAGACCTCCATTGGAATCAGGAAACAACACACGGCGGTTGTCGCTGCACATCCCTGACCGTATGGGCAGTCTGCCCGTAAGCAACCCTGCCCGGCTAGGGGTACAAACAGGTGCAGCTACATAGAAGTTTGTCCATTTCTGTCCTTCAGCAGCCATCTTATCCAGGTTTGGAGTTGCAATGGTGGGGTGCCCGAAGCAACCCAGGTCACCATACCCAAGATCGTCGGTAAAAATGACAATGAAATTTGGTTTAGATGGGGATTCTTCTTCTTTTACCGGATCAGCAATGCTTTGCATTCCCATAAATCCGAATGAAAGCATTCCTGCAAGGGCAAATGATCCTGTTTTTATTGGGTTCATATTTTATTGGATGTTGATATTAATTAGTCAGCTGGTTTCCTGTCCATCGGTCAAACCTGTCAGGAGCAGGTTTTTCAGGAATTGAATCATTGGTTTCATCAATCCATTTATTGAGAAGGTTTCGCATTTCTGTCAAAGCAGATTCATGTTCCGGATCATGGGCAAGATTTTTAAATTGATCTGCCTATCTTCTGCTTTCCTGATGTTCAAGGTATGCCTTCAGGTATTTTTCATTCAGTTCGTCGCTGTCGCCATAATATTCACGCAGTTCTTCAAGCTTTTGATGAAGCATGTTCCGGATGTTTGCATATTCCGGGTCTTCATACACATTGATCATTTCCCCGGGATCTACCTCCAGATCATACATTTCCCATTCATCTATGTCGTAATAAAAGTGCATGAGTTTGTACCTGTCGGTAGCAACACCATAATGTCTTTTAACCATGTGGACCGAAGGATATTCATAATAGGTGTACAGAACCGCATCGCGCCATTCTGCTGTTTCATCGGCTACCAGGCGACGGAATGATTCCCCCTGCATCTCATCAGGAATTTCTACTCCTGCATAGTCGAGGAAAGTAGGAGCAAAATCAAGGTTCTGGACCAGGTTAGGGATTTCTGTTCCCGCGCTTATTTCTGCAGGATACCTTATTAAAAGTGGAGTCCTGAAGGATTCTTCATACATGAAACGTTTGTCGAACCATCCATGCTCGCCCAGGTAAAATCCCTGATCGGAAGTATATACAACTATTGTGTTCCCGGCAAGCCCTTCTTCATCAAGATAATTGAGCAATTCACCTACACCGTCATCAATCGACCTGATTGTTCTAAGATAGTCCTTGATATAACGGTTGTATTTCCATAGAGCCAGGTCTTCACCCTGTGGCATGTTTTCAAGTAATTCCTGGTTTTTTGGTTCATAGGCAGCCATCCACTCTTCGCGCTGTTCGGGAGTCATCCTCCTAATATCGTTAATAAATTCAGTGGTATCGCCTTCGGGATCAACTATCAGTTTAAAATCGTGTCCCCACATTGCATGGCCGTCTATCTCCATCTCCTGCTCTCTGGCAGCTGTACCCCTACCTTCATAATTGTCGAAGAAGTTTAGCGGCGGAGCAAAATTATCATCGTCATACAATGTAAGATATTTAGGTGCAGGCTGCCAGTTACGGTGAGGCGCCTTTTGGTGGTATAGCAGGCAGAATGGTTTATTGGGATCACGTTTGGTTCGGAGCCAGTCCATAGTTGCCTCAGTAATGATTTCTGTACAGTAACCTTCAATTCTGATTCTTTCACCATTGACAATAAAATCAGGATTATAATAATGACCTTGCCCGGGAAGCACCATTGAATAATCAAAACCCTGCGGATTCCCATCAAGGTGGATTTTCCCGATAAGGGCTGTCTGGTAGCCATTTTGCTGCAGCAGTTTTGGGAAACTGGGCTGGTTCCAGTCGAAAGGCTGTACATTGTCAACCTTACCGTTTATGAAGCTGTGTTTTCCGGTAAGCATAACAGCCCGGCTGGGTGCACATATGGAATTTGTAACTGTAGCCCTTGAAAATATGGCTCCTTCCTTTGCAAGCCTGTCTATGTTGGGTGTTTCATTCAACCCATGTCCGTAGGCACTGATAGCCTGGTAGGCATGATCATCGCTCATGATGAGAATGATATTGGGCTGTGAGCCTGTTTCCTGTTTCAGATTACAGCTTAGAACGCCTGTTCCTGCGAGAAGAAGGGCAGCAGATCTGGTTATAAAATTGTTCATATAAAGAATATTTTCAGTTTTTACTATTTCTTCCCAATTTACATAAATTTTTATTGCAGTGCATTAGCTTTCACGTCAGGTTTTTATCTGTAATACCTTGAAGTGGCCTGCATATCCACTGTATCACCAACGTTAATAAGTTCGTTTTCAAGCCTTGATGTCATCTCCTCCACAATATCAAGGTATTCAGGATTTGAGTATACATTCTGCATTTCATCGGGATCTGTTTCCATGTCGAACAGCTCCCATTCGTCTGTTGTATATATTCAATGATATCTATTAATTTAGGCGTAATCTGGCTTATAGAAAGTAATTCAGGAGAAAGCAAGTAGCCGGGCCTTGTTATTTTTCAGTCAGTACCTCTCCGTCGGGATGGCTTTCAATGGTATTATTCTTAAGTTGAGGCTTCAGTCCATTCGCATAAATATAAACAGCTGCTTTTTGCGACTTGTTGCCGTTACTTCTGAAGATGTTCTCTTGCAATACCAAATCACGGGCAGGTGAATTGATCGAAAAACCATATCCTCCGTTTTTTGTACCATTGTTTTCGATAGTGTTTCGTATGAAGGTATTCCTGTGGGGAGCATTGGATTCCCTCTCACTCCTTAGGTTAACACCATCGCTTCCGTTGTCAAAAATGTGGTTTCCGGTAAACACCACGTCTGTGTCTTTATGACCTGTACATATACCAAAACGGCCATTGTTGTGAAACCTGTTATTGGTAACTGTTCCTTCATAAACCCTCCAGCAGATAAACAATCCGTCGGTATCGTTATGGTGCACATCGTTGTTTTCAATTACAGTAAAGGGTGACCCTGTACCCGGATGCATTCCGGTGTTACCGCTACCTGAAATTTCGCTGTTGCGGATGGTTACATGCTCAGTGATCTGCCAGCTGATGCCTTCACCATTAAAGTCCTTTACGTGTACCTGATCAACTGTCACGTTTTTAGACTTCAATATCAGGATGCCTGCACTGTTACATCCATCGGCAAAAAAGTTTTCAGCCCGGTTGCCATCAGCAGTCAGGTTCGAAATCATGACGTTTTCAGCTCCAATCACCTCTATTACAGATGAGGCATTTGAAACAAGTCCATCCCTGTCTGAGCGGTAGTCACGGATGAGATAACTGTCGATATAGATGGTATTGTCCTGTACATCGGTTACCCACGCTGTTGAAACGTTCCAGCAGGAACTTTGGTCCCTGTCGGTAATTTGCACTTTCATTCCCGGTTCAAAACCATCAGAGTTCTCGACTGTGAGTAACAATTCACCGTAATCGGCATCAACAACAAAGCGGGTCTGAACGCCTTTGCCACGCTTCAGGACGGTTTCCCTGCCGGAGCCGGTCAGCCTTACATTCGATTTCATCCTGACAGGTGCATTTATTTCATACAATCCCGGCATCAGTTTAACAGTTCCACCTGTTTTGGCTACAGCGTCGATGGCATATTGAATTGAAAGGTGGTTGAATCCGCTGATGTCAGCATCCTGTCCCCCAACGGTTAATGTTTTTTCTGCTAAGCGGGGAAACACAAGTGCTTCAGCCTTTTTTACCGGATCCTGTGCCTGAACCATGGAAACAATGGCAGATAAAAGTAATATGAAGATATAGTTTTTCATTTTCGGAATTGATTTATGTATGACTATTGAAGTCCATGCAACCTTTCGTACACTTCGAAACCCATCCGGCTGTTGTGGTATGGCCCGGTCCAACCGTCGCCTTTGTTGCCACGGGCACGTGGATTGCCATTTTCATCCAGCATGGGATGCCAGCCCCCGTTTTCCCTGTCAATCATATGTTCCCTGATGTATTCCCATACTCCGGCTGCTGCTTCAAGATATTTTCTGTCGTGCGACAATTCGTATGCATTCAGGAAACCTACAACAGCTTCAGATTGCACCCACCATGATATATTTTTACGGTAACGATCATCACCCTCTTTTTCATAGATCATGGCACCATCCGCATTCATTCCCTCATTAAGCTGCACTTCAGCAATCTTTACTGATGCTTTCCGGATCCTTTTCAACAGGTTTTGGTCACCCAGAACTTTACCTGCTTCATCAAACAGCCATGAAAATTCAATGTCGTGACCATAGGAATCAAACCGGCCATGCACTGTCCAGTCTTTATCAAAATAAAGTTCCTGATGCCAGGTATCCTGATTCAGAATGTGGTCCCAGAATATATCGACAATGGCATACAAGCTGTTTCTCAAACCTTCATCGGGCCATACCCTGTAGAGATTCGTATAAGCTTCCAGCAGATGGAGATGGGTATTCATGCCTTTGGCCTGGCCTTCTGCCATTCCCTGACCTGGAGTGTATTGCCAGCTGGCAGTGAATGCCTCGAGATAGCCACCATTTTCCTTATCCAAAGCATGTTCTTCCAGCAGCCTGTAAATTTCAATGGCATTTTCAAGACTTTCATTATTCCCGGAGATGCGATAGTATTCAGAAAATGCATAAATGGCAAACGATTGCCCGTAAGTCATCTTGCTGGAATCAGCCACGGTTCCATCTGCATTCAGTACCCAGAATACGCCACCATTCTCCTTGTCCACAAAAAAATGATTCAGATAATTATAAGCCCGGTGCGCCAGTTCCAGTGACTCCTCATCCTTTAAAATCCTGTATGCCGAGGAGAAAGTCCAAAGGTAACGGGTAAATAAAACGTTGTGCTTCGATGCATCCTGAATTCCCTTTCCGTTGAATGCTATGGCTCCGTAAAATCCTTCATTGGGATCATTGTGGTCAACAGAATGTTTCTTCCAGAAAGGCAACAGATTACCAGTAAGGTCTGATACAATTTCATCTCGCAGCTGAATCAGTATTTCCTTTTCTTCCTGAGGAATCTGCCTGGAGGCAGTGCAGCCTGAAATGCCTGCCATAACTGTTGCAAGCCAAAGAATGGATAAAACTTTCATCTGGTTCTTACTATTATTGATTCTGACATCGAAGATAAAACATTACCCGTTTAACTGATAAAAAAAATACAGCCTTTTTCCCGGGGTCAATGCAAAGTGCCCTCCCTGTAAAAGGCTGTACTTCTTTTTATGATTTACGCCGGAAAGGCTATTACCACGTACGCTGCTTCATATATTCATCTAAATCAGCACGCGGCATTGGAATTTCACCAGGATTTTCATCGAGCCATTTCATGAATGAATTCTTTATTTCGTCTGTCCAGCGTGTATCAATCTGGCCAGGGGTGTAAACACCTTTACGAAGCATTTCATGGCCAAATTTATCACGTAAAACTACGAATTCTCCCTGTAAGACTACTTTTTCAACCAGGTGTGCAGGAACAAATATCACACCTGCAGGTTTGGCTAAAACTGCATCACCCGGGCAAACAGTGGCTCTGCCAATCCGGATCGGAACATTGATTCCCGTCATCATCATGTCCATAATGTAGGAAGGGTCAAAGCCCCGCACAAAAGCATTAAAACCTTCTATTTTCGCCAGGCCCTCCTTATCGCGGGCACTGCCCTCGAATATGACTCCTGTTTTTGATTTTGCGTAGATCGAATTTCCAAGGTTGTCACCAATAAGGGTACCATCTATGATCTTCCCAAAACCATCGGCAACATATACATCACGCTCCTTTAACATGTCGATGGGCCATGAGTTGGATGCTCCAATCCGGCCTTCTTTCTCACCCTGGGCTTTAATCCTGTCACTGACATCAGGGCGGCTGGGCATATACTGCACTGTGAGGGCACGGCCAACAAATGCCTGCTCAGGGTGAAGAATCTCCCAGTTCCCTTCATATTGGCTGCGATAGCCTTCGCCCCGGAGTGCTCCCCATACTTCTTCGATTGACAGGTTCTTTAGCCTGTCGAGCAGTTCATCCGGAACAATCGGCCGCCCCGTTTCATCACGCTCACCTGTCCATTCTGAAGTATAGAATTTCATCAGGTCTATAGTCGGTACGATCTGGGCATTTCCCCATAATACAAAACACGCAATTAACGCTGTAAATAAAATCGTTTTTTTCATTTTTTATCTTTTAAATTATAATGCTGATATCATATGTTCACTCATATTAAAGGTCTGTTATCCTGCTGCTTTTGGCAATTCTCATTACACGTTCAATGTTATCATCGACCTGGGCAGTATTTTCCATTCCCAATGTAAGGCAATCAAGGTTACCGCTATGAAGTACATACTGAAGTGAAGCCTCCCGTTCTTCTTCCTTCACCAACTGGCCACAGCCGAAAACTTTCATGGCAATAAGGCCTTTGCCATTGTGATGTGCTTTTTCCAGAATGGGCATTATCACTTCAGGCGGACCTTCCATGCGTGGGCCTTTATGGTTGATCTGTGCCATAATGACTTCAACCCAGGGATGTTCAGATGCAAGCTTCAGGGCACCTGCACTGTGGCATGAAACTCCTACAGCCTTTATAATCCCTTGCTGTTTTGCCTCCGAAAGCGCATCCATGTAGTATTTATATTCATCGGTCCAGTTTTCAAGGACTACAGCATGTAAAAGGAGAATATCTATATAATCGGTCTGCAGTGCTTTCCTGAAACGGTCGAGGCTCTTTTCAAAGGGTTCTGTTTCATACCAACCGCGCTGGATATAAACCATCACTTTGGAAAGGATTGTCATCTTCTCCCTTGGAAGTTCCTGTAAAGCAGCACCAACAAACTCATGTGTACCATACATGTCGGCAGTATCCATAAAACGAATGCCTTTTTCGTAGCAGTGCCTGACCAGATGGATAAAATTTTCCCTGCCCAGATTGCTTTGATTCGATTTATACCTGAAGCCCGAGGTGCCTGTTCCCATGGCTATGCGGGGAACCTTTAACCCTGTTTTTCCCAGGCTGACCTTGTCCACAGGCAGATCTTCCCTGTATGTAAAGCTGCATCCGGGAAGGCCTAAAAGCGCTCCTGAAGCAGCCATCCCTGTCAGTCCTGCCGAACTGTACCTGATAAACTTACGGCGGTTTATACTCATAGTAATTGTTGACAGAATTTATGTTAATAATGTATCAACTCCATGTCCGGTCGTGTGAACGCCGCTCATTCCATTCAGGTGTCGGATTGAAATAACCATAGTTTTCAAAACGGGGATCCAGCCGTCTTCTTACCTCGTCTTCATTAAGCTCAACTCCCAGTCCGGGTGAATCAAGAGGTACATTTGCAAACCCGTTTTCAAACATCTTTTTGCTGCCTGTCATAGTAACCAGGTTATTATACCAGGGTGTGTCTACTGAATGATGTTCAAGTGAGATGAAATTCTGGGTTGCAGCTGCGCAATGTACACTGGCCATCAAGGTAATGGGTAATCCTGCCATATGCATGGCCATGGGAATTCCATTTTCTTCGGCATAATCGCCGATTCTCTTGGTTTCCAGCAATCCTCCCGATGAAGCAATGTCCGGATGAATAATATCAACAGCACGTTCATCTATCAGTTTTTTGAATCCACCCTTCAATGCATAAATATCTTCACCTGTGCAGGTAGGAGTATCAAGCGCCTCGGTAATTCTTTTCCATTGGTCAGTATAAAACCAGGCTACCATGTCTTCAAGAAATGCAAGCCTGTATTTATCGAGCGCCCGACCCAACCTGATCATGTTGTTGTAGTCGAAATGGCCAAAATGGTCAACAGCCAGTGGCATTTCAGGGCCGATAATGCTGCGGGCCCTGTCAACAAATGATACCAGCATGTCAATTCCTTTTTCTGTAAGTTGTACCTGGGTGAAGGGATGCAAGGCATTGCCATAGTTCATATAATCGCGCGTATCATATTGTCCAAGGCCTCCGGGAATCTGTTCCCAGAAATCCTTGTTAACAATAACATCTTTTTCATTACGTATCATATCGAGCATCAGGTCCATTTTTATCCATGTAAAGCCCTGTTCCAGCCTTAACTTCATGACTTCCCTGAATCTGTCTTCATTTGTGATGGAAGGTGTATCGGCATACATCCTGATCCTGTCGCGGTACCTGCCGCCAAGCATCTGCCACGCCGGTACATTCCATGCTTTCCCGGCCAGGTCCCACATGGCCATTTCAACTGCACATACCCCGCCTGCCTGTCGTCCATGGTTACCAAACTGGTAAATGATTTTCCATATTTGTTCTACATTGCATGGGTTCAGGCCCAGAATACGGCTCTTGAGCATCAATGCATACCGTGGATCGGCTCCGTCGCGCACTTCTCCATATCCATAAATTCCCTGGTTGGTGTCGATGCGGATAATAGGTTTTTGTCCACCTTCCCTAACAACCGCAACGCGCATATCTGTTATTTTCAGGTCCGACGGGCTTGAATTGCGCTGAACCCTTGATGTAGTCTGGGCAACAAGATCGTCAACAGGCAAACTCATAAATGCTGCAAGTGAAGCACCACCCAGCATGGTTTTTTTCAGGAAGCTTCTGCGGTCATCTGTTGTTGCAGGAGATGAAACTTCATTTTGCAGGGAAATTTCATAATCTTTTTCCTCCTGCTTATCTTTCTCAATAATTTGTTTTAAAATGTTTTTCATGATGTTTTAATTTGATGATACATATAGTTTTACTGATTTATCACTTCGTCAGCAGCCTGATCTTTTGGAGGCCTGCCTCTCCAGAAATTTGCAAGTATGGAACCTGTAATGTTCATCATCGGGCCAAATACTGCAGGGGCAAGCCCCACAGTGGCAATCTTGCCCATTTGCAATGCCAGACCTGATGCCAGACCGCCGTTTTGCATACCCACCTCAAAAGCGATTGTGCGCCTGTCTCTTTCGGGCATTCTGAAAATCCATGCAAGCAGGTATCCCAGGGTATAACCTGTTAAATTGTGCAGCAGGCTTGTAAATATCAGGGCAAAACCTACCACCAGCAGGCTTTCCCTGCCGGCAGCTGTTATAACAATAACAATAACTGCAATACCTATCATTGAGATGTAGGACAGGATTGTGTCCATGATTTTTTTGTCGCCTTTAAAAGCCAGCTTAAAAAGTAAGGCACCAACAATGGGCAACACATAAAACCATCCCATCATCTTTAGGAAATAAACCACAAACTCAGCCATGCTTGCATCACGTGCCTTGATATAAACCAACCCGGTGAGAATCATGACGATTGGAAATAATAAAAGCTGGGTAATCATGGAGCGGCGCTCTGTATCTTTGTTCAGGAAAAGGTTGAATATAAACCCCGCTACAATGGGAAGGATGATCATATTGAGAATATCCAGCATCATTACCCATGGATTGACTTCAACAAGTGTTCCTGCAAGGAATTTCATGAGCACTGGTGTGATAAAGGGCGACAACAAAGTTGTGATGGCAGCCAGTGTCACAGCAAGGGGAACATTCGCCCTTGCCAGGAATGACATCACCGTGGAGGCCAGTCCGCTGGGTACACAACCAATTAAAATGATACCTGCTGCAATTTCTGTTGGGAAATCGTATATCCTTGATATGGTAAATGCAACAAGTGGCATAATGGTAAACTGGGCAACGATACCGAGAATTACCCCTTTGGGCATCCTGACAATACCTGTAAAATCTTTAAAACTCATCTGGGCACCCATGCCAAACATAATCAGCTGCAAAAGTGGAACGATCAGGCGGCTGAGCCTGAAATCACCCACTGAAGTAAAGTACTGCGGGTAATACATTGCTGCTGTTGCACCAGTCAATATCCATAATGTATAAGATAATCCTTTGGTAGATTCAAATCCCCTGACACCGACAGCCAGCAATACAAAAAACAAAACAAGCAAAGGTCCGGTACCTGCAAGGTTGCCTGAAAAAAACATCACAAGGATGACCAACAGAAGCAGTGAGGAAATACCCAGCAGGATTTTGTAGAAGCGGTTATTGTTCATTTTTAAATCAGTTATCAAAATGGTTTAGAAAAAGCTTTACGTAACAGAAACTATAATAATAGGAATTTTCTACGGAAATTTATGCGGAGAATCTATATTTTCCTGCTCCTTCGTCATGTTTTACAGCGAATAGGCCTGCCGGGCCAGAAGCTTCCACTTTCCATTCTCATTCTGCCAAATCAGAACATTACCAATCCGCAGGTTCTTTTTTTCATCATTGCTTAGATATTCCGAAGAATAAATATGCCTTACCACCGCAACATTCCCTGAAACTGTAATCGTCTGCCCGGTTAAATCAATAGTCAGGTAATCATTTGGCTGAAGACTGATAATTTCATCAATGAAGGCAGCTTTATCCTGGACCTTTCCGCTGGAATGTCCATAAACCAGGTTTTCTGAAGTTATGGTATCCAGTAATTGCCGGTCGGCATTTATGATTCCCTGAACAAAAGATTCGACTGCTGCCTGCACTTCCTTTTCATACTTTTTTTGAGAATATGTATTACCGTTAAATGAAATGAAGAAAATACAGGCAAAAAGGATTCTTTTCATTGTAAATAATTTAAATGATTTGTAAATTCATCTGTGGTGGGGCAAGTCCGGCCATCTTTATATTTCTATAAGGTAAATCATGCACAGATTCAATCAACTGAAACCAGAATGGAAACAGGTAAGAAAACCCCGGCCAGTTAACCGGGGCTCCTCTTCTCATTTACCATACTATTTATCCCACCAAACTTTGTTATACCATTCCTGTTCCACTGTTGCACTTTCTCCCAATCCAAGCCAACTCAATGCTTCTACAAGATTGTCATAATTGTTTAGCCTTTCATTATTGACATACGCGTTCCTGCGGGGCATGGGTTTTCCGGGCAGGTTTGGAGGCATTTCAAGGTTGACACGCCTTACATGGAACCATGATTCCGCCGGATCCATATACAAATGTACCCATAGTTCTTCTGCCAGCCGCTGTCTTGCAGCATCTCCGGTACCCAAAGGATTTGCACTGATGTATGCATCAATTTCCTCCTGGCTTATTTTCTGAAATTCAAGCAAACCTGCATAACCTGTGTACTTGCTCATGCTTGTTTGTATACCCTGTTCATAAGCGCTTTGAGCTGTAGTGCCTGTATTCCAGTTTTTTAATGATGCTTCCGCTATCAGGTAGTGCATCTCCGCTGCTGTAATTCCTTCATGGCCACGGTCAAGCGTCCAAAGAAATGGGTTCGGACTTGTATATGTTTTGTGATAAGCTCCCAGCGAGGCTGACGGATTTGCGGGGGTACCATGCATCATTCCTTTTGCCTGGTCTGTTTCCCAGTTCCATTTCTCTGCATCGCGCCAATAACTTTGCATATTGGCTGCTGTGAATCCTTCTACTTCTTCTTTTAAACGCCCTCCAAAAATAACCTTGCGCCTTGGATCTTCCTTTGCCTGCAGAAAATCGACAAAATATTCACTCAGCTTGAGATATCGTTCCGGATCCCCTGATGGGGAACCTTCAAAATACATGCTGTATGCATTTTTTTCACTGTTCATGGCATTGCGAGTAGGAAGAACCCAATTGTCGGCATTGGAGGTAATCACGCCTCCTGCAATGGCTTTCTCTGCATATGTTTTGGCCATGCCCGGATCTGCTTCTGAAATTCTCATGGCCATACGCAGCATCAGGGAATTGCCAAACATTCTCCACTTGTCGATGTTGCCGTTGTAGATTAAATCCCTTGGTCCTTTCCAGTTAAAGGTGTTCAATGCAGCATCATTTGTAAGCGAAGCCACTGCCTGATCAACAGTCTCGAGCAGGTATTTATAAATATCCTGCTGTTTGTCATATTCAGGTTTTATCAGGTTATCGGTATAAGCCCTTGCGGCTTCAAAAATGGGAATATCGCCATAAAAATCTGTGAGCCTTTGAATGATCAGCGCTTTCATGATCCTTGTGCGGGCCAGGTTGTTTACATGGTTTGGATCATCCTGCTTCACCAGGTAGTCTTCAAGGGTAACGGCCATCTTCAGTTCATTGTTGTAGGCTGCCCACTGGTTGTCGTTTCTGTCCTGGTTAAACTGTAGCAAATTGCTGGTTTCAAGGATGAAGGAAAAAGTAGCATAATACTTCACATAGCCTGCTCCCAACTGAATGGTGTTACCCCCTTCAACTCGGCGACCGGCAGAAACCAGGATGTTTGAAAACATCATCGACATGTCTGTGTTCCCGGGCACCAGCTGATACTTCGGATTATCCAGCTCTGTTAAATTATCAAGATCACATGCAGGAAGAAACAGCATGAGGCCTGCAATCATTGAAATATATATTTTTTTGTTCATGATTTCCAGGATTAAAAGTTAATATTCAGATTCAATGAAAATTGACGCATGGATGTCAGCGGGTGGTTCTGGATTCCCGTTCCCCTGCCGGTACTGGGGTCACCATTGGTCAGCGGATTGTATAGATCCAGCAGGTTACGCCCCGTAACCGAAATCTGCACCAGGCTGAGCGGAAGGTTCTTTAACCTGGAGGCAGGTATGGTAAATCCTATGGATGCCTGTCTCAGTTTTGCCCACCCTCCGTCAAACAATACATAATCAGGCAGCCAGTTTGTCTGGTAATGCCTGTAAAACTGTTCAAAATGCTTGATATGATAAGGGATTTCATTTCCGGCCACAACCACCGGATTAGGCAGGTTGGCTGCCGGATTTGCATTAATGGTGTAACCTTCAGCAGTACTGATATCAGTATAGACAGGATTTCCCTGATCATCAGTACCTGTCTGATACACTCCCTGTAACACCAGTTTCCCCTCATTTCGGCCTGGCATGGTTGCAATACTCTGTCCCCGCTCAACCATATTCTGCTCAGTTACATATACAGTTTTTCCTCCCCACTTGCCGTCGATCATAAAATCGAAATTGAATCCTTTCCATTTTACCGAACTTCTTACGCTCGCATCATTTGGATTGATCCCATATCCGAGTAACTCCACTGTTGAGCTTCTAACCGGCCGCCAGGTATTATGTGTCTGTCCGGCATAGGCAAATGTCATGCGCTGCCAGATAGGCTGACCATTATGGGTTGTATGTACATACCCATAAATTCCGTTACGGGGTTCTCCTACTACATGCCTTAACTGGATGCCACCCCCTGCACTTGTCGAACCTGCTGAAACCTGATCTACACCACCCAGATCGAGCACCTCGCTCTGGTTATAGGCGTAGGAAAGGTTTAGCTGCCACCTCAGTTTGCCAGCAAAGGGCACCAGGGTAAGCATGATTTCATGGCCCCTGTTTGCAATGGCGCCCAGGTTAACCCGTGAACCGGTATAGCCTGAACTCTGAGGCAGTGTTACAGTAACTATATCATTTGTGGTTTCACTGTCGTAGTAGGAGTAATCAATGCCAATCCTGTTTTTAAAGAATTTCAAATCTACTCCGAATTCATATTCTGTGGTCAGATAAGGCTGTAGAAACGGATTGGAAATGGTTGCAGGAATGCTTACCAGCGGAGAGTCCATGTATCCAATGGCATCGAAGTTATAGCTGATCTTGGTGTCATACGGACTTGCACCGCCTCCAACCTGGGCATAAGAAGCCCGCAATTTTGTGAACGTCATCCATTCGGGTAACTTGAAATGGTTTGAAAATACATAACTGATGCCCGCACTGGGATAGAAGATGCTATTGTAGCCTGGTGCAAGCATCGAGAACCAGTCGTTCCTGCCGGTCACTGTCAGATAAAGCATGTTGTTAAAGGCAAACTCTGAACTTCCGTAAAGCGAGTTGATACCCGATTGACTGTAGCCCATGTCAGGATATATGGAACCTGCATTGGTAACTACATGGTAGAACGGAATCTGCAGCCTGTCGCCATAAATGCCGTCCCTGGTAAACTCATTCCGCGTAATACTGCCTCCACCCATCAGGTTGATATTGAATTTGCCAAATGCTTTATCGATATTCAATGACAGTTCATAATTTTCCTGTGTGAAGATATCTGTTCTTTCATCGATTCTTCCGGTTCCCGCAACATTACTGCGAAGCCATCCGTAAGCAGAAATGTCGGTGTTTTTCAGAGTTGTTGTTTCATACCCTAATTTGCCAACAAGAAACAGCCATTTTGTTAGGTCGGCACGCAAATTGGCATTTGCCGAAAAGCGATCCCGGCGGTCATTCTGATCATCCTGGTAAGCCGACCAGTAAGGATTGGGATGGTAATCGTTCGTACTTGCCGACAGCATCCATCCGTCGGGAAGTGCTCCCGGTTTATTGGGATCCCCAATGAGCCATTCTGTTGGCCAGTTAGTGGGTATCATCGATAGATATTGTGCATACCTTCCAGGAACCGGCCTGTTGTGGCTTTTTGAAGTGGAAAAGCTCATCCTGGCATCGAGTGAAAATATGGTAAGGAATTTCGATTCAGAACTCATACTTAACGTCTGCCGGTTCATATAGCTGTTGGGTATGGGTGATTCATTCCTCAGGTCTGACACCGACAGCCTGAAACGCTGGGCGTCGTTTCCACCCGATAATGATATGGAATTGTTGACAGTGGAACCAGTACGCATAAAATCGTCCCAGTGATCAGTCACATATTCATACTTAACCGGCTTGCTTTGGTCGTTATTGAAAAAGATTCCCCTGTCGCCCAGATTGGTGCCGTCGTATCTGCGACCCCATGCACGGTGGGTTTCCTCGTTCCATCCAAGAGGATACAGGTCGCTGTTGTCGCCCATGGAACCCGAAACACCATATTCCTTTTGCCGCCCCTGGAATGGGTTTATATAATTGTCGACGCTTACATTAGAATTTAAAGTGACCAGCACACCCTGCTGGTCCCTGCCCCCTTTGGTAGTAATGATAATCACTCCGTTTGATGCACGCGAGCCGTACAAAGCTGTGGCGGCTGCACCTTTCAGGATATTCATGCTTAAAATGTCGTTGGGATTTATCATTGTAAGGGCATCACCCAAATCGCGGTCCCTGTGTGAAGAGGATGCCTGTGATATGGGAATCCCGTCGATAACATACAAAGGCTGGGAACCTCTCGAAATGGAAGAACTTCCCCTTATGGTTACATTCGATGATCCTGCCGGACCAGTTCCGGGATTGTTTATGAAAACTCCGGCTACCATTCCTTCCAGCGAATTCATGATGTTAACCTCAGGTGATGAACTGATTTCTTCCCCTCCTACCTGGGTTGCAGAGTAACTTAGTGCCCGGACATCCCTTTTTATGCCCAGGGCAGTTACGACGGTTTCCTCAAGCAACGTAACGCTTTCTTCCATCGTGACATTAATTGTTGTTTGATTGCCAACAGCCACTTCCTGTGATTCCAGCCCCACAAAGGAAAAGGTAAGGATTGAACCGTCCGGAATGTTTGAAACGGAATAACGTCCTTCAGCGTCCGTAACAGTTCCCTGGGTAGTGCCTTTCACAGCAACGGTCACCCCCGGGAGGGGGCGCCCTTCGGTATCGGTTACCTGTCCGGTTACCCCTGAGCGCTGCTGTCCGGTTAGCACTGCAGGAAAAATAAGCATACATGCCAAAAAAACAAATAATACAGTCTTCAACGGCCGAAAAAATCTTGTTTTTTCCTTGAATACAGGAAAATCGGGAATAGGATTTTTTTTCATTTTTATTGGTTTTTTTAGTGTGATTAATTCTATTGAAGTCAGATTTAAAGTGGTATGATCTGTTCCTTTATCAACCACCAGTCTTTATTATTGCTTTACCATCTCCATAAGCAGGTTCCTCCTTCTTTGGTTAAATTGATACGGTTTTGTATATTTTCCATCCGGATGATTGCCGGGGAATCCGAGGTACTATGTTTCAGTGAGGGCAAATAATGGATTACTAGAGGGTTTATGAAAGCCTTATATAAATAAAGCATGCAGTCCATTGGTTTTTTTAGATGTAATAAGTTACAAAATTTTATTTAAAAAAACATATTGCCTTAAATATTTTATCCATTGACTTTATGTCTGTTATGGATGCTTTAGGAATCCTGCCTACGACCAGAGAGTGGATACATATATCATTGAAGCTTTAAAAAGGTATAACCAATTCCACGAGGGTTTAAGCTGTGAAAATAAAATAGTCACCCGTAAGCGCAACATGGGCAATTAGTTGCAAAAAAAAGGGTAGCTCTTCCAAAACTACCCTTAATAAAAACAGGTTCTCCCAACGGGGTAACCTTTCCTTAAATCCTAAACACAAGTATATAAAATTACGAATATTCTTTTTTATTTGCAATAGGCAAATGTTCAAAATATTATTTTGTGGGCCAGGATTGATTAATTCGATTATATGATTTTTATTGAGCCAACTGTATCAGATGGATATAATTGCCATTATCGTCATCAAATATGGCTTCGATCCCGAAATCTGTTTTTAGTGGATCCTGCTTGAACTGGACGCTTTTCTCTTTAAGCTCATTTACAGTTTTATATATATCATCCGTACTGAATGTGATGACCGGGATGCCCATCTCATATAGATCCTTCTTGTACTTTTTTGCAATTTCAAGTCCACCTGGTTCTGTTGGTTCCAGCAATATGGAAACTCCATCAGGATCGGCTGGTGATTTTACAACAGCAATATAATGCTCAGGTACATACATTACTTCTTCGAAACCCAAAACCTCTGTATAGTAAGCGAACGCTTTTACCGGGTCTGCCACGAACACACTTACCATGGCAATTTTCATTGGATGTTTGTTTTGTCCCATTGTATTGATTGTTAATACTATTAAAACAAGAAAAGCAGAAAATGTTTTCATTTTGGTCAGGCAGTTGTATATAAAATATTTTTTTTTTTTCATCGACATATTCCAGAATGTCACCAGGTTCAACCCAATGCTTAATCTTACAGCTTTTGCTTTTCCTGTTTTAAGAATTGAGCAATAAATTTTATGTTGCAGTTCTATATCAGCGCAGGAGACCATTGTCATTCCAATTTCAGATATTCAATGACTGATGTTTGCCAACAAATTCCGGGTCGATAATTACTCCTGCTCCTGGCCCTGAAGGTACTTTTATCTTTCCGTTTACAATTTCCAAAGGTGACGTTGGACATTCAAATGGCACATGGGTGTTAAAACCTTTGAATTCATGATGGAGCCCGGCATTAGGGCATACCGAAACGATATGGCTGTTGTAGATATATCCCAACCCTCCACCCGACATATGGGGGATAAATGTTTTTCCAAACGCTTCAGCCATTCGGGCAACCTTTACAGAACGGATCATCCCTCCGAAGTAATAATTGTCAGGTTGAACAACATCTAAAGCATCGTTGGCTAAAAGCCAGCGGAAGTTTGTAAAACTGTGGTCCTGTTCTCCATTGGCAATCGGGATGGAAAGTGTATCCGCAACTTTTTTAATTTCTTCAAAATGATCGAACATAACAGGTTCTTCAAAATAACTGTAGTTGTATTCTTCCAGTAATTTTCCGATTTTTATAGCTCCCTCAACATCATAGTAGCCATTGGAATCAGCATAGAGGTACATATCGTTTCCATAATGTTCGCGCACTAGCGGAATCAGTTTTTCGGATTTACCCGGTAATCCGTTGTAATGGATATCCATCGTGCCATAATGCATATACCCGATTTTAATCTTTAAGGCATTGACATCATATTGTGCAACTGCATCCTTAATTCGTGCAAAATGTTCCTCTAAAGGTAGTTCCCTGAATTCAGTGGCAACATAAAAAGGAACTTCCCTGTGGTGTATTACACCTACCAGTTCACCCATTGATTTATTAGATATTTGTCCCAGCATATCAAGTATGGCAAATTCAATCGTCGCAAGGGGAATTCCCAAAGCGATGCCATTTAACCTGAAATTCAGGCTGAAGAACAGGACCCTGTCAAGAATCAGGTCCAGTTCACGTGCATCCTTTCCGATAAAAAAAGGTTGCAGTCTTTCCAGAAATATGGGATAAAAAGTTCTCATATCACCATGGGCAACCGAAATTCCTTCTGCACCATCGGAAGATCTTACCCGGCACAAGAAACTGTTTTGGTATCGTAGCAATTCAAGGGTTTCAATAATGACCGGAGATGAAAAAAGTTCCTTTTTCAAAACAGGTTTTTTCATGATTTCTTCCAGTTTTGCATATCTGATTTCAAAATCATTTTGAGAGTTTATTGCTCCTGACCCATGTCTGAATGAATACAATGGCATAGCAGCAGTTGCAATGCCACCTGTCAGTGCTTTTGATATAAAGTTTCGCCGGTTTGTTTTCATAGTTCATCAATTATTTATTTTTTCTTAAATTCCATTGCCCCGGGTTCATATCCTTTACCCTGGGGAATTGGGGTTCCGGCAATATCAATTTCCCCGGTAGTTAAGAGAAATAACTTTGCCAGATCGATTCCCCTATCAATTAAAGGAGAACCGGGGTCAAGTGCAAACGGCGATAAATGTTGCTCATTAATATCCGCCGGATCAGTAAATGCCAGGTAAGGAGTGCCATTAAACACAGGATCAGCATAAAATCCGGCCATTTCTCCTGCTACCATTTCCTGTCCGGTTGCCTGTGCCCATTGGATAATGTTTTTATATCCGGCAATGGATTCATCTCCGTTCAGATTCCAATAGCAGTTGCCATGAAATGCTTCATCTTCAATTTTGTGACCGGGAAATAGAAATGAACTTCCATACACGAAAATGTTGTTTCTGAAATTAAATCCCTGATGGTTGTTGTCGATCCATAAAGCTGCTCCATGGGTAGAATTATTGTAAAAAGTATTGTTATATATCTCGCAGTTTCTCATGGTTCCCTGAGGTTCATTTTTCCATATAGCCAGTGCGCCGGGATTGATGATTCCATCATTGAAACTGATGTTGTATCTTACTGTATTATTTTCCCATGTTTTTGCAGCCCCAAATTCGAATAGTCCAATACCGGCTCCCTGGTTGTTATAGGATATACAATATTGAAGAATTGAATTGGACACCCCTCCGTCAAAGTCAAAACCTCCACCGTCTTTTGCAACAGGATTCGTCTTATTATCATGGGAAATGCAATGTTGAATGATAAAATCCGTAGAATCCCAGATCCATATACCTACAGGGCCGTTTCCTGTCCAATCCATATCCCAGCCATTGTTAAAGGCCCTGCAATACTCAATGATCCCTTTGTTCACCGATGAGGCCAGGATTCCATTTCCGCTATGATTGTCTTTCACTGTTGGATCACCAGGATTGTTTTCTGCTGTACAATATCCAATGTATATATTGTTATTGTCGTAATCCGAAGGATTATAGGCAGTCTCTCCGCTTACATGTATTCCGGCAAATCCATTTTGATGAGCATAAATGCGGGTAATTTCCACATCAGCGACCTGCTTTAAGTGTATACCCGAATGCTGAAACCCGGTTACTTCACAATTGTTGATTGATATGTTGGTCGCTTCTGATATATAAACTCCATCTGAAACATTCCCATTTTTTCTTCCATCACCCTGAAAAATTAAATCTGAAATTTGAATGTGGCTGCAGCCGGTTGCAATTAAACCCTCACCTGTACCACCTTTTATAATTGCCTTTTTATCGCCACTTGAGGTAATCAAAATTTTCTTTTCAAGATTACCTGAGTCAGCAGAATCCAGAACAATATTGCCATGATAGGTGCTGCCATCCATAAAATATACTTCATCTCCCGGCAGGAGTGAAATTGAATTTAATTTTTCGATGCTCTGCCAGGGATGGCTCCTTGATCCTGTATGTCCATCATTGCCGGACAGGCTTAAGTAATATTTATTGCCACCATTTTTATTCATTTCGTAGCCAGAGGTAGTGCATCGTATGAAAACAATATATAAAATCAAACAGATACAATAAGCATTCTGACTGAACCTCATAGATAAATTTTTTTAAAAGTATTTATTCTGACTTGAGTGTATACATAGACCTGCTTATTATTCAAAATCAATCGGAAGATGCAATTTCTCCATTTTTATGACTATTTTTTTAAAATTTCAGGTAAACTGAGGGATCTTCAGCCATTCTCCGTTTTTCAGAGCCGACTGATGTGCCACAATGCCGCCTACGGTAAGATTTAGGGCCATTACTATATCAATGTAGGGTTTCCGGTCCTGTAGAATTGCAGAAATAAATTCATCGGTCAGCCTTCCGTGAGAGCCTCCATGTCCGCCCGGCTCAACACCAGGAGGTACAGGAGGACGTTTCAGGTCGGGTAGGCTTTCTTCCAGCCCTTCATATTTGTCGTAAAAGGAACCTTTAGTACCCTTAATTCTTCCTGTTTCCATACCAAAGCCATGGCCATACGTGTCGGAACTTCTGCCCATGCGTGCCATTCCGCCTTCACTGGTGCGATAAAGTGAAATCTCTGTTCCAAAATGGTTTCCATAACGGTTGTTGCCTTTTTGATACCGTTCCATTTCACTTGGTACTCCCAGACATGATACTTCAGTGAAACTACCTCCGGTTACACAAACATAGTATGCATCAGAATGGGTAGGATACCATTGCGGGGGCATCCCGTGCCGCCAGTTGTTATAGGAAGCAATTCCGTTTTTTGAATAATGCCAGTATTCACCCTCAGCATACAGAATATTACCAAATCCTCCTGCATTGTAAATCTGGCGCATTGCATAGTTGTTTGCACGATAAGCCGAAGTTTCAAACATCATATATTTCAGACCGGTTTTTTTAACTGTTTCATACAATTCATCTGCCTCTTCCAGCGATCCAAACACTGCCGGAACAGCACATGCCACATGTTTCCCGTGATTTAAAGCCTCGATACAATGTCGGGCATGAGAGGGTGCATCTGTAGCAATAAAAACAGCTTCTATGGAATCATCTTTTATAAGTTCTTCCAGTGAAGGGTACGTTTTTTTTGCCCCCGTAATCTCAGCCAGCTTTGCACAACGGTCGGGGAAAAGGTCGCTTGCTGCAACAACTTCAACATTGGGGTGGTTTTGAAAACCAAAATCGGCTGCAAAACGGCACACGCCATATCCAATGAGCCCTATGCGGATTTTACGGTCAGAAACAGGTTTCCAGCCTTCCGAAGGATTTTCTTCAATCTCCTCCTCAAATCCGGCTATGGCAGGTCTGGCAGGTTGTGACCCTCCTGAGCATGCAACTTGTTGTAACCCTAAGAATCCGGCTCCGGCACCAAGTCCTGCCATTTTTAAAAAGTTCCTCCTGTCAGTGGATAGTTCAATTAGCTTTTTCTTCATATTGACCGAATTATAAGATTCTACAGTCGCTGGTAAAAGTTCTTAAAGCAGTGGTCCCCTGTTATCAAACCAGTTGTTTAAAAGCAGCTCTATAAAAATAAGAAAATTATGGTATGAAGACAAATGTGAATTTGGATTAGGGACACAAGATATAAGACATCCTTGTAAGTAAAAAAAATGTTGATTTACATACCGTTAGATAAATTTGATTGCTATTCCAGTAAGGGTGGCTAAGCCAAAACTAAGAAGCGTACCTACCAGAACATATTCGCTTTTATTTGTTTCTCTGAATCTAAGGATCGATTTGGCAGCAATAATAAGTCCCACCGCTTCATACTGGCCAAGGAGTATTAGTGCAAGGGCAAGAAATCGTTCTGTAATGCCAATCAGCTTTCCGGCATTTGGCAGACTCTTTCCTTCGTGATTTGCAGGATCATCAACAGGTGTTTCAATTGAGAAAGCTTCAAGGATATATTTTATAATAATATTGGCTGGCTTTGAACAAAGCAGGAAACCAGCAATGACAGACAGCGTGGTGGTTTCCATGTTAAACAGGAAATCAATACCAAACACCAAGTCATGCAACCACACAATTCCTATAATCGTGATGAGATGTAATAACTGGTCGAAAAAGAATATGTACTTTATCCTGGTTTTAAGGATAATCCAGCTTTTAAACAAATCAATCATAAAATGGATCAATGTCAGCATCAATGCAGCTACCCAGAAGCCTAAATCAAAGGATAGCAGGTAACTTGTACCCAGCACAATTGCAATATGATAAAAATGATATCCTGATATAATTTCTTTTTCTTTTTTATTACACCAATGCTGTGGCTGAAGGGTGAAATCCGCAAGAAGGTGAGCTATAAATTGTAAGATGACGAGTTGTAAAATCATTTGAAGGAATTTTCAAAGGTTTTAACTGCTTTTTCAATGGAAAGCCATCCTGCAGCAGTGGAATGCTGACTGATGGTTGACTGGTATTTTCCAAGTTTTCCTGATATTTCTTTTTCGGTGAATTCAAGAAGCTTATAATATATGATTTGGCTTTGTTTCGCCGAACATTTTGAAATGATGGTATCAAGCAATGAAAAAATAGTATCAAAGTTATCCTGCAATGATTTATCTTCTGTGATAAAAAACATGGTGTTCTTGATTACAATTTTTTTCTTATCTGAGGTAGACAAATTTTTAATAGTTCTTCCTGATTGATAAATTGCCTCACCATCAATAATCCCTTTTACAGGATCGAGTTTATCGAGCGGGGCCACCGCAACAGCAAGACGAAGACCATGCTCTTTAAAATATTTCAATTGGGCACTGCTTCTTTTTTCTTTTACAATTTCAAACGACTTCACATATGTTTTCAGAAGTAGTGCAGTTCTTAATGCATGCTGCGGCAACTTTAAAGCACATTCGATGTAGTCGCCCTGCACAAGTCTTCCGTAGAAGGATCTTTTCCCATACTTCTCTGTTAAGTCAACTAATAATTTTTTTAATCCCGATTCAAGTTTCCTTTTTTCATTTTCCGGTAAGGAGGTATATGAAATCACATCTGCAGATATGGTAGCGTAATTCATATTGATAATTTGTTTATCGGTAAATGTACTGATAAATTGTTGTTATCAGTATTTTTACCGATAAATTATAAGATAGGATGTTTATTCTTTTAATTCCGGATACGCCTCATGCCAGGCACTCCAGCCACCTTTTACTGACTTTACATTTTCATATCCCAGCTGCATCAGCGCTTTTGCTGATAAAGCACCGCGTCCGCCAGTACTGCAATAAACAAATAGAGGATCATCCTTTTGAGGGGGATTTTTACCGGCTGCCTGCCATGTTTCATCCCTTCCAATCCTGAATTCCAGCACCCCGCGCGGTATATTAACTGCCCCCGGTACTGCAGCTTCATTGTGTTCTGCAGCCGTCCTGACATCTATAATATAAATATCATCGCGGGTATATATGTTTTTGAAATCATCAACCGGTATTTCTGTAATTACTTCCTTTGCAGCAGCTACCATCTGTTCCGGGCTGTCATAAATTGTCAGAGGGTCCTGTGCAAATGCCTGGTTTGACAGGAAAAAAACAATCACCCATAAGGCTGCTGACAATTTGTAGTATTTTTTGTTGTGTCTCATTTTAATGGATTTTGATTTTATACCCAAACAACCAAAATCAGAGTAAAATGTTCTGGTGGTTTAACAGGAAAAGATATTATGGTGCGGAAACAATTTTTTCCAATTTAACCCAAAGCGGGAAAATGCTTTTGTCCTGAGTTAAATAATATGGATTTAAATCGCATTCCGTTTCCGGGATGTAAACATTTTTCATTTCTACGATATCAGTTGGCGGATTATTGTATTCCTGGCGGTATATGAGCGAATTGGTTTCTAGGAACATTATTCCCCTCTTTTCAGGTGGTTTAATAAAGCGGAACTGGATATTGTATCTTCCTTCCTGTATTCTGACTTTCCAGAAACCGAATACCTCCTCTTGTGTCCAGATTCCCCGGGCACCACCCGCGTCATTGCGGTTAAGGTAAACCGGGTTTTCATGTTCACTTCCAATAACTATCCGTGGTGGATTTTGCAGATGCAATGAACCTGCAACTTCATGAAGGATATGGTCAAGTTCAGTTTTAATATTTGCAGCAAGTATTTTGTTTTTATGCAGAATGTTATTTATTTCAGATTCATCTTCAACAATATTGAAAAGTTCAAACTCTTCTACCGACGCATTTTGGCTGGTATGGCCAATTAGTTTGTAAGGGCCTTTTTGAAGGGCGATGTTGTTGTATAATTCCGGATACCGTCTGGTCCAGTAGAAAAACAAAGGCCGGGTGTCAAACACTTCCCGATTTTCACCTTTCAGCAAGGGGAGAAAACTGATTCCATCTATGGTCCGGTCAGCTGGCATTGAGGCATTGCACAATTCTGCCAGGGTGGGAAGGATGTCTATATGCGCCAGGACAGAATTAATTTCCTTATTTCCTTCATAAAGAGCCGGAAGCCTGAAATAACAGGGTACCCGTATGCCACCCCTGAATACATTGCTTTTAAGGCCTCTCATCCCTCCGTTGTAACGGCGTTGCTGCGGCCCGTTATCAGACATAAAAATCACAAGGGTATTATCAGCAATTTTTAGTTCATCCAGTTTCTTCAGTACTTTGCCTACATTATCATCGATATTGTTAACCATGGCATATACTTTCCGGGCATCTTCCTTATCACTTTCGCTCATTACCGGAAGAGAACTTTCGTTGTTTTCAAATCCGGTTGCAGGATCAATGTTTTTGTACAATTCATAATACTCGACGGGAACCTGTAACGGTGTGTGTGGCGCATTAAATGAAAGGTAGCAGAAAAACGGCATCTCATGATTCTTTTCAATAAAAGCAACTGCTTCTTCAGCAAAAATATCGGAGCAGTAACCTTGATACTTTTTCTGTTCGCCATTATACCAGAGCACCGGATTAAAATAGCTGCTATCTCCTTCAAAGAAGGTGGTAAAATCGCCCGGCTGTCCCATGCCGCCTGAAAGATGAATAAGAGACTCTTCAAATCCCTGGTCGCCGGGACGGAAGGGATAATTGTCGCCCAGGTGCCATTTCCCATAAATGCCGGTAGTATAGCCTGCATCCTGCAGCATTTCTGCCAGGGTTATTTCTTCTGTTGCCATCATGGCCCCACCGTTGTATGTATCGCGCACACCTGTTCGCAGCGAATACCTGCCTGTCATCAGGCTTGATCGGGTAGGGGCACAAACGGGTGACACATAAAACTGGTTAAGCCGTATGCTTTCACTTGCCAATTGATCAATTACAGGTGTTTTGACATGCGGGTTTCCGTTAAACCCCAAATCGCCATATCCCTGATCGTCGGTAATAATTAAAACGACATTGGGCTGCATCTGGGCAGAAGAAGTACCAACGACAGCCAATGTGAGAGAGGAGAGGGCGAGAATGGTTTTGCCGGTTTTATTCATCATGGTTTCCTAAAAAAAAATATTATTATCAGGTGTGTTCTTTCAGAAATGCTCTAAAAGAAATTGCTCGCAGTTCACCACAGGAATTTCACTGAAATAAAAATCCTCCTGGTTTTCAGTTACAATAAAACTGCATGATTCATGTAGGGCGGAATAATACTCCAGCCCGTCTTCGAAATCATGAATTTTAGCATTCCTTATGGCTTGCTGACAAAGGTTTTCATTTAATGTGGTGATATGAATATTTCTGCACAGGATATCAATCTTTTTTTTTGCAACTGCTTCACCACTTTTTTTAGATGAAAAATAAAAAGCAATGGCCAGGCATTGCGGGGAGGTAAAAATCAGGATATTTCTTTTTTTATGCAGACTTAAAATTCTTGCAGCCATAGAAAACAGGGGATATTCTTTATTCAACACCGCAACAATAATGTTGGCATCAACAAATACATTCATTTTGATTGCTTGAGGAATTCATCTTTCGTATTTTTCCGGTTCCTGTGTTTATAAACAGCGTCTCCTTCGGCAATCTGGTGTATCCAATCGGCAATTGGAAAGTCTTCGAGGCTTTTATAGTTCCCTGAAGTTATTTGCCGGTACAGGAATTCTGTAAGCCGCGATAAACTGATATTGTTTTCGGCAGCAAAACGTTTGGCATTTTCAATAACAGTTTTATCAAAATGTAATGTAATTTTTGTATCCATCTTTATTTTTTACGTCAAAAATTATATTTCTTTACGTAAAACACAATGAATGTTTTAAAGTTCTTTTCTCAAGGATATTGCATCGCAGGTGTTAATATTCCGTTTAAATTTAAATGTGAAAGGAAATAGACCAATCTTACCATTGAAGTCGTAGCTGAATCATGATCCTTGTCAGCGAATCACATTACCCTCTTATAATGTTCTGCATATTTTCCGGCAAATGGTGCTGTTAGCTGCTCAATGCGTTTCATTTCCTGGTCAGAGAGCTTTTGAAGGTTTTTTAAGGTATTAATATTATAATCCAGCTCTTCAATGTTTTCACAGCCACTGCACAGGCTTGAAACAGGAAGTGAATAAACATACTGTTGCAGTTGCCTCATTGTCACCGGAGTTTCGGCCGTAAGATTCTTTATATCTTCATCTTTAAAATCTTTTGGGGTCAGATCAAAACGGCGGCCAATAATTCCACCGCCTGCCATGCTTTTCATGGCTATAATTCCATATTCTTTTTCAAGAAGTACGGGAAGTAAATGTTCCTGAAACGATTCAAATCCAGGGTCGGTAACATTTACAGGGCACTGACAGGTATCGAATTGTAACCCTCTTTTTTCAAGAAACTCGATAAAATACAGCGCAGTTTTTGGATTGGTGTGACAGCTAAAACCCAGGTAACGTGTTTTCCCTTTTTCCTTAGCCTCAAGAAAAGTATCGAGTACTCCATTATTAATGCGGTTATCCACATCTTCCCTGGTAGTAATGGTATGAATGGTCCATAAATCCAGGTGGTCAGTATTCATTGCGGTTAATGATTCATTGAGATGTTTTTGAGCATCAGTGCTGGTTCTGCCCGGAGATTTGGTCATCAGGAATATCTCATCCCGGTATTTTGGTGTCAGGAATTTGCCATACAATTCTTCGGAATAACCGTTATGATAACCCCTTGCATTATCGTAGAAACGCACTCCAAGTTCCATTGATCGTTCTAGTAGTTTTTCTGCTTCCGCAGGTGTTGATGCCTTCCCAACATGATATCCACCCAAAGTAAAGGCTGTAACCTTTTCTCCGCTCCGGGTAAGCTGGCGCTGGGGGAGGATCATCCCCAGCCTGTCGGCAGCCAAAGCATCCACTGCCCAGTTTGAAAGAATACCCGCCACCGAAAGGGCAGCTGTTTTTTTAAGAAAGTTTCTTCTGGTTTGCATACACTGAATTTTAAATTTAATCATAGCGTTTACGGCCTGATTGATGTTCCGTCATTCTTACGTACCTGAGTCCAGTTGTAATTGAATTTTGGAAGCGGATATTTTGCCGCTTCTTTTTCATTTATGTCAATCCCCAAGCCTGGAGCTTCATTTACAAACATATAACCATCTTTAACCTCAGGTGAACCGGGAAAGACTTCCCGGAGCCGGTCGTTAATCCTCGGTGCCTCCTGAATGCCAAAATTCCATACTGCCAGGTCGATGTGTGCATTGGCTGCATGTCCCACCGGCGACACATCACCCGGACCGTGCCATGCTGTTCGTATGTTGAACCATTCACCCAGCCTTGCCACTTTCATTGCAGGTGTTATCCCGCCAATTTGCGAAATATGGATCCGGATAAAATCAAACATCCGGTTTTTCATCGGGTCAAGCCATTCATTTTGATTATTAAATAATTCACCCATAGCAATGGGAACACTTGTTTGCTTGCGCAGCAACTCAAACCAGCCCATATTCTCAGGAGAAAACGGGTCTTCAATAAAATAGGGGCGGTAAGGTTCCAGTTTTTTTATCAGGTTGATGGCATCCATTGGTTGCAGCCGTTCATGGATGTCGTGCAGCAGTTCAACCTCTTCACCTGCCTTTTGCCGTACGCGGTCGAACATCTTTACTACACCTGAAGAATAGGCATACTCACTCATGGTGTTGTCATCAGGCATGCCAAATCCGTGTTTTTTATAATCAGGCTGTTCTGTAAGATGCGTGGCGCCATAACCGCCCAGCTGAATCCGTATGTGGCGGAACCCCTGCTCTATATATCTCAGCACATCATCGGGCACCTCGTCCGGTGTCCTCCCTCCGGCATGGGTATAGGTATCCACAGCAAACCGGCACTTCCCGCCCAGCAACTGGTAAACCGGCATACCGGCAATCTTTCCCTTGATGTCCCACAGGGCCTGATCGAGTCCGCTGAGGGCATTATTCAGCACCGGCCCGTTTCTCCAGTATGAACTTACATAAGCCATCTGCCAGATATCCTCTATGTTGTTCACGTTTCTTCCCCGGCAGAAATCATCAAGGTACTGATCGACAGCCACAGCAACTGCATGGGCACGTTGCCGGAAGGTGGCACACCCCACCCCATAAAGCCCGGGCTGATCGGTTTCAACTTTAACTACAATCAGCTCTATACCATTAGGGGCAGTGACAATGGATCGAACCCTTGTTATTTTGATGTTGTTGAAATCATCAGCATATTTATTCTGATTTTGCCGACTTTGAGATGCCCCTGCAACTGCAGGTAAGGAGGAAAGAAAGGGGAGTAATGCCGCACCTTTGAGTATTTCTCTTCGTTTCATAGATAGTCCGTTAGATTTATTCTAAAAGTATTTCAATTTAAGAAAGAAATTGGAGGAATTCAATTTTATTGTAAAAATAAAGAGGGTTGCTGCCTGAGCTGCTGCCTGAGCGGAGTCGAAGGCAGTCGAAGGTGATTCCGGCTTCGGTTTCGGCTCCTGGTTTCGGCTCCTGGTTTCGGCTCCGCTGGTTTCGACTTCGCTCAACCACCGACGCTCAACCACCGGAGAAGGACGTTGATTGAGCTACTGCCTGAGCTGCTGCCTGAGCTGCTGCCTGAGCTGCTGCCTGAGCGGAGTCGAAGGCAGTCGAAGGCAGTTTCGGCTTCGCTCAACCACCGGAGTCGAAGGCAGTTCTTGCAATTAATAAAACATTTAATTAATTTTAAACCATCGTTAAATGTTACTTAACCCAACAATCCAGGTTATTCTGTAAAAGCATATCCAATTATCAATAATATTAACCAACAGCATTAGTTATGAAAGGCTGGATGTACATTTTAGAATGTGCTGATGGAAGTTATTATACCGGCAGCACAAAAGATATTGAACTAAGACTGGCACAGCATCAAAATGGAGAAGGTGCAAACCATACCAGTAAACATTTGCCTGTTAAATTGGTATATTATGAAGAATTTGATAGAATAGATGAAGCATTTTACAGGGAAAAACAGGTGCAGGGATGGAGCAGAAAAAAGAAAGAGGATTGATTAACGGAAAATCTGATGAGTTAAAGAAATTGTCAGTGTGCAGGAATGAAACACATTGTGGTTTCGACTCCGCTTAACCACCGACGCTCCACCACCGGCGCTCAACCACCGGCGCTCAACCACCGATAAAGGATGTTGACTGAACTGCCAGGTTTCGGCTCCTGGTTTCGACTTCGCTCAACCACCGACAATAAACCACCGGCGCTCAACCATCGGAGAAGGACGTTGATTGAGCTACTGCCTGATCCCTCTGCCTGAGCTATTGCCTGAGCTGCTGCCTGAATTTCCTGAGCTGCCTGAGCTGCTGCCTGAGCGTAGTCGAAGGCAGTCGAAGGCAGTCGAAGGCAGTCGAAGGCCGATTATTATAGTAAGGATATGATCTTATCCATCCTTTCCGATACATCCTTCAGACGGTTCCTGTCGCCCCCACTTACTTCGGCAATCAGCCAGCCTCCCTTGTGCCCCACTTTGCTAATTGTTTTCATGACTGAAGGCCAGTTGTTGTCACCTTCAAGGAGATTTACGCTGAATCCTTCACGAAGCCCCTTCTCATTCATGATTTTACGGCTGAACTCCTTTATATGGAGTTTCATAATCCGTGAATTCAGTGTTTCTATCCAGTGCTCGGGCCAGCCGTAACGCAAAACATTTCCTATATCAAAATACCACCCTACAAGCGGATGGTTGATTTCGTCGATAAATCGTTTTGCTTCCAGCGGGCTTATCAGGAAATTATTCCATACATTCTCAAGCCCGATCTGCATGCCTGTTTTTTCAGCATAGGGAATCAGTTCACGGATTGAATTCATGGCCGTGATATATGCTTGTTCATAAGAAACTTTTTCATTCACCACACCCGGGACAACAAGCACTGTATCACCTCCAAAATCCTTTACTTCCTGCAGGGAAGAGGCAACCGACCTGATGATTTGTTCCCTTACTTTGGGATCAGGATCTGATAAAGGCAATTGCCAGTGGTCTTTGTTAACTACGCTTGGCAGCTCAATACCCGATTTTTCTTTTGCACTTAAAAGCTCAGATTTATTTATATCAACCGGACTGTTCAGCTCAACACCATCAAAACCAAGGTCTTTTGCAAGTTTAAATTTATCAGCAAGCGATAAATCTTCTTTGATCATTCCAAATCCCAGCCCTTTTTTCAGCTTTATTTTTTCTGTGGTGTTTTTCTGTGGCACGGCAGCCGACACAGGAGCGGACGATATAATCGATGCCCCTGCAATAAGAGTGGCAGACCTGATAAAGTTTTTTCTGTTCATAAGCCTGATGTATTATTGGTCCGGTCAAATTTAAAAAATAGTTGATGATTAGTAATAAATTCCATCAGCATTCAAAGATATTGTTGTTAAAGACCATAAAAATAATGTGATGAATAAAATAGTAACTCGGGATGAGGGCCCTTAAAATCGCGCCTTACAGGTTTCAGGACAGTGCGAATCTGATCAGAATCTCAATAATTTATTACTTAAAAGTTAATCTTTAAATTTCATGTTGCTTTTTCCCAGGTTGGCTGAAGCAGCAAGGGCAATACCCCTGTTGCCCTTTTCATCAACAGCACAATAAAAATGGTAGACAATTCCCTGATGTTTTATAACAAAAGGTTTATGGGCATACCTGCTGTCATAATGCTCTGACGGGCTTACCAGGTCTTCTCCTTCCCAAGTTGTCCAGTTCTTGAGGTCGTACGAGCATGCAAAGCGGTCGAAAGCACCCGGTTTCCAGAATGCCCCGAAGTAAAACATGACCCAGAGTTCATTGATCCTGGTGATAAAGGCATCACCTGAAATCCCTGATCCATGATCAATGACAGGTGCATTGCCAAACCTTTTCCAGCTGACCATATCATCAGAAACTGCCATTGCAATCCTTTCAGCCTCAGAATTGTTTTCATTTTTTCCTTTGGCATTATAAAACATCACAAAAGGATGTCCGAGTGACATTTCTTTATCCCAGATTACAATGCTTTTATAGATGGTTTGACTGTCGTACCACCTCTTACCGTTGTCTTCTGATGAGATTACAGGTGTTTCCAGCCGGTCCCATTCATGAGCTTCTGAAATGGCTCCGGATGTATAAGCCATTCCAATACCCAGCCTTCCTGCTTCATACCCGGCTGTTTCACCGCCAAGATATGACATCCAGTACTTATCCATGTATTTCTGTACCCGGTAGCTTCCTTCCCAATCATAATCCTGAAGCGCTATATAACCTGCTTTTTGATTGGAATCCCATGTATGATCGGAGAATGACAGGATGCGGCCTTTGATTTGCCAGTTTAATAAATCGGTACTTTCTGCAAGCCAGGTTTCATATCCTTTGCCATTAAAAACAATGTATGTCATGTACCATTTGTTGCTTTCCCTGAAGACACTGGGGCTGTCAACCATCTTTGAAGAATCTTCGGGAACAAGCACCAGTCCGTATTTGTAGGGTGCTTTTATTTTCTCATAAACCTGCTGCATCACATATTCAGGCACTGCCTGCTGCCCTGATATGATTTGTGCCGTAAGCACTATAACCAATTTTGTGAACAGCATCATTTTAACATGCCGCATTTTATTTTCCTTATATTAGTTCTTCAGGGCTAATTTAAGAAATTAAATTTCAATGGAAACCCAGGATCATTACCTGGCCTTCTGTCAGGAAAGATTTTTGTTATCACTCCGGCGCAACTGTCAGGTCTTTCTGTGTTAGGCGGTGTGCAACGCGAACCTCACCATGGTGGTCAACGATTTTCAAAGTAGCAGCCCGGTTCTCTCCGGTGCCTGAAAACTCAAGCAGGCCAAAATTGTAATCCTGGATATCGTTGATGATGGGTCCGTCAAACCTGCGGTTGTGTCCAGTAACCTGGCGGTTGTAGCTGTACAGGTTATTGTCAGCTTCCACGGAGTGTACCCCCGCATTCGAGCTGATCAGTTCGTAGAGCGGATAACCTTTGTCAGAAAAGTCGATACGGCTAAGGGAACCAACATGCCAGTCGCCGGAAATGAAGAATACGCCGTTGATATTTTCGGAGAACATCCATTCCAGGAACTCCTCCCGTTCATTCCCAAAGTTTGCCCAGTATTCAGCACGGTCCTTTCTGTCAATTGTAGTGGTATGACCGTTAACAACAACCTTGAAAGTAGCTGTGCTTGCTTTCAGTTGCTCTTTGAACCAGGCAAGCTGTTCTGTACCCAGCATCGTTTTCCGGTCGGGTGCATCATTCGGGTCGCGGTGGTAACGGTCATCGAGCATGAAAAACTCAACGTCTGCAATCTTAAAGGAAAAAAAGGCGCCTGCTGTTGTTGCCGTTCCGGCAGCAGGATTGGGCCAGTACTTTTTAAAAAGGTCTAGAGTAAGTTCACGCCACCTGAAGGTACGGTCCGAGTTATTAGGGCCAAAATCGTGGTCATCCCAGATGCCGTAGGTTGGTGTGGATGATAATATAGACCGTAATCCGGGCAGATCGCGCAGGTAGCGGTGGTACCGTGCCAAAGCATATGAAACAGTACTTTGTGGAGCTTCATATGCTTCCGGGCGGTTGGGCATGTAATTGTTGTCTCCAATAAGCAGGAGCACATCCGGTCGATAAACACCAACTTGTGTCCACAATGGTTGGACCGGTACCCTGATGGGGTTCATGCAAGAGGCAAATGCCACTTTGAAATTGGCAGAAGATTCCTGTGCCGGCATCATAATAAATGATTGTACAGTTTCCGGCCTCACTGCCCGTCCGCTAATTTCCAGTTCATAATGTACCTGCGCACGCGGCGATAAACCTTCCAGCTTAATAATGCCAACATGTGGCGCTTCACGATCTGTTTTTCCTGCAGCAGTGCCTTTAACCATAGGTTGCGCCCCTGAATCGAACCAGTAATGTACCTTCACCTCAGCTGGACCGTCTGTTTCCACCCAGATAGTTGCCACCGATGGGGTAGTGTGTCCCACCATTGGTCCGCTGAGAAGCTGGGCAGAAGGAGCCTGGGCTGAGGCAATGGAAGAAAGAAAGAATGCTGCCAGAATTATTACCGTTTTTTCCATAGTAAGATTTTAAATGTTTTTAAAATGATAAATAAAACGGAACAATTATTTTCTTGATTGAATGACCAGATTATCAATTAATTTTCCATCTACATCAAAAATATTAATCCTTAAAGTCGAGTTTTCGGTGTGTGCTTTTATCACAGCCCGGTTGGAGCTTGCAATAACAGGAAATTCCTGACCATCGCCGGCTTTCTTATGTATATGCCGGTGAAGGTGTCCGCACAGCATTACATCCACTCCGGCTTCGTTCAGCAGTGGAACAAATTTTTCCTCAATTTCCCTTTCCCCATGCCAGCCACCAAATGGGGGCATATGTATAATAACAACCCTGTAAGGAGCCTCCGTGAAGATATCTTGCTTCAGCGCCTTGCCAAGCCATTCAGCTTGTTTTGTTCTATAATTGTCAAAAGCGACAATGCCACTGTATTCAAGATCTGTGTCAGGTTTATCCTCTCCGCAATCAAGCACCACAAAGCATACTGGCCCTTGTCTGAACATATAATAGAGTTGTCCAGTAGGAGTAGGGAAGTAGCGAGGGAATTTAGTGGCAAAATTTCCCCGTGTTTCATGATTCCCACGTGCATAATACATTGGAACTTCTTTGGCAAAAAGTTCAACGGCTTTGTCCAGAAAATCACCAAATAACTGGTCTTCGGAACGGATATCATTGGTCATATCGCCATTGAAAAATACCAGGTCCGTTGTTTCCCATTCAACATCTTTTAGAAGACTCTCCATAAGCTCATTGTTTCCATGGATATCATTCAGAACCACGAAAGAGATATCTTTTTTTGAAGGATTGCTGGTGGTAAATTTCAGTGGTTTGCTCCGGTAAACATTACTTGCAGCTACAGATCCATACATCACTTTTGTCCCCTCATGACTTAACACTTCCTGCGAATAAATCCGGTAACGGTACGCAGTATTAGGTTCCAGGTTATTAAGCGTAACCATATGAACAGAATCAACAACCTTAAATCCATAAGATTCATTGAAAAATTTGGGTCTTTCCTGCAAATAAAAATGAGTATTGTCATCAGGTGCAAGTTCTACCCACGAGATACCTTTCCTGTTGGTAGTCCAGACAATGGTTACTTCATTAGCTGTTAACCCCTGTAAATAAGGACCATGAGAAATTGAAAATTGATCCTGGGCTAAGCCAGGAGATACATTCAAGAAAACAATAAATAAAAAAAACAATATTCGGTTTTTCATATAAAATAATGTTAAAGAAAACCACCCCTTTTCAGGGGTGGATTCTTATAGTTAATAACCTGGATTTTGAATTAAAGCTGAATTTTTGTTCAACTCATCTCTAAGGATCGGTAAGAAGTATGCCTTATTGTCCCAGGCGTAAGATTCATATAAAAAATGAGAAACAGTAGGAACAGAAGCTGTAGTTTTGTCCTCATTCAGTTCGTAAACAACTTTGGCTGCCAGTGCACCTGTATAGGCCTGCGGGCCTATAACCCAGCGGCGGACATCATAAATTCTATGATCTTCAAAAGCAAATTCTATGCGCCTTTCGTTCCGATAGAGTTGTTTAAGTTCATCTCCGGATTCTGTAACATCCGGCAATCCTGCTCTTTTTCTAATCATGTTTATGTACTTCCTAGCTTCGTCATCTTCGCCAAGTTCAATACATGCTTCAGCATAATTCATGATTACCTCAGCATAACGGATAAACCGCCATGTAATTGACTGGCTTACATACTGTGCATCATTGTTTGGATCTAAATACTTTCTGCAATAATATCCGGTGTATGATCCATTCCAGTCTTCTATGGGACTTTTCCTTGTATCAACTCCATGTACTTCGATCATCTGGTTCGCATTCTGATCCCAAATTTGCCATACCCCCGTTTGAACTTTATTGAGAGGATCAATGCCTTTTACATCATCAGGACGTACCCTCCATGGAGCGCCATCATAAAGAATAGTTGAATAAAACCTTGGTTCTCTGTTCTTGTATGGTTCTGCTGCATGTGCTGGGTTATTCCAATCAAAATCAGATCCATCTGCCATTTTGAAATCATCCACCAGATTGCCGATAGGCGCATTTGTCCCCCAGCCATGGTATCCGTTTGGACTGGTATATAAACCCCATCTCTGGCCCATTGTAGTTGTAAAAAACTTTATAAAAATATCTTCTTCAGTTTCCTTGGAGATAAATATATTCGTAAGATTATCGACAACGGATTCGCCTGGTGACGGTTCTGCCTTGTAAAGAGAATATAAATTCATGTCAATGACGGCTTTTGCTGCATTTTTTGCTTTGTTCCAACGTTCCGTCTGGCTGCCGGTTGTATATTTCAGTAATTCAGGGTTCGAATAACCGGTAGGCTCATACGTATTATGAAGATCACTTGCAGCATACAGAAGTACTCTTGATTTAAGTGCAAGGGCAGCTCCTTTGGTGGCTCGTCCGTTATTGATACCAGTATTTTTCTCGGGAAGTAAAGCGGCTGCTTTATCACATTCCTCAACAATAAAATTTATACATTCTTCATATGAATTTCGTGGAACAGCAAATTCATCATTGAGGGTATAAACTTTATCAATTACAGGTACACCGCCATAATCACTTACGAGAAATTGATATAACATAGCTCTTAGAAAATGAACTTCACCAGTCATTCTGTCCTTCAGCGTTTTTCCATCAATTTGATTATCAGGAAAGGGAACCCTGTCAACATTGTCAAAGAATATATTGCAGTATCTGACTGATTTGTATAGATCAGCCCATGAGCGGTACCGGTTGGTTCCCCATCCCGGAATGTTGTCGGTCGTGATGTTGGAGCGATTGAAGTTGCGGGCATTGCTGTTCCCGCGGTAATGGGCTTCATCTGTATAATTGGCTTTCATCCTGCCATCGGTGAGCGGTTCATCAAGCCTGAAATAAATCTGGTTTATAAAGGTCTCCACAAGCGCAGGATCATTCCATACAGCCAGTTCCGAGAATTCAGTTGATGGTTCGGTATCCAGAAATTCATGATCACATGAATAAAATAAGAATATACCGATAATTGATAATATGCCTGATAATATCTTTTTCATGTTCATTTTATTTAAAAAGTTAAGGCTATACCGAAATTATATACTTTGTTGAGAGGATACGCAGTTGCTGAAGTTGTTTCCGGGTCAAAATCTTCAACTTCCGTAAAAGTTAACAGATTTAAACCTGTAAAATAAATTTTAGCAGCTTTCAGACCTGATTGGTTTGAAAATGGAATATTGAACCCAACCTCAAGATTTTTCAATCTAACATAGTCCGAGTTTTGTAACCAGTATGTATTTTGGTAATTACGCCAGTATTCTGAATACCTGTTCCAGATTCGTGGCTGATCAGCATTTGGATTATCGACAGTCCAACGTCCTTCCACGTTCCTTTTTAGAAAGTTGCCTACTTCGCCCTGCATTTCATAGTAATCGTACCTGACTGCTCCGGTAGCCATCTGAAAGAATATGGATGAATAAAAGATTTTATAGCTAAGATCAATATTTAATCCACCTGTATATGTAGGTAAATCCGTTTTATCGATTCTGATTCTGTCTAAGCCATCAATTTTCTCATCTTTATTTACATCCTCAAAAATCACATCACCCGGTCTTGCTCCAGCCCAATGAGGGTAGGCATCAACAGCTGCCTGATCCTTGAAAATTCCTATGGCGTTATAGTATAGGTTTGCATTCATCGGACGACCAGTAGATTGTTGATATTCAGGAATGCCAGGAGTTTCATCCCAGAAAAGAATTTTATTTTTGTTGTGATTGAAATTTGCACCCAGCTCAAAATAGAAGTCTCCTATATTTTTATGAAAGCTCAGCTGTAATTCATATCCCTGGTTAGCGACTTCGCCAATATTTTCCCGGGGTAAAGTCAACCCGCTGCTCGTTGGAACGGATGCATTTCTGAACCAGAGAATGTTTGTCCGTTTATTATAAAAATAATCTGCTGAGAAGGATATGCTATTGTTAAACATACTTCCATCAAACCCGATATTCGATTGGTTTGCAATTTCCCAGGTTACATTTGGATTAGGAATCCGCAATTCATTCAGGATTTTGTTTTCTACATTTTGATTGAACGTATAAATTGCATTTGTCCCCGTTGCAAAACCATAACTCGACAAAAATTGATAAGTATCTATCCTGTCATTCCCTGTCTGGCCCCATGAACCCCTGATTTTCATGTAGTCAAATACAGGTTTAATGCCACTCCAGAAATTTTCTTCTGAGATCCTCCATCCCATGGAAACACCTGGGAAAAATCCAAACCTTTTTTCTGCAGGAAAGATGTACGACCCATCATATCTCCATACAAATTCAAATAAGTATTTACTTAAGTAGTCGTAATTAAAACGTCCGAAATAATTTATCCTTGCCTCTGTAGAAGATGCTCCGCTGTTTGTTTTTTCAGCATCTCCCCCAGCAAACAGTTCATCAATGGCTGTTGATACGAAGTATTTTCTGAATGCCATAAATTCCATCGATTCACCTGTAATACGTTCTGTGCCCAACAGGAATTTCAGGTTGTGTTTACTGTTGATGCTGGTTTGGTAATTCATCAGAGCATTGAGAGTAATTCTTTTTGCATCAGACATTTCCTGTTCGAGTTCAGGATTTGTATAGCCCTTTTTCCCTTCAACAAGAAGAGGAGTTCCATTATCGTCATAGGTTGCCCCATCCCATGAATACAAATACCACGGTATTTCCCACCGCTTATCATTATCGAATTGCCAGTCAAGTGCAGCATTCCCTGAAACGGATAATCCTTTTATCCAGGGAATGTTTATATCCAGTTTTGACCGTATTTCCAGGTTTACTGTTTTGTTTCTGTCATATCCTGTCTGATTTGTTGTTACAACTACCGGGTTATTTCCATATTCAATATCAGGCCCGTTTTTCCCATTTGGCCAGTATGCATGCATATTTGGCTTCCCTCTTCTCAACATGGAGAATATATCCCCGGCTGATCTGGTAGGATAATTTCTATTTTGTTCCCTGGCTGCGACATCAATTCCATATTTTACATGATCGGTTAATTCTCCATCCAGGTTAATGCGGAAGTTCGACTGCTTATAATAGGTAGCACTGTTTTTATATATACCGTCCTGGAATCTGGTGCCGGCAGAAATAAAATAGTTTAGTTTTTCCTGGCCACCAGTAATGGAAGCATTAGCTGAACGTTGTGAGGCAGCTTTCTGAAAAGTTTCCGCATACCAGTCCGTATTTGGATATTTCCATGGATCTGTCCCCATTCTGTAATTCTGAATGTCTTCACTTGAATATTTAGGTTGTTGTCCGGCATAGACACTGATTTCATTTAGCATTTCCAGATAGGTGGCCGCATCAATCGATTCAGGAATAACTGTTGGCATACTAAAGCCTTCATTATATGTAACGTTTACCCTGGGCTCTCCTTTTTGTCCCCTTTTTGTGGTTATTAATATTACACCATTGGCTGCACGTGCACCATAGATTGCAGCTGAAGCATCTTTCAGTACAGTTACGCTTTCGATGTCAGAAGTGCTTAATCTTGTCAAATCGCGTCCTGCAATTCCATCGACTACTATTAGGGGGGAGTTGTCTCCTAAGGTGTTTGCTCCTCTTATTCTAAGTGTAGAGTTATCGCTTCCAGGTTCTCCCGAGCGGGTTACAGCAACCAGGCCAGGAATGCGTCCAACAATTGAGTTGGAGAAGTTAACAGAGGGCGAAGCCATCAGTTTTTCTCCCTTTACATCACTTACAGACCCCGTAACAGTTGTGACCTTTTGAGTACCATATCCTACTGCAATAACTTCTTC
>JAEYNZ010000117.1 GCA_023412195.1 Bacteroidota bacterium
TTGCCTCCAGCTTCCTTCAGATTCCACCTCACGATGGACACCCTTGCTCTTGGCTAATGGTTGGCAACTACAAACCCCCATAGTGGACTTTCACCACCAAGTTATTTACCATGCACGGCACACAAAACAAGGGGCGCCACTCTGACGCCCCTTTCGAACTAACCCCACTTACTTAAAACAAAACATACCAAATATCATTCTGTCAGTTCACCATCTTCAATCAGTTCTGCATCCTGTAAATTATTAGATGAGGATTTTCAATTGAAGGGCATTAATTTTTAAAGTTCAAAATCTTTTGTTGTTACTTTTCCGGCTTCAACAGTTACTTCAACTTCCTCAGTAACTTCGCCTGCCACGATTTTAAGGGTATAGGTTCCCGGAAGGATGCCGATCATGGCATAAAATCCTTCTTCCGAAGTAATGGCAGTTGTAACTTCTTCCTCTCCTTTCATCAAAACAACAGTAACTTCTTCTATGGCATTTCCATCTGCGTCGGTCACTGTTCCTGATACTTCACCTGTTTCTGTTACTACATGCGCCACTGCGCGGACTACAGGTTTAAAGTTGAATCCCACAATATTGTTCAGGTTGCCTTTCATTACAAAAGAGCGGCTGATATCAAAATCAAACAAAACTTCCACAACTTCCCCTTCGGTGAGTGTAAGTGCAGGTTCCATTCTAAGTTTAAGACCGCTGGCATCACCACTCGGTACCTTTAGCGGAAAAGCTCTTTCATCTTTCAATAAAATACCTGCGTCAATTACATGCAGCCTCACTTCAGCATAGCTACCGACAGGCAGTTCCGTTTCCGCCATTATTTCGGTTAGGCCGTTCCTTAATTCCAGGAGGTTAAAAGTTGCTGGCTCTTCAAGTTCCACAAGAACAAAAGGTGACCCTTCCGATTCGGTTTCTTCTTCGTTATATTCCTCTTCCATTCCTGCTTTCAGCAGTTTAATCCAGTCGACTGTAATATAGGCTTCATCCACCTGGCTGGAAGGGAACGGAGCATCTGTAATCTTAAAAACAACTGTTGCCTTGCCCTTGGAATTCAATCCCAGGTCATCTTTAATGTTATCCTGGCAACTTATTATGACAGCTGAAGCAATCACAACAAATGCTGCATAGCCCAATATTTTTACGATCTTCTTCATATTCATGACGTTAATTTAAAAGTTTAATGGTGTATTTATCTTCAAAAACGTAATCCACTTGTAAGGGCATGGTAATGATCCGCATTACATTCTCAAGGTTACCGGTTTCAACTGTACCGGTAAAATTCATTCCGGAAATACCATTCAGGTGAATACTCACCCCAAAAAAAGCTTCCACTTCAGCCAGTACTTCCGAGAGGGGAACATTTTTAAAACTTTTGCTGAACTGTGCAAATTGGGGATATTGCGTATCTGCTTCAATTGCTTTCTTTTCTGCTTTTTGGTTTCTTGCAGCAAGTTCACTCCCCGGCTCCAGTATCCATGATTCACTGGTATAACCAGCCTTTACTTTTCCCTGGTAACATTGTACAGTAAAGCTGTTGTCTTCTTCCTTTACAAGGAATCTTGTACCCAGCACTTCAACATCTCCAACATCTGTAATAACCCTGAATCCATTCCCTTTTTCAACTTCAAAATAAGCTTCACCTTTCAGTTTTACATCCCGATTCCACAGATATTTTCTGTAAGAAAGCGAGCTTTCGTTATGGAGTATCACCCGCGAATCATCAGGCAACCTGAAGGCAAAAGTTTCTCCCGCCCGGGAAGAAACAGTTTCTGCAGCCAGGAATAACCAGAACGTTACGATTATGACCACGGTTGCAGCTACCGAAACGGCAGTCCTGAACCATGTATGTTTACGAACAGGAACTTTTCCGGCACCTTCACCTTCGCCGATTTTGCTTAGCAGGATATCCAGTGCCTCCTGCTTTGAACGGCGCGCCGGTACCCTGTAGCTGCGAATCAGTTCATCAGCTTCATGAGGTAAATCCTGCTTATTTTCGTTCCTGTAGTTCATTTTTAAATGAATGGAGCCTTTTGTTCTTCCGGCTACGCATGATATATCCATTACTACATGAATACCCTACCTCCATTTGAAAAGAAAATTAAAAAAAAAGAACACCCGCGGCAAAGGTTCTGCATGAGAGGACTATACAAAATGCGGGCATCTTCAGAAAACAAGGTTCATAAAAAATACGGGAGTGAATCCCAGTGCGGAAATATCAGAACGAACGGTCATTGAACCTGTATCTGATGAAAAACGAAGATAATTCACCTCTACTATGTTCTGTCGGTCGGATATATTCAATAGGGACGCACCTGCACTGAAGGTATAGAATCTCCCGCTGATCGTTTTAACAAGTGCTGCATTGATCTGTGAGAAATAATCTGAGCGGTCAGACTCCTCCAGTGGCTGGCCCGGGATATATTTAACAACAGGCAACCCACTGGCCACCTGCCAGTCTCCTGTAAGAGTCCAGCCCTTCCATTTAACCATTTCTGTTAATTTCAGCCGGTGAGCACGGTCATTGTATGCAGGAAACCACTTACCCTCAAAAAGCCCCTCCATACGTTCCCTTGAGGAAGATAAAGAATACCCCAATATATGGTTAAAAATCAGGTGCCTTTTCTGAATAAAAAAATCAATGCCCTTATTGTCCTCCCTGCTTTCACGCGGAGAATAATAGACTGTGCGTGTACTTCCCGACTGGTTATAGTCAGCAAATAAATTCACCTTCCCCCGGGCCTTTTTCATATAGGCTTCCACGTCGGCAAACCAGCCATCTTTTTCATATTTAATCCCTAGAATATAATGGTTTCCCGACACAACGCCAACTCCGTCTTTGCCGGGAAGAAACCACAGCCTGCTGAACTGGCCTTCGCTGTCGAACCTTCTGATTCCTGATAAAAACTGGTAGTAAATCCCACTCAGGGCATACAACCTGAAATGCTTACGGGGTGCATATTCAAGTCCCCCGCGGGGCTGCCAGTATACTGCAGAATTTTCCGGATTAAAGTTTACCCTTAGCCCGTAACGGAACCTGAAATTTGAAGGCAGTTCCAGGTTTTGCTGCACAAAAGCATTAAAAAGATGAAGGCTTGCGCTTCTGGCTATGGAATCAACCTGAAGACTTTCATTGAGGCGGCTGGTAAAAAAATGATAGGTATATGCTCCGGAACTTATACCCAGTCCGGCTTCAACTATTGAAATTCCTGATGTATACCTGCTTTTCCAGCCGGCATGGTATTCACTGGTTTGGTTATAGCCATTATCAATATCATGTGTTTCACGCGTATAGGTGTTTTCACGGTTCTTTACAAGGCCTTTACCCTTCCCTTTACCCTGCCCCGGATTGGGAATGGTTTCAGTGTATGTCTGCAATTCACCCGTTTCGTCCACAACATCTTTTTCAAGCGTTGAGAAGCCTGCAGATAATGAATGAAACCAATTGTTGCCATTCTGCCAGTCCAGGTTCAGGCTCATACCAAAATTTTCGCCTTTCATGCGTTCATTCCGGTAATAATCTTTAGTTTGCATCAACTCGAAATCACGACTTTGCTCATCCTTCCCATAAAGCAGATTTAAATCGACAGTAAATTTTTCGGATGGGTGGAAACTTATTTTTGCATTTACGTCCTGGAACTTCACCACAGGGAAAATAGTGGAGGTAACCGGATTATCGCCTGCAGAAACCACGTCATCAATCAGCCTGAAGTATAGGTAGTTTTGCCATTTATCGATAAAGGATTTGCGCCATGCAGCAGTCACGGAAAATTTTTCGGTAATGGGAACATTGGCAAGTACATTAGTATTCATTAAGTTGGCTGACAGATCGACGTTTGGCTTATTTTTTCTTCCCGATTTCCCTGTCAGTTCAATTAGTCCGGCCACCCGGCCGCCATAAGAAGCATCAAAGCCGCCACGTGAAACGAATGCCTGCTGAACGAATTTGACATTGAGCACACTCATATTCCCCAGCAGATGGCTTGTTTCCAGTACGGGTATTCCATCAAAAAGCACAATGTTGTCGGCAGGATCACCTCCTCGTATCGATAAGCCCGATGAACCCCCGTTATGAAAATCAATTCCGGGTATCAACAGCAGGGCATTCCCCAGATCGTCATTTGCGATACGGGGAATGTTTGCCGATTTTAAAGGATTGAAGGCAATTTTTTCATTTTGAGAAGATGCCTGCAACACATCCTGCTCATAATGTACCACTCTTACACTTTTCAAAACAATATTGGCTGGCTTTAACTCAATACGTAGCAGATTGTGTGAAGAAACCACCGTATCAAGCCGTTCGTACCCCAGATGGCTCACAAGGACATGCACTGAATCTGAACCTGGAGCATCAATACTGAAAAAGCCCAGTTCATTGGTTGTTCCCCCCTTTTGATTGTCAATAGCCACATTACAGTATAAAAGGGCTTCTCCTGTTTTACCATCATGAACAAATCCTGAAATATTCGTGGGTTTTGGAACAGAAGTCAATACACTGGTTACCACTTTTTCCCTGACAACCATAACCCAGGTTCCGTCAACAAGATCTGATTTCACATTGTAAGTTGATGCCAGGTATTCAAGAAATCCTGACAAGGGAATCTCCTTAAAACTACAGGTAGTTTTCACCTTAGTGAATAAATCAGGATCAAATGCAAATTTTACTCCATATGAATCCGTTATCTCTGCCAGTACTTCGGAAAGTGGTTTATTAACTGCCGTAACTGCAATCTGAGGTTCCTGAGCACTGGGTTTATTAATTCCGGTTATCAGGAACAGGGCTGTCATACACCATGAAATAAGAAGATTCCGTACCATCGGACCTCGGTTTTTGTTAGTGTTTAACTGCCCTTCCTGCTATTGAGATATTGCTTCCCAGCTTTTCCCTTATAATTGAAAGGGCCCGGCTCATTTGCTTCTCAACAGCTTTAACAGTGACTCCCAGGTTATTTGCAATTTCGGGGTATGTCATGCCATCCATCCGGTTCATAAGGAAAACAACACGGCTTTTTTCAGGCAGGGCTGCCAGCACCTCCTGCAGTTTCAGGTCGAACTCCTTCATCTCTATTAAAAACTCAGGCGATTCATGTTCATTCTCTTCGAAATATTCCGAACGGAACTTCAAATCGTACTTCCGGCGTCTGATGCTTTTAAGAAAACTGTTTCTGGCAATGGTGTACAGGTAGGCACGGATCGTTTCATCCTTCACCTCAGCCCTTTTTTCCCATAACTGCATAAATACATCCTGCACAAGGTCTTCCGATAACCCGCTGTCACCTGAAAGAAAGTACAGATAATTCAGAATATACTGGTAATTCAGATTAAAAATATTCTCAAACCAGTTTTTTGATTTAAAACCGGCCTTCATGGCAGTTTGTACATGGTTTTTGTTTTAGCGTCCAACTTAAGCAGCCCCTAAATTAATGATATTATTAGTTGAGACCATTTGTCAGCGGAAATTCCTGAAATTATTATTTCCAGGCAACCTCCTTTAACAGGCTTTTTACGCCAGGTGATTATTTCTTTATCTAAAATGATTTCCTAATTCTTTACTGAGAATTTATAGATGGTGGTTGATTTGAATACATCATCCGGGGTCAGCAGTGTAGAAGGGAAATTTGGCTGATTCGGACTATTCGGGAAGTGCTGGGTTTCGAGGCAGAAACCTGAATATGCTGTATATGGGTTACCGCTGTTACCGATCTCTTTACCGCTCAGGTGGTTCCCGGTATAAAGCTGAACTCCGGGCTCTGTTGTAAACACTTCCATAAACCTGCCACTCTCAGGATCGAGTGCACTTGCAGCAAAAGCAAGCTCTTCAGGTTCCTTATCGATTACATAATTGAAATCATATCCTTTTGCATACTGAAGCATCGGATGCGGGGCATTGATCCTTTCACCTATGGCATGAGGCGAAGTAAAATCCAGTTCGGTGCCTGTAATATCAACGATTTCACCAGTAGGAATCATCCCTCCATCATGAACCGGAGTTGATTTGCTTGCATTGATTTCTACAACATGATTCAGAATATCGCCGTTTCCTTCTCCTCTCAGGTTAAAGTAGCTGTGGTTGGTAAGGTTGATGTGAGTTGGCTTGTCGGTAGTCACCTCATAATCGATTTTTAGCTCATTGTCATCGGTGAGGGTGTAGGTTACCTTTGCTTTTTTATTTCCGGGAAAGCCAAATTCGCCGTCAGGACTTTCAATGGTGAATTCAGTAACATTTCCATTTTTTTCGAAATCCCATACTTTGCGGTACCAGCTGTCGGGGCCGGAATGCAAAGTTGCCTGTCCGTTGTTCACCGGTAATTGATATGTTTCTCCATCAATAGTAAAACTGGCGTTGGCAATGCGGTTGGCAAATGGCCCGACTACTGCACCATGACTTGCACCATACTGCTGGTATTCATCAAGTGAATTAAAGCCAAGTACTACGTCGGCCAGGTTGCCGTCGCGGTCGGGTACATATACTGAAACAATTTTAGCCCCGTAGTTGGTGAGGTTTACAATCATTCCGTTTGAATTTTCCATGGTGAACATGCGGGTAACTTTCCCGTCGATGAGCCCTTCGAAGTCAGATTTTTTATAAGGCATTTCAGTTGTATTTTTAATATTTGCTGTACAGGCTGCCATTAAGGCAACCAGTAATAACAGGATTGGTTTTCTCATAATACAATTAAGTTAATTTATTATAGCCGGGTGAATTCATATTCTCTCCAAAATATTCTATAAAAATATAAAAGTCTGCCGATATTGAAAACAATGGAGAATTATTAGAGAGCAGACAGAAGATTGTTAGACAGAGAACACAAGATGGGAAGACACAAGTCTCTCAATAAAGAATTCTTGCATGGTTGATAAAATATTACTACAGAGCGTCTTGCTCCTCCCCTTGGGGGAGGCTGGGAGGGGTCGTAATCCAAAAAATAATAGTGGTTAAGAATGATTATTACTTAAAAGATCCACGTCTCTCAGTAAATAGTATCGGAGCCTAAGGAAAAGTAATATGAAAAATAAAATACCAGATACTGAAATACAACCTGCTGAATGGATTTTTCTCCTTTCTGATCAGCGGTTTTCCACC
>JAEYNZ010000119.1 GCA_023412195.1 Bacteroidota bacterium
CGGGATAACAATCAATTAGTTAAATATTGGGGATGGGTAAGTAGGCAGCTTCGCCGCCAACCTACCCCTCCCAAAACAATAGCTCTGAAAACACCGTCATTTTGACCGTAGGGAGAAATCTCAAATATTAACCGGACACTAATGTTTTTTTATCATACAATAATGTTCCACAGAAAGTAATTTTGTTCTGCAAACATCATTTTCACTGGCGGTGGATAACACGCTTCAGACTCATAAGGAAAATCGGCAATCTTCATTTCCGGTACTTATGAAAGTGATTTATGGTACCATTATATTTAGGAACAAGAAAGCGATCCTTTCACTTAAATTCAGACCAAAGCCAGACCAAAGCTAGTATAAAGCTAGTATAAAGCTAGTACAAAGCTAGTACAAAGTTAGTTTTAGGGTAGCTTTGGAATTGGTCAGGGCTACTGCTGGTATAAGTACATGGTATATTATAGCAGAACAAAATCAGGAATGAAGAGCAGGATGTATTAAGAAGATGATCAGTCTGTCACTGAATTTTATTTTTTCATAAACCAAATCTCCAATAAGATATACGTCTGGATCAGTATCCAAACTATTATTGTCTGAAGGTTTTATCAATTCTTCTTTTAGACCAACATGTGAAAAAGGCATTTAAGACAGGACGATGACCAAAAAAATGGCAATAAAGCCATCATTTTAGCCATCCTTTATTGAATATTCCTAATATTCTGCCTTGACAGAAAGATAAAAAGTAACCGTTCCTCCTCCTTCTTTATCGCATTGCAATGGTTTCAATTTCGACGAGAACCCCAAGCGGCAGTTCCTTTACTGCATAGGTAGCACGTGCAGGAGGGTTTTCCGGATAAAAGCCGGCGTATACTTCATTCATATCTTTGAAGTCATTCATAGTTGACAACAGGCAGGTGGTTTTAACAACATCACTGTATTCATAGCCTGCTGCAGTAAGAATTGCACCGATGTTTTTCATAACCTGACTGGTCTGTTCCCGTATTCCTCCTTCAACAATAGTCATGGTCTTTGGATCAAGAGGTACCTGTCCGGCTATATAAAGCATACCATTCATTTCAACCGCCTGGCTGTATGGGCCTACAGCTTTAGGTGCCTTCTCAGTATAAATTACTCGTTTCATTATGCATATAATTAAAAATGATCAAAATGACTTTGTCTTTTCTGGATTCTCAGATCTTGCAACAAGGCGGATTTTGCATTAATTGTAAAACTGTAACTTTTCATGTATCCAAAAGGCACAAAATTAAAAGACATTGCCCAACAGTGCAAATCGCGGCTTACATTGAAGGTAGTAAATGAAAATTCTCTTGCCATGATATCATAATTGGTATTCATAGTTAGACGCCAGTTGTTGGTCAGGTTCATATTGCCCCTGAACCCGAGGGTTTGGGTAAACCTGCCTTTTTCCGAAGGGCGGCGTGGCCCTGCATAATTGAAAGTGTAATCGAATCCGAAATCCCATGGAATATTAAAATCGGTATAATTGCTGTAATTACCTGGCAGCATATTTTCATCCTCAACCATTGCACGGTTTCTTTCTGCCTGTTGCTGGCCCTGTTTCGATCTGAAATTCATTCCAAACGAAAGGTTTGCGCGGGTCAGGCGACCAAGTTTTGCCAATCCGGAACGTTCGTTCCACACATATTTGTGAATCTTATTTCCGTTTTCATCTGTTTCATATGGATCCAGTATTCCGCCCATGTTGATGCTCACACCGGCAACTGTAGTACGCGCCCTGATATTCACAGGGGCAAGATTCAATGAATCGGCAATCAGATTGTACGATGAACCGAAGCTGAAATTATCGATGATTTTCACCTTCCTGAACTGTTCAGCATTACTGTTTGCTGTTGTTGTGGTATCTCGGGTGTTGAGCACTTTTGCTTCAAGGTTGTTGTTTACATTCAATGAAATGGCTCCCGAGGCACCCATAGAAGGTGACGGTCCGTATATACCGCCCATATTCACGTCAAAATACCTGATGGTACCCAATGTATCAATCTGCACCGGCTGGTGGTATCCAAAACGTGCAGCTCCGAAGTCAGGGCGGTAACTAAAGCTGAGCGCAGGTGTCATCTTGTGCCTGATTCCCCTGATTTTCGAATTCGGGTTCCTTGGAAGGTACATCCCATAGATATTGGTAGAGGAACTTAAAGCATAGGAATAATCATAAACCCGGTTTAAACCAGTCAGGGTATCGACATAAACTGTTGGGGGAATGCCGGGTGAATTAAAATTTCCATCTTCCTGGTAAGTAAAGTCATACTTTTTGAAGTACCATCTTTCATTGTAGCTAAAACTAGGGGTTACATTGATGTAATTCAGCAAATTAAAACCAGGCAGTGTAATGGGGACATTGTGCCTGATTCCATTTTTCCAGTCGCGGGTAAATGACTGATGAAGAATATCCTTTTCATGTGCAGTCACTGAATTCCTCATATTCCCGGTGTAGTTTACTCCAAATTTCTCATACCACTTCAACGGGCCACTGCGCCTTTTAGCCCTGAACGGGTAAATTTTAGCCATGCTGAAGGTCATTTCAGGAAGGGTAAGTGTCATGGAAGAATCAAGTGAATTCTGGGAATGCCTGAGGTTAACAGACAAGTTATAAGGTGTATTTTCGAATTTCTTTGAATAGGATATACTTGAAGATTTCTGATTGTTCAGATACCTTTCTGTAGTGATGAGATTCTGCTTGTCGAATCCGCTCGTTGAGAAATTTACACTGGCAGAAAAAGTTCTGTTGGGATTGGCTTTTTGATCCTGGCTGTGCGACCAGGTTACAGCAAACTGGGGAGAACTCCTGTAGGTATCCAATCCCCTTTCACCATACCGGTTCAGCGTGTAACGAAAATCAAACCCACCAGAGAACCTGTAGCGCATCCGGTAGTTTGTATGAAGATTTGTTGCCCATGACCCTTTGGAATAGATATCGCCGCGGACTGCCAGGTCGAAGTATTCGCTTGCTGCCCAATAGTATCCCCCATCGCGAAGAAAAAATCCGCGGTTATTCTCCTCACCATAGGTGGGAACAATGATTCCCGATGAATAAGTTGGAGTATTTGGGAAATAGCCAAATGGCAGAATCGGGAAATAAATGGGGAAATCTTCGAGTACCATGTATGCCGGACCCGTAATAATTTTGTTATTGGAAATTACCTTTGCCTTGGTAAGATGCAGGTAATAGTGCGGATGATCGGCATCACAGGTAGTATATTTTCCATCTTTAAGGACAAAAGCATCAGCCGATATTTTTTTTGTCCTGCGGCTATGAACAAATCCCTCCCCTTGTTCAGTAACAACCTCTGTAATAATTCCTTTTTCTGTTTCGAAATTGTACCTGAGGGTTTGCGATTCAAACTCCTCTCTACCGTCTCGAAAAATTGGTTTTTGGACGAGTGTCCCTGTGGAGTCAATAACACCTTCAGCATACACTTCTTTGGTTTCAAGATCAAGTTCAATAAAATATGCAGTAAGTTCAATCTGCTGGTAAGTTACTTTTGCATTGTTGTACAGGTATACCTTTTGTCCGTCAAAGGAACCGATAATTGAATCCTCGGCATTGTAATTGATAGGAGCCTTAATGACTGCAGCAGTTTCACTACGGGATTCTGCAGCAGCAGAATCTCTGGCCAGGGAATCAGCAGGAATACTTTGCTGAAAAATGGTATCTGCAGGCACCGGAATCAAACTCACAGTATCGGCTGGCAACTGATATTGATTTGCATCACCGGGTTTTGCTTCCTGGCTTAAAATGATCAGTGGAAAAAAGGCTAATAAATATGTTAATATCAATTTGTACAAGTATTCCTGCATTTAAGCTATGTCTGCTGACACAACGTGCAAAAATAAAAATAAGGGATATACATGCACTCTAATAAATGTAAAATAAACCTAATATTTATATTTTTGTTCCGAAAACAAGAAACAGAATAATATTATGATCCAGGAGTTATCTTCACTCATACAAAATCTGGCAGCAAATTTTCATAAATACAACAGGACTGCCTTGTTTTTAATGGTGTTTTGTGGAAGTTATATTAATCTTGATGCAGATCCAGGGTACAGGCAGAATGATGGTTCACGGATCAAAACAGTTGTCATTGATCCGGGGCACGGGGGTCATGATCCGGGTGCAGTATATGCCAATGCACGTGAAAAGGATATCGTTCTGGATATATCCCTTAAACTAGGCACTTATATCAAATCAGCATTTCCTGATGTAAATGTCATCTATACCCGCGATAAAGATGTATTTGTACCTTTACACCAGCGCGCTTCCATAGCAAATAAAAACCATGCAGATCTGTTTATTTCTATTCATGTAAATGCTGTTAGCCGGGGATCAGCCCAGGGAACAGAAACATTTATCCTTGGGATGCACCGTACATCAGAAAACCTGGAAGTTGCAAAAAAGGAGAACTCAGTTATTTTGCTGGAAGCCGATTATAAAACAAAATACGAAGGTTTTGATCCGAACTCACCCGAATCCTATATCATGTTTGAACTTGTTCAGGATGAATATATGGATTTAAGTGCAATGCTCGCATCAGCAGTCCAGGACCAGTTCAGGGAAAGGGTAAACCGCATTGACCGAAGTGTAAAGCAGGCAGGTTTCCTTGTGCTCCGGCAAGTTACGATGCCAGGCATCCTCGTGGAAGCAGGGTTTCTTAGTCATCCTTCAGAGCGGAGTTTTCTGATGAGTGAAAATGGACGTGATTATTTGGCATCTGCCATCTTCCGTGCATTTCGCGATTACAAAAAAAAGGTTGAAGCCAAAAGCAGTTTTCTTGTAGTTACTGAAGAAGTCCCGCAAAATATAAATACGCACCAGGTAATTGCAAACGAGGCTTTATCAAATGCAGTATTTTTCTCAGTGCAGGTAGCTTCTCTTTCAAAACCTGTAGAAACAGATGCTGCCAATTTTAAAGGAGAGAAGGATGTTTTCATGATGCATCATAACAAGATGTATAAATATTTTGCGGGGAAATTTGTTACAGCAGATCAAGCCAGGGAAGAACAGAAAAGATTGCGGAAGAAATTCGGTGGTGCGTTTGTTGTAGCATTTGAAAATAATGAACTTGTTCCCGTAAACAAAGCTATCCAGAAATTGTAACTATAGTTTTAAAGATTTTATTAAATTGATATTCATTAATATCATAATTTTACGGTACTTTTTGTTCAACCAACTAATAAAAAATGAAATCAAAATATACCCGTTTGGGAATACTGATCATCCTTTCGCTGGTAATTCTTTTCTGGGGACTTAGTTTTCTCAAGGGAAATGACATTTTCCAACGCAAAAGTGAATTTAATGTTATATACGAAAGGGTTGACGGACTGACATCATCAAATGATGTGTTATTGAGCGGATATAAAATCGGACAAGTAAAAAATATAAGCTTTATGCCTGATCATTCAGGGAAGCTTATTGTAACCTTTATAATAGATTCATCTGTTAAACTTCCATTGGGAACAATTGCACAAATCGTAAGCAGTGATATTATGGGGACAAGATCCATAAAAATACTGTTAGGCGCATCAGATATATTTCATAATTCGAACGATACCATCCCTGGTGAAGTAGAGCAGGATTTGAAAGAACAGGTAAGTATGCAGGTGCTTCCCCTAAAAAATAAAGCTGAAGAATTATTAAGTTCCCTTGATTCTGCAGTTACAGGGCTTGCATTTTTATTTGATGAAGAAGCACGTAAAAACTTTAATGAAAGCTTTGAAAACATCAATCGAACCATATTAAACATTGAAAAAACAACAGCCGATCTGCAGGAACTGGTGTCACTGGAAAAGGAAGGTATGAGAAGCATTATAGGCAATGTAGAGAACATAACAGGGACTTTCAGCCGAAATTCAATGGCTATTGAAAATACCTTGCAAAATCTGGCAGCATTCAGCGATAGTCTTTCTGCTGTTCCAATTACAGCATTGGGCAGAAATTTACAAACCACAACGGATCATCTGAATACTGTACTGACACAATTTCAAAGCAGTGATAATACCATGGGAAGCCTCCTGAATGATGACAGGTTGTATGCATCCCTAAATCAATTATCGGCCAACCTGAACTTATTAATGAATGACATAAGGGTTAATCCTGATCGTTACCTGAATTTCTCAGCAGTAGACCTGGGCAGGAAGGTTTACGTAAATGCACCCCAGAATGCAACAGACAACATCGATTTCAAGGTACACCTTGTATCAAGCCAGAATAAACTTCCATTGGATGCTGAAATGTTTAACGGGCTTCAGCCAGTTGAAGAATATGAGGTGAGTGGTGCCTACACTTATCTAACGGGTTCGACCAATTCCTTTGATGAAATCCAGCAACTTTTGAAATTGGCGCAGGTAAAATTTCCTGATGCTTCGGTAGTGGCATTCAGAAACGGACGCCTGATAAAACTAGAAAGGGCGCTGCGTTCAGGGCGATAATGAACCTGCGGTTGTTAATAATTTTCTTATGACTAAATAGATTCCCTATCACTACCTACCAGATAGGCTACTACTAATCAAATTGTTATATCCAACAGGTTGAATATCAGCTGTATAATAATTTAAAAAAAAATAAAATTTTTAATCACCTCATAAAGAATTGAATAAAATAAATTTCAAAAGATCAAGGTGAAATCCATTTTTTTTTGAACTTTTTTTTCGCAATTTTTGCTTTGGGAATTAAAAAGTATAAAATTTTTGTAGAACCTCAGTAATCCGAAACGAGATCAATAATGAACAGCGAACATTTGACTGCATGGGAAAAGTGTCTTGACATCATCAGGGATAATGTGCCTGGTAGCAGCTTTAAAACATGGTTTGAACCAATCGTTCCATTAAAACTCCAAAGTAATGTTTTAACCATTCAGGTTCCAAGTGCATTTTTTTACGAATACCTGGAAGAGCAGTTCATTGATATTATGCGAAAAACGCTGCGGATGGTGCTGGGGTCAGGGGCAAAACTTGAATATAATGTAGTTGTTGGACCTGCCAATGTTGGAAATTCAGATACATTAGGATCGCCGTACACAGTAAATTATCCTACCAACAACAGCTCGAAATTACAAAACCAGCCACTAACTATTCCTTTAAAAGCTGATGACAAAAAATCAATCAAGAATCCTTTTATCATTCCAGGAATTCAAAAGCTGCAAGTCGATCCACAATTAAAACCCGATAACACTTTTGAAAATTTTGTTGAAGGAGACTGTAACCGTTTGGCGCGAAGTGCAGGATTTGCTGTCGCCCGCAATCCGGGAGGAACTGCTTTTAATCCGTTGATGATTTACGGCAATTCAGGTTTAGGCAAAACACATCTTGCTCAGGCTATAGGCATTGAAGTGAAGGAACACCTGCCAGACAAGGTGGTGCTGTATGTAAATGCAAATAAATTTCAAACGCAATTTACGGAAGCGACCCGGAATAACAACCGGAATGATTTTCTGCATTTCTACCAGATGATTGACGTCCTTATTCTTGACGATGTGCATGAATTTGCCGGTAAGGAAAAAACGCAGGAAACCTTTTTCCATATTTTCAACCATCTTCACCAGACAGGGAAACAACTCATTTTAACATCAGATAAACCTCCCATAGAACTGAAAGGGATGGAACAGCGCTTGTTGTCAAGGTTTAAATGGGGGCTTACTGCCGATCTTCAAACGCCCGATTTTGAGACCAGGATGGAAATCCTGCGACGTAAGGTTTATAGCGATGGTATAGTACTTTCAGATGAAGTATTGGAATTTATTGCGTCGCATGTAACCAATAATGTTCGTGAACTTGAAGGTGCCCTGGTTTCACTGCTGGCTCAATCGATGCTTAACAAGAGGGAAATAACACTCGACCTTACCGCGAAACTGATAAACAAACTGGTTCAAAACTCCAGGAGAGAGTTGTCGATTGAATATATTTCAAAAGTTGTATGTGATTATTTTCATATGCCGGTTGAATCTATTCAAACCAAAACAAGAAAGAGAGAAATTGTTCAGGCCAGACAAATTACAATGTATTTCTCCAAAACGCTTACAAAATTTTCTCTTGCAAGCATTGGAGCCCAAATAGGAAACAAAGACCATGCAACGGTACTTCATGCCTGCAAAACCGTCAATAATTTAAAGGATACTGATAAGAATTTCAGGCAGTTCATGGAAGATATTGAGAAAAAATTAACCATGTAATATTCTAATAGAAACAGGCTGCCGCCTGTTTTTTTTATTTCATTTGTTAAAGTATTTCCATGTTATATCTTATTGCGAGCATCATTTCATCCACTACTATATATGTGATATTCCGGATTGCAAAAAATTATTCATGCAAACTGAGCCAGCTCATCACCATCAATTATTTAACTGCCACCTTATTTGGATTCAGCCTGATGATGCGCTTCAATTTGCGTCCGATCCATGAAGGTATCCAGTGGATTCCTTTTGCAGTTTGCCTGGGTATTTTATTTATTGCAATGTTTTATCTAATTGGACTGTCCTCACAAAAAGCCGGAATAACAGTTACAACCCTTGCAAACAAACTGTCACTCGTTTTTCCTGTCTTCTTTTCACTGATATGGTTCAATGAGACAGTTACTGCCTATAAATACATTGGACTTGCGACAGCTATCGCGGCTGTTATAGCAACCCTTTATAAAAAAGATCTTAAAAAAGTTAAGATGCCGGCAATAATTCTGCCTCTTGTAATCTTTATAGGTAGCGGTTTTACTGATTCTTTTTTCAAATATATACAGGCAACACAGTTATCAGCAATCGATACCGGGTCGTTTTCAACCATTGTTTTTTTGGTATCATTTATCTGTGGAACGGTGTTGTTATTCACCAGACCGGGACACATGCTGTCAAAACTTACCACGTCCACTTTTCTGTTGGGGATTTTACTTGGAATGGTTAATTTTGGTTCACTGTATTTTTTTATCAATGCCCTGAATAAAAGCGGTCTTGGCAGTTCTTTAATATTTACTATAAACAATCTCCTGATTGTTGCACTATCAGCTGCTGCAGGACATTTTATTTTCAGAGAGCAGATGAACCGGGTGAACCTGGCAGGATTCATTTTGGCTTTTATAAGCATGTATATATTGATATAATGGATACTTATAAAACTATTTCAGCAAAAAGTGAAGGTTTATTCAAGGATAAAGGAAGCAAGTTTATAGCCTTTGCATTCCCTGTTACTGCAGAAACTGAAATAAAAGAACTCCTGGTTCAGGTAAGGAAAGAACATCACAGTGCCCGGCATCTTTGTTATGCATGGCGGCTGGGCACTGAGAACCCGGTATTCCGCATGCATGATGGAGGAGAACCATCTTCCACAGCAGGTAAACCAATCCTTGGCCAGTTAATTTCATTTGATGTAACCAATGTTTTGCTTATTGTGGTAAGGTATTTTGGCGGTGTCCTATTGGGCACAGGAGGATTGATCAATGCTTATCGCAGTGCATCTGCAGATGCACTCAATAATGCAGAGATCATTACAAATATCATTGAAATAAGATACAGATTAAAATTTACCTACAAGGAATTAAATGATGTAATGCAGGTTGTAAAACAGGAAAACCTTTCAGTAGTAGAAACTGTTTTTGAAGTTGATTGCCAGCTTGATTTTACTGTCAGAAAATCAGAATCTGCCCGCATTTTCAATTTCTTCAACCAGATGTATCCTGTTGAAATACAAATCCTATAAAATTAGATTTTGCATGTTAATAAGTAGGTAAAAAAAAACAGCTCCACTTGCTATTAATATTCTCCGAAGCAGTTATTTTTGATACATGATGCAACGTCATTTGATCTATTCGCTATACCATTTTGGCAGATCGGAATGCCAGACTGAAAAAATTTTTTCTTCCCAACGTTGTATCCGGCGAATATCAGATTTATTCAGCCGTACATTGAAGGATAAAAATTGGAATGCTATTTCCGGTTATAAAGGGCCAGTATTTGAAATTGTTAAAATACTGGCTTTTTTTTGTTGTAAAATTCCTGATCTTTATAATAAACTGCCGCCTGAAAATGAATATAATATACAGTAAATTATTCACTCAATATGAAAAGAGATTTAATATCCATCACCGATTACTCAAAAAAAGACTACCTGAAGATCCTAAAGCTGGCTGCGGAATTTGAAGTCAATCCGAACCAGGACCTGCTTCAGGGAAAAGTGGTTGCTTCATTGTTTTTTGAACCATCTACCCGAACAAGACTTAGCTTTGAAACTGCAATCAGCCGGCTTGGAGGCCGGATCATTGGCATCGCCGATCCTGGCAGCTCCAGTACATCAAAAGGGGAAACCCTTCATGATACGATCAGAATGGTAAGCAACTATGCCGACCTTATTGTTATGCGGCATCCTCTTGAAGGAGCAGCACGCTATGCTGCTGAAATATCTCCGGTGCCTGTAATTAATGCAGGTGATGGTGCCAACCAGCACCCTACCCAGACACTGCTTGATTTATATTCCATTTTAAAAACTCAGGGGACACTTGATAATCTAAACATTTTCATGGTTGGTGACTTGAAATATGGCCGGACCGTTCACTCCCTGCTCATGGCCATGTCAGAGTTTGAGAATCCGATCTTCAATTTTATAGCTCCACCTGAACTTCAGATGCCAAATGAATATAAAATGTTTCTCCGGGATAAGGGAATAAAGTATTTCGAACACCGGGAGTTCACAGATATCATCTCAGAAGCTGACATCATCTATATGACAAGAGTACAAAAAGAACGGTTTTCCGATCCTATAGAATACGAACAGGTAAAGAATGTTTATATACTTCATAATGCAATGCTGGCTAAAACCAAACCAAATCTTAAAATACTCCATCCGCTGCCCAGGGTCAATGAGATCAGTACCGATGTCGATAAAAATGAAAAAGCGTACTATTTTACCCAGGCACTAAATGGTGTCTTTACACGTGAGGCCATCATCGCAGATATTATGAACCTCAAATAAATAAAGCCATGAATGATAAAAAGAAACTCAAACTGAAAGTTAGTGCCATAAAGGATGGAACTGTTATTGACCACATTCCTGCACAATATCTCTTTAAAGTAATAAATATACTAAGGCTCGACAATATCGAAAACCAGATAACATTTGGAACTAACCTTGAGAGCGATAAATTGGGCAGTAAAGCCATCATCAAAGTAACAGACAAGTTTTTTCAGGATGATGAAATAAACAAAATTGCTTTGGTAGCACCTAATGCAAAATTGAACATCATTCGGGATTATGAAGTTGTGGAAAAGAAAGTGGTGACAATTCCTGATGAAATAACAGGTATAGTGCAATGTTTCAATCCCAAATGTATTACAAACAATGAAAAGATCACGACCAGGTTCAAAGTTGTTGATACATCACCAATAGCATTAAGATGCAGGTATTGCGAGAAACATACGGTAGGAGATCAGATCAGGATGCAGTAAAAAAAAGTTGATATTTCTACATCGACGGTAACGAATTTTTATATATTTGCACCTCGAATTTAAGCAGGTAACTGCTTTCAGGGAATGCCCAGATGGCGGAATTGGTAGACGCGCTAGTTTCAGGGACTAGTATCCGCTTGGATGTGCAGGTTCGAGTCCTGTTCTGGGCACTAATAACCCTCTGAAAGCCTTATTTAATAAGGCTTTCAGTTTTTACAGGGGAACGAAAAAGGGAACTTCTGTAATTTGTGAACAACAATAATCACAAAAAAAGGAATGAGAATCACAAAAATTTGCAGTAACTTTATATGAATATAAAGAGAGAACGACAATCTTTATGTTTTGCAAAAAATAGGGCTGGCTATTGAGTCGGCCCTTATTGTTTATGCATAATCCCTTCTAAGGCTGCCAAATAATCTATTTTAACTTCAGGATGATTCTCTACCCAGGGCAAAAGAATATCATTTATAAAGTTCTCCGGTGGAATAGATTTTAATACCTTCTCAAAGGTCTTTACATCAGAGTAACTAACGTTTATAACATTGATAACAGGATTATATAAAATATCGCGGCCCGCTTGAATGTTATTAGCTCCTCCGGAAATTTGAAAGTTTTGGTTAGGTTTATTCATCTCATAAACAGTTAAGTTCTGGGAAATGAAGACCTTTAGAAATTTTTAAAATGGAGAAATACTTCAATAAATCCAGGTAGGACGTAATCCAGTTTAATTTCAGGTTCATGTTGACGATCTTTTATGTTTTGCAAGGGCCAAAGTAAAAAGATTTTTTTAAACAAACAACAAAAGAATTAACTTAATATTAACATTATCAACAAGTTAAGTTAATAACTGTAATATAAAGCAAATTGCTTTAGTGGTAATTCTAACCAGTGTAGGATTTTCTTTTGGCAGTTTCATTTATGACAGCCACTAAATCAGAACCCTGTTGTCTGAAAGTTCCAACAACCTGTACAGTTAAAGGGTTAGCATTACTCACTGACGGTCCAATTCGTCCAAATTCAGAACCTGAACCCCTGCCATCAAAAACAAAAGAATTTGACGCAATAGAACCCCCTCCTCCGCCACTTCCTATATTACTTAAGCTGGCTTGTGCTGCCTTACCAACAGCCATAAGAGCAACCCCAGCGGCAACGGCTGCCAAAGCGGCTGCGGGTGTTTTTAATGCTTTCTTAAGAGCCTCCCCAATGGCGAAAAATGCGAACCCGGCACTAACAATAATTCGGCCTGCCTCAACTGCCATTGTTCCAAAAGCTGATTTAACAGCATCGCCAAAGGATTTTACATCACCGGTTCCGGCCAACATATTTGCCATACTATCAGCAAACCCCAAAGCCATATTACCAAATGAATCATTAAAAACTTGGGCAAAATCAACAATAACTGATTTACTTTGTCCTAAATCGCTTTGAAGTTTGGCAAATAATTTTTCAGTTTCAAGTTCAGGAATTTTTAATTGAGGTAACTCCATATCAAACCCCTTAAGAGGTTTAAACATTTTAGTTTGTTCCTGGCTTAATTTTCTGACAGCTTCGGCCTGTGCTTCAATTTCTTTTGTTAGGGTTTTGGCTCCTTCAGCAAGTGAACGTTGAAGTTCTAAACTTTGTGTTTCAATATTGTTAAGTTTTGCCTTTTCTTCTGCCAGGGCGCGGTAATCTTTATTCATGGATTCCGACAACTCAATTTCCTGTTGCGTTATCCTGATCCGTTCAGCCTGAATTGAAGAACGTTGTTTTTCCAACTCCATTACCAATTCATTGGCGCGGCGGTTTGCTGCCAAACGTGTTTCAGCATCTTTTGTATGGTCCTTTTCTTCCAGGCGCAAGGCGGCAATTTCTTTTCTTAACCTGGATTCAGTTTCTATAAAAGCTATTTCGCGTTTTTCCAATGCCTGCCGGGCCTTCTCCAGATCAATAGCGGCCTTTGTTTCCTCTTTAATTTCTTTTGCTATACCTTTTACACCATTGGCAATTTTTTTCTGTTGAGATTCATCTAATCCGGTTCCAAGCTGTATTAAAGCGGTTCCAGCTTCGGCGGCGGCATTTTTCAATCCTGCCATATCCCTTTTCCAAAGAGATTCTAACCCATTTCCGACAGCCTGAAATAAATCAATTAATCCGGTAAACCTATTGACAATATTAATTTTGATAGCTTCCCACAAATCAGATATGGCCTGTTTGGGGTTTGAAAATGCCTCAAAAATCATTTTACCCAATGCTGAAAAACGGTCCACTAAAACATTTGTAACTGCTCCAATGGCCTTCATTGTGCGGCTCACAAAATCGGCCCCCTCTTGTGTTTTTGTGAAATATGATACAAGTGAACCCAGGGCAACAACCAGCGCACCAATTCCGGTGGAAATAATGGCGGCTTTCATTATTCCCAGGGCGCGGGTGAAAATATTACTCCCGGCGGCGGTGGTCTTAAATCCTCCTGTTAATCCGGTTAATGATAATTTCATCTTTTCAAAGCCATCATTTATTTGCTTCATGTTTACACCAAAAGCGGCGGCAAAATCATTAAACGCTGAACCAGCATCCTGTTTAAATTGTTTCGTGGCTCCCTTCCCTTCATCGAGGCCTTTTTTAAAGTTTTTCGTGTCGGCCCCAAAGCGGACCTTCATGTTTGTAATAACTTCACTCATGAATATTAATTTAGGAGTTTTCTGAATTTTTCTGAACCATATAACTTTTCACTATCTAACCCAAAATGTTTGGCGGCTCCCAAAACTATCAGGCCGTAATCTTCAAAATCAATTAAAAAAAATAGGGTTAACGGATCATATAAAAACGTTTTGCCCTGCATCCTGGCACCTTCTTTTAATGAATGGAATACATAAAAGTTAGTTAGGTGAATATTAGTTTCTTTGGCTCCTGGTGGAATAGTTTTATTTTGCATTTCCCAAACAACCTGACTTAAAACAAAATCATTGTGTGCAGGAATGATTATTTCACCGTTTACCATTATGCCGGGTTCTGGTAGTATGGCATCCTTAAAATTTGTTGGTGCCTGTTTTCCGGGTTCTGTGATTGTGGCGGCATCCTTATAATTTATTGGTGCCTGTTGTGGTTTTTTTCTTTTGAATAGGTTCATAGATGTAACCTTTAATTATTTTACAAAAAACCCCCACAAAAAGTGGGGGTTTTCAAATCAATCAAACCTAACTAACTAACTACGAAATATGAAACTGTCTAAATACCGTCTGAAAATTTTGAAGTTCTTCTTTATTCTCCGGTTGATTCAAGAATTTTAAAAATTCAAGTACAATCGGGTTTTTAGGGTTATCCTTATAAAGTTGAACAATTAATTTTACGATTGATGCCACATTCATAAACTCAAAATATGGTATCGAAAGATTAAAGTTCAACTTATCTATCTGTACTACCAACTCATGTCCATCAACTGGCAGCTTTACGGTCCAATGGGTACCATTTTCCCATACTGTTTCTAATTTTTTATCTGCCATGATGATAAAAATTAAGCTAATACATCTTTCATGGCAGCGAAACGTGCAGGATTTGAAAGTCCAAGGTCCATAAACTGGTTTGTTGCCAGTTCAATTTCGCCAAAAGCTTTCCGGCTGTACGGATCCACGATTAAATCCAGGCCTCCCCACTGGCCAATAATCAAATGTTCCCAGGCTCCAAAGATGAGAGCAGAACAAATACCTGTTGAACTACCTTTGTCAAGGTCTGCGGGCACTGCATTTGTGTCAAAACATGGATATCCGTTCAAGGTGTTATTTTCCATAATATAGCCTTCGGCCTGTGCCTTTACGATAGTTTTTAATTGGCCTATGACTTTTGAATTTGTGAGGTAACCCATCTTCATCCCGTGCCCATTGGCAGCCGAAACGGCACTTTCGAGTGCAACGACATTGGCCCAACTGGGAGCCAGACCATTTGTTCCACCAGCTACTGCCCCGATACCCGAAGTATTGAGTATGCCGGTAGGTTCTGCGCCATCGCCTGAACCATTGATTGCTGCGGCCTCGAGGGCCTGGGCGATTGAATCAGCAAGTTCGTTAACAATGATCCTTTCCACGTCTTCAGAGGTTGAATATATGAGTTCTTTACTGATTGCGCCCAAAGATCCTAAACGTTTGGGCGTTAAGGTTCCACGGTCTGCAAATGCAGCCTTAGTTTTTTGAATTTCGACTCCTTCGGCGGCCCAGGCTGCGGTAAAAGTTCCACCACCTACAAGCGGTAAAGGTCCCTGTAATCCGGTTAAAAATGTGGCACCCAGTTTAAGGAGCGTTAATCTATCGCGTAGGGCCGAATAAAATTTAACACCACCTGATCCAACCAAATAACCACCATCCCCGGGAGTTGTAAAATTCTGACCGCTGGATGCTCTGTTTAACACTATGGATGGTATTCCGAATCCGCGAAGACTTTGCGAGATAGATGACATTTCACGGCGGGCCTCCTGGTTCATTTCTTCTTCAATGCCGCCCCTATCAATTCCCAAAGCCACACGAATGGCGCGGGTAAAGCTGTAACGGTTGAGGTCTTTTTCAGTATTACTGATTTTAACGCCGCTTCTAATGGCCCTTTCAATGGCTTCTTTTTCGGCTTTTTCGGCAGCCAAAATTTGTCCGCTTAATTCATGAATTTTTGTGGACAATTCGTTTTCTTTTGTTTCAATCTCCCGGCTTTCCAGTCCGGAGGTTGGCAAATCCTTCAATTCACCCATAAGGGCGTAGCGAGTTTGTTTTAATGAGTCTGAATTTTTCATTTTTACAAATAATTTAAAATATTATTATATCTTTTTCTGGTTTCACTTATTGAGCGTTTTACGGCGTTCGGGTTTGAGGGCACATTTACGATTGAAAATTCTATCAACTCCATTTCATCGTAAACTATAACATCGTTTTCCCGGTGGGATTTTTTAGGAATAAAGCCAACTGATACAGCCTTAAGGGTTCCGGCCTTTACCTTTTTGAATATCTTTTCAGCCAGGGGGTTTACATCTTCGGTTTCAAAGGTTGCAATACCAATAAGCTTATCATTTTCAACATAAGCACGAGCGGCACCAAGAATGTAATCTGGATCTGTTGCGCCTCCCACGTTGTGTTGATACCCGAATATGCCGTTTTTCTCGAATCTGCTTAAATCCCATCCCCCAGGGTTAAGAATAGAGCCATGCGAATCAACGGAGCCGTCTGAGATAATAAACTCCATCGTCCGGTCTTCAATTTTACGGATATGATTCGTTGTAATAATCTGTCGGTTTTGCATATCTTTTTTTTTTCTTCTACAAAGGTTGGGGGATTTGTTTAAAATCTACTGGAAAAAATTTCCATTTGTGTAAAACTTCAGAAAGTAATTTAATACCCCCCCTTCCAATTTTGCACGAGGCAGAATTTTGTTGTGGTGTGGTCTTGAAACTTTTCGCAAAAGAGATTATACCCCCCTATCCCCCCTGCGTATATTTTTCTGAACGTGAATATTTTATGATCTTTTGCCGCGCGAAAATTTTTATAGGTAGATGTATGGTTATGGGGGTTCATGGCCTAACTTTTATCTAAATTCTTTATGTTTATATTTTAAGTTGGAAAATAACCATTGAATTTTATTTTATTAAAATCGAACCATTTTCAAGCGTTTTTTATGGTTTTCTGAATATATCTTTACGGTGGGCGGTCAGATATTTCCTGAATGAATCATAACTACTAAAATCCATGTTTCTCCCAAATATACGTATATGGGCGTTTTCAATCTCCTCATAAACCTGCTCATGGGTTATTGAATGTTGGTATTTTGCCATGAGTGATATTTGTTCTGTAAATAGCCTGGCAATACTCATTTTAGAGGGCAGTAACTCAACAAAATCATTCTTATTGATTGACATCATCTTTCCAAGCATCTTTAAATATATCTTTTTTCATTTCATCAGTTATTAATCCAACTAATGCATAGTTTGGTTTCATAATACCACCAGGGGTTCCGTTTAGTTTTGATTTCTCGGCGATCCAGTTCCGCGCGTTCCATCCCCCATTAAGATACCTTTCATCAATACTTCCCAGGTACCCGGCAAAAGAATGTTTAATCTCGCTGCTCTTTTCCTTGTACTTTTTATAGGCGGCAAATTGCTCAATGAAAAAATCGAGGCGTTTATCAGTTTCCAGAATCCGAAGAAATGTATAAGCTTGTTTCATCTTATCAGGATTCCTCATTTCTGTGAATCCAAAATATTCCATCAATTCTTTCACTTGTGTTAAAATTTTTTCCCCCACACCCCCTTTAAGAATTTCAATATCATTTTCATTTTCATTTTCATTTTCCATATGACCTATCATATGTGAGGTCATATGACCACTTATATGTGTATTGGATTTTTCATTTTTTTTAGTATGTTGATTAATCCCCTTCACATTGTTTTTGCGGCTTTCAGAATAAATTTGCCTTTTAAATTTTTCCTCTTCTAAACGCTTATTGTAATAAAGTCCATTTTCATCCTGAATGAATTTGACCTTTAACGTGTCCCAAAGTTGACCACTATTATGACCTAACACATGACCTATCATATGTGAGGTCATATGACCTCTGTTAAACTGAAGCATTAATAATTCTATATATGCCCCTTTTTCCTCAAAGGTCATTCCCAGGGTTCCCCCTATCCAATCGTTTGCATAAAATAAAAATGCCGGATCCTTTGCCATAACTTTAAGATTCAAATTGTTTGTTCATCAGAAAAGAATATTTTTTAGCATCCTGAAAACTTCCCGAAAAGGTTACAGGGCGTTCATCAGTTTTCTTTACTGGACTTATGAAAAACCCTTTTTTCATGTCCAAGCTTACGGTTACGGTTTTATTTTTTCCCATTTTTCAGAGTATTAAGACAACTTTGAATGTCCCATTTTTTATTTCTTCCGATCTTAACAGGCGAGATAATTCCAGCATCCTGGAACCTTTGAATGGTGTTGTAGCTTTTTACATCCAGGATTCTCATTAATTCGGTGGTAGATACCAATCGCGTTTTATTTTCCATGTATTTAATATTAATTATTACACCCAAAATAAATTCAATTTGATTCCCCCGGCAATACAACATTGTTGTATTTCTTTAACGATTCAAAAAAAAATCACCTTACTATTTTTCAGAAATATTAAGGTGAAATGAATTTTATGTTTTACAGGAATGTATCTACTTTGAAATATTCCATTTTTACCCCTGTTAATAACTTATTGGGGGTTGGAGTATTAACCAGCAAAAAAAGGATGATCTGCCAACATTTCGGCATTTTCTTCAAGGGATATCTTTATGTATTTCATAAATGATTTTTCCGTAGTATGTCCTGTAATTTTCATGATCGAAATAGCAGGAATACCAGCTTTGTACATATTGGTTGCTGCTGAACGGCGGGCCGTATGAGTGGAAACAAGCTGATATTTTGGCAACGTGCTTTTTATTGATCTCCCGGCATGTGTTCGGGTAACTGTTACCGGCGTATTTATTTCAGCCAACTGGCAGACTTCTTTAATATGGTCATTGATTTTTTGTTCACTAATTCGCTGGTTTATTTTGAACCCATTTCCAATTATTTCTCTAATTACAGGGTGAATTGGTATAACTACCGGTTTTAATGTTTTCTGTGTAGTAACTTTTATAAAATTTCCGGAAAAATCAGTTTCAACCAAATTATTGAAATCAGAAACACGCAATCCGGTAAATGCACCAATCAGAAAACGGGAACGGGCGTTTTCTAAACCTTTAATTTTTCGCGCTAAATTTTGAGTTCTAATTTTAGGGTAAATTTTTACCACACTTTCAGGCGTAATATTTAAACGGTGAATTTTCAGTAACTCATCAGTTCTTAAGTAAATGGTTTCTGCTGGTTCTGCCTCAATTATAAATTGGCTATGTTTGTGTGCATTGGTTATATGGTGGCCGCTTTCGTTAGCATGTGTCAATACCTTTTTGAAAACTTTTACAACACTACCGAAATAGTTTTTTGAATATGGCCGTTCTGTTTTGGGATTAATAAGTGAATAGAACCAGGTGCGAAAATGGTTATAAAAATTATAATCTATATCTTGTAAATAAACTATCTTTTTGTAATTCTTTTCATATTCTGCAACTTTATTGATAGTGGTGATATATTTTTTTTGAGTCTCATATTTATATCCCCTGGTTTTAATATAGGCTTCAATATATGCCCTCAGTTGAATTTTTTCGCCTGTTACGCCCTCTTCCTTATCTTTTACCCTTTGGCGAAATTCTGACGGCGTTGGGGCCTGTTTAAAACGATAAAACTTTACTATATCGTTTATGTGTTCGCTTAATTCTTCCAGCTTTTTATTTATGTCCTTTCCATCAGGATATAATTTAGAATATTTGGCTCGGTGTGAATCGCTGATCCAAAATTTTGATTCAACACTTATCCCGGTGGCATATTTAAATTTTTTACCAGAAATTGATACAATAGCCTCAATGGCTGAAACGGTTTTTTTTGCATCTTTAATGTAGAACATACCTTTACCTTTAAAATTCAGTATTTCAAATATAATATTAGGGAACGAATTAGGGAACTTTTTACTTAAAAATATTCAAAATATACAAAACTGAATTTATAAAAACCTTGCTACAAGGGCAATAAAACCTAATAAACTCCAATTTCTTTTTGTTATTGTGTCGTCCTGTTCTGGGCACTTTAAACAAAAAGCACTTAATGAATTAAGTGCTTTTTGTTTTGCTCAAAATACATGAATTTCATTTCCACTATTCCGGATCACTTCACTTTTCAGGTGGAGTAAAATTATTTCAAGCATAAATTTTCATTAATCTAAACAGGAAGAATGTAGTATCGCACACTCCTCTTAAAGCAGCTCTGAAAGCTTTTATTTTGGCATTG
>JAEYNZ010000092.1 GCA_023412195.1 Bacteroidota bacterium
CCCCCCCCCCCAACCCCCCCCCTCTCAATGCAAAAGCTCTGAAAACACCATCATTTCAACCAAAGGGAGACATCTCAAATATTTAACCGTACACTTATTAAAAATAATATGGAAAATAAAATAAGTATGACTCCTTAAATCCCCCGAAGGGGGACTTCAGGCCGCTGCTGGTTTGGCAGGATGTTGCAAAAGAGCGTCTTGCACCTCCACTTCGGGGAGGATGGGAGGGGTCGTGATCTACAAAATAAGGCTGCTTTTGAATGCCTAAAACATACGAGACACAAGACAAGATTATCATGTAACTATTCACATTGTTCCAGCAGGATTATAGTCTTTATAGTTGCCTGCCTGCCCTATAGACCAGGTGTCTCAGGATCTTGCGTCCAGTCTCTCAAATTATTTGTGATTATTGATTTTATAGCTGAACAACAGGATTGGAAAGTTCCTACTCTTCTAATAAACATACTCCTTCACCGGGATTTCGTTTTTAGCTACCAGCAGTGCGTTCATAGCGAGTGCCTGCAGTTCATCTTCGCCGGGGTAGACAAATACCTGAGCCAGGAATTTTACTTTTTTGGTTATCCGGGCTGTGAGGTTTTCACTGAAAGCAATACCTCCGGTCAGGAGGATGCCGTCGATGTTTCCTTCCAGAACAACAGCCATTTCGCCAATCATTTTAGACACCTGGTAAATAAGGGCATTTTGTATGAGCTGTGCTTTTTCATCACCCGATGCTGCCATCTTCTCTACCTCCATGGCATTGTTTGTTCCAAGATAACCTACATATCCCCCCTCGCCTACTACCATTCGCCGTACCTGGTCTTCTGAATATTTCCGGCTGAAGCAGATTCCGATAAGCTGCCCCACAGGAAGCGTTCCCGAACGTTCGGGGCTGAACGGGCCTTCACCGTCGAAAGCATTATTGACGTCGATAACCCTGCCATTCTTATGGGCCCCAACCGAAATCCCGCCACCTAAATGGACAACGATCAGGTTCATTTCTTCATACATTTTCCCTGATCTTTCAGCATGCATCCTTGCTGTTGCTTTTTGGTTCAGGGCATGGAAAATGGAATGCCGCTGGAAACCCGGATGGCCAGCAATCCTTGCCACGTCACAAAGTTCATCCGTAACAACCGGATCGGCAACATAAGCTTGTGCTCCAGGAATCTGTAAAGCTATATAATCGGCAAGAAGTGGCCCAAGGTTACTGGCATGCTGCCCGAGCACCCCTTCCCTAACGTGTTTAAGCATTAAATGATTTACCCGGTATACACCGGATTCCAGGGGATAGGTAAGTCCACCGCGTCCTATTATAATTTTTATAGAATCAACCTCAATTCCCTCATCAATTAAAGAATCTATAATCAGCCCCTTTCTAAAATCAAACTGGTCGGTTACATTTTTATATCTCAACAATTCGTCCATCGAATGACGGATAGTTTTATTCAGCACGCACTCCCTGTCGAAATAAACAGCAAATTTGGTTGAAGTTGAACCTGGGTTAATGGCAAGGATTCTGTGCATAAAGGAAATAATTGATTAACTGATTAGTGAAGCAAGGGCTATTGAGTTCAGTTTAGTTTTTTCACTGTCGCCCCGTGATGAAACGATTGCCGGCACTTTGGCTCCCACAATAATTCCTGCCATCTGGGCACGACACAGCTTTGAATTGGTTTTATAAAAAACATTTGCTGCATCTATATTTGGGAACAACAGGCAATCGGCATCACCGGCCACCGGAGATTTAAAACCTTTAATGGCTGCCGACTCACGGCTGATAGCTACATCCAAAGCCATAGGCCCGTCAACCAGTCCGCCCTCTATCTGACCGTGTTCCGACATTTTGGCTATGGTTGCGCCGTCCATGCATGACTGGATGGAAATAATTATCTGTTCGGTAGGGGCAATTACGGCAATTTTAGGTTGATCTATGCCCAATGCCTTTGAAGTTTTAATCAGGAATTCAGTCATCAGGATTTTCTGCTTCAGGTCAGGGTAGGGAATGACGCCGGCATCGGAGAATACAAGCATTTTGTGGTAATTTTGATTTTCCATAATGGCCACATGGCTTAACATGCTTCTGGAAGGCACCAGGGCATATTCCTTTTTCAGCAAGACCTTCATGAATTTATCTGTTGATACCATGCCTTTCATGATCAGGTCGGCTTTTCCTTCATGTATCAGTTCCACTGCCTTTTCAGCCGCTTCACGTTCTGAATTTGTATGGATGATGTCATATTTGCATATATCAATGTTCAATTCACTGCAGGTTTCGGAAATCTTTCCCCTGTCGCCTGTCAGTAATGGTGTCACCAGACCAAGTTCAACAGCATCATTCAAAGCTCCCAGGGTATTGGCATCAACACCGTTAACAGTTATAAGCCTTTTTCCAGGACGGTTTTTAACAGCTTCAAGCAGATCTTTAAAATTCCGGATTTCCATAGGTTTATTTTTTCTACGAAATTAGAACAATCATTCCTGTTATATGGTAACATTTCTCAGTAAAAAAGATGTTTTAAAGAGATTCAACGGATCTGCATATTTTAACAGACGCTGATCATGAATAAGATTTTCCCATTGCTGTTTTGATCCCATTCTCTTTTTGGAGCTTTAAAAACAAAGGAAGTATCTCCGACCGGAATTTTTTCGGCTTTGCAGCCCATAATGAGAACTTCTTCAGGCATTAGAAATAGCTGAAATTTTAAAGAAGAACTCCCGCAATTCAATACAAGCCCATTCATACACATTTATTTTCTATAACAACTTTAGCAATAATCCCATGAATATAGTTAAATGGATGGTAAAATTATCTTCTGAAAAAAGCTTTTTTTAATGGGGATTCAGGTGCCAGAAAAAATAAGGCGATTTCTTTTGTAAAATAGTTTTTTTATGTAATTTACAAGCGATTAGATATAGAGATAAAAAAGAAATACAACAAACTATTTGTGAGTTCATATGATCAGCCATACATGATTCAGTTTCTAAAGTTTAAAAGTTTATTTGAAACAAACATAAATGCGGACCATTTTGACCGGTATTCAACTGGAAAAAAGCGTTCATCAGGAGTGTTATAAAGTTGGCTTTCGTGAGAGAGCCAGGTAGTGAGTTGTATTTTAACTTATAAAACTTTTTAAAATCTGAGCTATGGTTAAAAAGATCACAAGTCTTGCGGAGTATTTTGAGAAATATCGTGAGAGCGTTGCCGACCCTGAAGGTTTTTGGGCAGATATTGCCGATAACTACTACTGGCACAAAAAGTGGGATCAGGTGCTGAAGTGGAAGTTTGAAGGGGAAGGCGCTCCCGATGTGGAATGGTTTGTTAACGGCAAGCTGAACATTACGGAGAATATATTTGAACGGAACATGTTCATGCGCAAGGATCAGGTTGCCATTATCTGGGAACCAAACGATCCGAAGGAGCCTGAAATCAGATTAACCTATGGTCAGTTGTACGAAAAAGTGTGTCAGTTTGCAAATGCTTTAAAAAAGCTGGGCGTTGAAAAAGGAGACCGTGTGGCTATCTACCTGCCCATGGTACCCGAACTGGCTATCGCAATGCTTGCCTGTGCCCGGGTTGGGGCCATACATTCCATTATTTTTGCTGGTTTTTCAGCCTCTGCCCTTGCCGACCGCATCATTGATGCAGAGGCCAAAGTGATTATAACCTCCGATGGCGGATACAGGGGAAATAAATCCATACCGCTGAAATCTATTGTGGATGAAGCCCTTGAAAAATGTCCGACAGTTAAAACATCCATTGTCTTAAAACGCACAGAAGAAGAGATCAGATGGGTTACTGACCGCGACATCTGGTGGCACGATGCCATCGATGGTGTTGCCACAGAGCATAAGGCAGAGGTAATGGATGCTGAGGACATGCTTTTTATTTTATATACTTCAGGCTCCACAGGAAAGCCCAAAGGAGTGGTACATACCACTGCAGGGTACATGGTCTATGTCGAATACACGTTTAAAAATGTATTCCAGTACAGCGATGGTGATACCTATTGGTGCACTGCAGATATAGGCTGGGTTACAGGGCATTCATATATTGTATACGGACCTCTGCTGGCCGGTGCAACATCCATTATGTTCGAAGGCGTACCTACATGGCCCGATGCGGGCAGGTTCTGGGAGGTTGTCAACAAATACAAGGTAACACACTTCTACACAGCTCCTACAGCCATCAGGGCATTGATGGCCCAGGGTGACGAATGGGTTCAGAAACATGATCTGGGTTCTCTGAAAGTTCTGGGAACTGTTGGAGAGCCCATAAACGAAGAAGCCTGGCGATGGTACCATGACATGGTAGGCAAATCATGCTGCCCCATTGTAGATACATGGTGGCAGACTGAAACCGGGGGTATTATGATATCACCTCTGGCAGGAATCACACCCACCAAACCTTCCCTTGCAACCCTGCCCCTGCCGGGAATTCAACCTATACTGGTTGATCCTGAAGGAAATGAGCTAAAGGGAAACAGCGTGGAAGGTATTCTTTGCATTAAGTTTCCATGGCCGGGTATGCTCAGAACGACCTATCGCGACCATCAGCGATGCTTTATGACCTATTTTTCGGCATACAGGCGGTTATACCTAACAGGTGACGGCGCCAAAAGGGATGAAGAAGGTTATTACAGAATCATTGGCAGAATCGATGATGTCATCAACGTTTCGGGGCACAGAATAGGGACGGCTGAAGTAGAAGACGCAATCAATCAGCATCCCAAGGTGATAGAATCGGCTGTTGTTGGTTATCCCCATGAAATCAAAGGTTCGGGAATTTATGCTTACGTGATCTGCGAGGACCTTTCCGACAAAGAAATGAGAACGATAGAAGACGAAATCAGGGCAACTGTGAACAAATTTATAGGCCCCATTGCCAAACCTGATAAGATACAAATAGTTAGTGGCTTGCCAAAAACACGGTCAGGAAAAATTATGCGGCGCATACTACGAAAGATTGGGGAAGGAGATGCCACCAATCTTGGTGACACTTCCACCCTGCTCGACCCGGGAGTTGTGGAAGAAATTATAAACGGGGCAAAAGTTGAAGTAAAACGATGATCTGTTTAAAAAAAAAGACATCTTCAGTGTAAAGATGTCTTTTTTTTCATTTCTTATAAAAAACCAATATTGTATCGGGCATGATTCGCCAACACAGCATCAGATGATAAAGATCATGCGAATTCCGTCCGAACCTTAAAAAACAAATTCTTCAAGGATGAAAAACCAAAAAAAATTTAACCGGAATCTCGTAGTGCTGGGTGCAATCCTTATTCAGCTGGCACTCGGTGCTATCTATGCATGGTCGGTTTACACAAGGCTGCTTGTTGAAGCCGGCTGGACAAGGACTCAGACACAACTGGTGTTTTCTGCAGGACTTACTTCATTTGCTATTGTTATGGTCATCGCTGGCCGGCTGATGCCTGCAACAGGCCCCCGGAAACTTGCGTTTGCAGGAGGCATTATTTTAGGACTGGGATATATATTCTCCGGAATTTTCGGTGCTGAAAATTTCATTACCACCCTATTGTTTATTGGGATATTAGGCGGTTCAGGCATTGGGCTCGGCTATGTTGTCCCCATTGCAGTGGGAATGCGCTGGTTTCCTGACAGAAAGGGAATGATTACAGGGCTTGCCGTCGCTGGATTTGGTTTTGGGGCTACCCTGTGGATGGCAATTGCCGACAGGCTGGGACCATTCGGAGGTGGAGAATTACTTGCCAGGGCAGGAATCTCAAATACATTTATCATCTATGGTGTGGCTTACCTTGTACTTGTATCCATAGGCAGTATCTGGATGGTTTTTCCGCCTGAAGGATGGATACCAAAAGGATGGACACCTCCTGCAGCCTCCAGTTCTACTTCTGCTGGAACACTTAATTTTTCAAGCAGAGAGATGATGCAAACCCCACAATATTACCTGATTCTGCTCACATTCACTTTCAGTGCAGCAGCCGGACTGATGAGTATAGGTCTTATGAGGCTATGGCCGCAGGAAGCTCTCAGCAGGTCGGGGATAACACCAGAAGCCGCCGGTGCTGCAGCAACAATGGCAATGGCTGTATTCTTTGCACTGTTTAACGGACTGGGAAGAATTCTCTGGGGAATGCTCAGCGATAAAATCGGAAGGAAAAAAGCCATTATTATTATGATGGCCAGCCAGGGGATATTTGTTATTTTATTTCAGTGGATGGCAGGGAATATTTTTACACTATATCTTTTTGCTATCCTGATCGGCTTTAATTTCGGGGGAAATTTTGCGCTCTTTCCCACCATTACAGCCGATACTTTCGGGACAAAATATGTAGGACAAAATTATGGATGGGTATTTCTGGCTTATGCTGTTGGGGGGGTTTTCGGACCTGTAATGGGAGGCAGGCTCGGTGACATGAATAATTTCCCTTTAGCCTTTACAATTTGCGGAATACTCTGTTTTGTGGCCGTGTTAACAATCTCACTTGTTCATCCTGCTGAACGGAAGGCTACAGTTATTCCTGCAGCAACTCCTGAAGTTAGCCATGTCTAAATTAAAATGATTCATATCAATACGAACCCGGAAGATTATATTTCCGGGTTTTTTCATGACTGATTCATGACAGACGGCAACTTTATGTTGTGAAACAGGTTTAGAAGATGTTGTTTTTAAACATAAAATCAGAAGATAATTTGGCTATAATGCATATAACTCCCTGTATTATAACGATCAGTAATTATTCTTCGGAAGTTTAAACTGAGTCAGGAAAAATTTTAGAACCTGATTTTTTTTCCTGATTTTTATAGGCAGATTAACTCATCTTTAACAGTTGGGAGGAACGAGATAAAATTTAAATCAAATAACCATGGCCATAAAGAAATTAGACAGCATTTTCAAGCCAAAGCGAATTGCACTGATAGGAGTTTCAAATAATCCCAACAGTGTAGGCGGCATTACCCTGCGCAATCTGGTAGGAGGCGGTTACAACGGAGTTGTTTATCCGGTAAATCCAAAACGTGAAGCTGTATTTGGCATTCCCTGCTACCCTGATGTTAAAAGCCTGCCTAAGATACCTGACCTTGCAGTTATCATGACAGCAGCGCATACAGTTCCCCAGCTTGTCAGGGAATGCGGGGAGGCTGGAATTCATGGCATCATCATTATGTCGGCAGGGTTCAAGGAAGCAGGAACAGAAGGAAGAGCACTGGAAGAGCAGGTAAAGGCAGAGAAGGCAAAGTTTCCTGAAATGAGGGTTATCGGCCCAAACTGCCTTGGTATCTTGGTTCCAGGCCTCAGCATGAACGTTAGTTTCGCCAATGGTATGCCTGAAAAGGGCCATGTAGCTTTCATTTCACAATCGGGTGCTTTGTGTACTTCAGTTCTGGACTGGGCTTATGAATCGCATATCGGATTTTCTTATTTCGTTTCCATAGGTAACTCTATGGATGTAAATTTTGGAGATCTGATCGACTATTTTGGCCAGGATCCTTCAACGAAATCCATTGTATTGTATGTTGAATCGCTTGCCAATGCACGTACATTTATGTCGGCAGCCCGTGCATTCTCCCGGGAAAAACCCATTATTGTATATAAATCAGGGCGGTTCCCCGAATCAGCTGCAGCTGCTGCCTCACATACAGGAGCAATGGCATCGGAGGATTCCATTTATGATGCAGTATTCCGCCGTGCCGGGCTTGCAAGGGTTTACGACTTTGGCAATATATTCGATTTTACTGACCTTGTAGGACGAAAACGCATACCCAGGGGGAACAGGTTAGCTATTGTTACCAATGCAGGCGGCCCGGGAGTAATGGCTACCGACTCACTTATTTCCTGGGGTGGCAAGCTGGTACAGCTTTCTGATGAAACCATGCAAAAACTCAATGATTACCTTCCACAATACTGGTCGCACGGGAACCCTGTGGATGTTCTTGGGGATGCAACTCCTGAACGTTTTGCAAAAGCTACAGAGATTGTACTTGAGGATGAACATGTAGATGCAGTCCTGGTATTGCTGACACCGCAGGCGATGACTGCGCCGACAGAGACGGCAGAGGCTATTGCAGAAATGGCTTATAAGACTTCCAAAACCATAATGGCCGGATGGCTGGGAGGAGCAAGTATGCGGGAGGGAATTCAGGTGTTCAACCGGGCAGGTATATCAAATTATCCAACACCAGAACAAGCTATCAGAGCCTTTATGACCTTGTCACATTATGCCAAAAACCTGGAGATGTTGTTTGAAACCCCAAAGGAAGTCCCTGTTTCATTCCAGTACGACCGGGCAGAACTTAGGAAAAAGTATCTGAAGGAGATATTCCCGAAGGCAAAAATACTGAATGAGGATGATTCCAAAATGCTCGTTAATGATTATGGTATTGACACCACCCATCCTTTTCCGGCATATAATGAGGACATGGCAGTGGAAATAGCACAGAAAAAAGGTTATCCCGTGGTATTGAAAATATATTCACCAGATATCACACATAAATCGGATGTTGGGGGTGTAGCTCTGAATATAAAGGATGAAGAAATGGTGAGGGCTACATTCAGGAACATGGTAAAAACAGCCGCAGAAAAAAGACCTGATGCAAAAATCGAAGGGGTTACTGTACAAAGAATGGTGGATACAAAAGATGCTGTTGAGCTGATTCTGGGAACAAAAAAAGATCCTTCCTTCGGAACTGTTATGCTTGTAGGAATGGGAGGAACCAGTGCAGAACTGTTCAAGGACAAACGGCTTGAGTTCCCGCCTTTAAATGAGAGCCTGGCTCAACAGATGCTTGAATCACTTCAGATATACCCATTACTTCAAGGTTACCGCGGAGCACCCAGGAAAAATATTGAAAAACTGATTGAAGTTTTGATTCGCATGTCTTACCTGGCTGCTGATTATCCCGAAATAATGGAACTGGATATTAACCCGCTGATCGTCACCCCGACTGACGTAATTGCACTTGATGCCCGTATTGTTGTTGATGAAGAAGTGATGACTCATCCGGTGAAGGAATACTCACACCTGATTTTAAGACCATATCCTGAAAGCCTGATGCAAACTGTAAGTCTAAAAGATGGCTCTCCTGTAATTCTCCGTCCAATTAAGCCTGAGGATGAACCTATGTGGCTGGAACTTCTTGCAAGTTGTTCCAAGGAATCAATATACCATCGTTTCAGATACGATTTTTATTACGATTCACATGAGGTGGCTACCCAGTTCTGCTTTATTGATTATGACCGTGAAATTGCCATTGTTGCAGAAGTTGAAGAAGAAGGCAGGAAAAAGCTGATTGGCGTTGGAAGACTTATTGCCGATCCCGATGTTGAGATCATGGAATATGCAGTACTCATTACCGATTCATGGCAAAAAAAGGAACTGGGGTACATACTTACCGAATACTGCATGGAAATAGCAAAAATAAGGGACATCAAAACCCTTGTAGCTGAAACCACGCGTGATAACAAACCTATGATTTCCGTTTTCAGGAAACTGAATTTCAAGATCAGGTTTAACGAAGATTCAACCGTATCGGTACGCAAGGAACTTAGAGAAGAATAACTTTTTGATCTGAATAAACATACTCCCTGCTGCAAGTGTTGCAGCAGGGAGTATAGTGAACATGAGGATGGATATTGGCAAAATTAACGAGGCTGTTAAACTAATCCGGAAGTCGAAATACCTGGTTGCCTTCACAGGGGCCGGGATTTCAGTAGAAAGCGGTATTCCACCTTTCAGAGGCACAGGGGGAATCTGGAACACAACCCATCCGGTATTTCTTGAAATTGATTTTTTTAAGAAGAAACCACTTCAGTCGTGGAAAAAGATTAAAGAAATCTTTTACGACAGACTGGGAGATGCTGAACCTAATCTTGCCCATGAAGTGCTGGCCTCAATGGAACACAGAAGTTTCCTTGAATCAGTGATTACCCAGAACATCGATCACCTGCATCAGAAAGCCGGGAGCAAATACGTTTATGAATTGCACGGTACTTACAAGCAACTTGTGTGCACCAACTGTGGTTCTGAATACGATTTAAGTTTTGCCGATTTAAATTTCCTTCCTCCCACATGCTTTGTCTGCAAAGGAATATTAAAGCCTGACATGGTTTTTTTTAATGAACCTATTCCCCTGTTTGCAAAAAAGCGTTCAATTGATGAAGCCCGCAAATGCGATCTTCTTCTTATCATTGGCACCAACGCAGAAGTGCTTCCTGCAGCTGAAATACCTGATCTGGCAAAAAAGACGGGAGCACGAATAATCGAGATAAACATTAACCCATCATTATTTACAGATACGGTAACTGATGTTTTTATTCATGCACCGGCGACTGAAGCAATGGGAAAAATCGCTGAATTACTGTACCTGTAACAAGACTACTTGGTGAATGCTTTTTTATGGTCAGGTTACAACTTTAATCCATGAACCGGATGTAATTACATGAGTACTATATTGTCAGAAACAAGGAAATCGATACACCTTAGAGTTTAATAATAGCATCTGATGAACAACTATCATGTATAGATAAATACTTACAACCAGGTGGTTAATTGAAGGACATACGGTTTTTGAAGGAAGAAGAGCCTGGAACCGGTAGATTCATTCAAACTGCAATGGCCTGGGCTGGGTAGGCCGGAAACTATAGAAGTCCTGTTTTAGCTGTTCTTCTATCAGAACGCCTGCAAAACTCATGTCAGATGGAGAAAAGGGATAAAATGCCAGCCGGAACTGAAAAGTTTTGAAGACAAGGTTTTCATTATGAAGCCGCATGCCGAGGCCAAGACCGGTATAATAATCACCTGTAAATATGGGTTGCTTGTTGGATCCGACAATACCAATATCAGTAAAGCCAAAAACTGCCATATTAAATTTATAGAACTCCTGTCTTAAAAACAGAACATGTTCCATGTTAAAGCTCAGGCGTTGCTTTCCACTGGCTTCCCTGCTTGAAAAGCCTCTGATATGATCTTCTTTATTTAAATAGAGTTCTTCTATCTCAAAGCGGCGTATGCCCAACAGATAATTGGTCCTCAGGAAAAACCTGAATCTTTTTCTTCCGGCATCTATCCTTCTGGATATATAATTCATGGCTGCCTGTATTTGTCCCTGTTCATAAGAATTGTCTTTAAAGAATCCGCCAATTCCACCCGACAGGTACAAATATCCCTGCTTTTTTACGAGGAGGTTCCCATTCGACAGGTATATATGCGCGTAATGACGGTTACCAAATTCATTCACATCGTAGCCATAAACTATTTCATTTTTAAATCCTTCAGGAATATCTTCTGTAATTCCATAACTATAAACCAGTTGGTCCTGTTTGAAAAAGCGTTGTGAAAAAGTTAAGCCGGCAAGGTAAAAAGTATTATTTGCGAAATATTGATTGTTATCAGGAGAAGGTTCAGGCCGTTTGTAGAAGTGATTATTAAAAAATCCTGCCGATACAATCATCTGAAAATTCTGGATATGATTTGGACGCAGCTGAAAACTATGTGCACCCCAGGCATTGATAAAGGTTAAATCCATAGGCAGATTAGTCTGTATTGGATGATCATCGTAAATTCGTTCCGTGCGGTACATTCTTAACGCAGACCCACCAAAGCCCCATTTAATGGAAGGAGTTACAAAGGATTTATCGACTATCAGGCTGAAACCTTCCCTTTTGTATGTATTCATATACCCGGCAGCAATATCCAGAAAGGTTCCGTTAATGTTGTTTATTTTGTAGAAAGTTTCAAGCCCGGTATAAGGCTGACGGTTCAGATGCCCTACGAAACGCAGTGAAATTTCATGCCCTACCCCGAAAATATTCTGATTGTATACTTCAAGTGCAGCTGATCTGATTCCATTGACATCACCTGTTACTCCAAGAGGAAAACGATCTTTTGTCACAACATGTACCTTAACCAGACCATTATAAACTGAATCCTGCTCCAGGATAAATATAACATCCTGTATGTACCTAAGAGACCTTATAAGCCTTTCATTTTCATACATCAGTTCAGGATCCAGGAAATCACCCACTTCAAAAAGAAGCATCTTTTCAATTGTTTTTTCACCCGTAGTAAAATGGATGGCGTTGGCTGTTTTTTCAAACCATGATATTGCCTTTCTTGTAGTATCGGTAAGTGTGGGACCAAAGGCTTCCAGCGTATTAATATGAATTTCAGATATAATTTTACCCTCCATTTCAGAATAATATGCATAAATGGAAGTATCGGCAGTTGATGAACGGGAGGATATCAGAAAATCATAAAGAAGGCTTGTTAAAGTATTCTGTTTCGCTTTGGATTGAAGACTATCATAGAAAACTTCATATTTTTCCTGCTTATGGCTATTGATCGTATCTTTATTATCATCTTGAGCATATACAAATTTGAATGGTATCAGAAATACCGATAAAAAAAGCATGCACAGCAAAAAGGATCTGCTTTTCTGTCCATTATAATCTGTCTTTCTCAAAATTCCTTCAATGCCCTTAAATTTCCGGAAAAATAATGATTTTCATATCTTGAATAAGTCCGGTGCATTGTTAAATTTAGTTAATGCCAATGCATTATAAGATTAACTTATACAATAATTCTGCAATAGATCAGCATCTGTTTCGTTTCACAGGCGGGAGGAAATAACCCTTTAATTTTATATTTTTGCCGGGTGGGAAAATTTTATGAAATATACAAGCGAAATATCTATGGGGTTATTGGAACCCTCATTTTTCATATTATGCTTGTATCAGCATTTCTTCTTGCAGAGCTTGACAGAAAGGGGAATCCTCAGGAAGAAGCATTTCTTATAGAACTGCCTGATTTATTGCCAGAAGAGGAACCTGTTGAGGAACAGCAGGAACTGCAGGAATCAGAACCAGTTTCCACGCAGGCTTCTGCTGCATTGAACCAGACCCAGAGCAGCCGTACCAACATGGCCTCAAACAGGTTGGCTCAAAATGAGAAATTTTTCGATGAAGAATATCTAAAGGAATTGCAAGATGCCCAAAAACTTGTATCGGATGTAAATAGTCAGCTTGCCAAAGAAAAAGTGAATTGGGAGGATATTAAAATGCCGGAACAATCAACTGAAGGCATGCATCCTGATTCAATCAGCAACACAATTTATACAGGTGAAAGCAATATAGTTTATTATCTTGAGAACCGGTATCACAGACGCTTACCCATACCCGTATATCTTTCGCAGGGAGGAGGGAAAATTATTGTTGATATAACTGTTAACCGACAGGGAACAGTCATTCAGGCAGAACCCAGGAAAAGCCCCGGTATAAGAGATGAGCAGCTTTATCTTTATGCACAAGCTGCTGCATCAAGAACAGTATTTAATGCTGAACCTTCTGCTCCGGAACCTCAAAAAGGTACCATACACTACACTTTTGTTGCACAATAACAATCAGGGTAATTACCTCTCCTTTAACATGATTTAACAAAAATATGTTGCATAAAAGCACTGTATAATTTATCTTTGTGTTACGTTTATTTTCATAAGTTTAGGTTTAGTTAGGTTAGTTAGTTTAATGAGAAAAGGATGGGTTGTTGAGCCCATCCTTCTTCATTTTAGGATATAGCTCTTTTATCTTCTTTTTGTAATTTCTTTTTCTATAAAAGTTTTTACTATAATTTCCTCAACTTTTTTATTTTCCATACTTATCCAATTGATCTTTTTTAAGGTCTCCAACTTAAAGCACTTAAAACAAGAACCTCTTGTAAAAAAATTCTTCAGATAAACAATGTTGTGTGCTATCTTCTATTTTAAATTCAGTCTAAATTATGACGTACTTAAATAATACACATTGAATAATCTATATATTTAGCGTTCGCAAAAGGGAAAATACAGAGGATCTGATACAACTTTTAATGATTCTTTTTGTTAATTGTTGTGACAAATTAAGTAAATTTTCAACAGAATAAAATATAAAACATGTTTGATCTACAACTGATTAAAAAAATCTATTCAGAACTTCCGTTTAAAGTTGAAAGGGCCAGAAAGGTATTAGGCCGTCCAATGACCTATGCTGAGAAGATTCTCTATGCTCATTTATTTGATGATAATACACTTGAGGCATTTGAACGCGGAAAGGCTTATGTAGATTTTGCACCAGACAGAGTGGCAATGCAGGATGCAACTGCACAAATGGCACTGCTGCAGTTTATGAACTCAGGTAAGGAAACAACTGCGGTCCCTTCTACTGTGCACTGCGATCATCTTATACAGGCACAGGTTGATGGGAAAACGGATCTAAACGTTTCATTCAATGTTAATAAAGAAGTTTTTGATTTTCTTGAATCTGTTTCAAATAAATATGGAATTGGTTTCTGGAAACCCGGAGCAGGAATTATTCACCAGGTAGTGCTTGAAAATTACGCCTTCCCTGGTGGAATGATGATTGGAACAGATTCTCATACTCCTAATGCTGGTGGACTTGGTATGATTGCCATTGGTGTTGGAGGCGCAGATGCTGTTGATGTTATGGCAGGAATGGCATGGGAACTTAAAATGCCTAAACTGATTGGGATTAAACTCACAGGCAGGCTTAATGGTTGGACAGCACCTAAAGACATTATTCTTAAAGTTGCCGGGATTCTTACAGTGAAAGGTGGCACCGGAGCTATTATTGAATATTTTGGAGAAGGTGCTGAATCCATTTCTGCTACAGGTAAAGGCACCATCTGCAATATGGGAGCGGAAGTAGGCGCAACTACCAGTTTATTTAGTTTTGACGAAAGCATGGAACGCTATCTGTCTGCAACAGGCAGAGGTGAAGTGGCTGAAATGGCACGTGGACTAAAAACTGTACTTAATTCCGACAGGGAAGTATATGAGGATCCGGAAAGATATTACGATCAGGTGATAGAAATAAATCTGTCAGAATTGGAGCCTCATATCAATGGTCCTTTTACACCCGACCTGGCGACTCCTGTCTCTGAAATAAAAAGCACTGCAGAAAAGCATGGCTGGCCTCTTGATGTTTCTGTTGGCCTGATAGGCAGCTGTACAAATTCATCGTATGAAGATATTTCACGAGCTGCTTCAATTGCAAGGCAAGCAGTAGAAAAAGGGCTTCAAACAAAATCGGAATTTACCATCACTCCAGGTTCGGAAATGGTAAGATATACCATCGAACGAGATGGTTACATCAATACCTTTGAGCAAATGGGAGGAAAGGTATTTGCCAATGCATGCGGTCCCTGTATAGGTCAATGGGCAAGACCCGGAGCCGATAGAAATGAAAAAAATACCATTGTTCATTCGTTTAACCGCAATTTTTCCAAAAGAAATGATGGCAATCCAAATACCCATGCATTTGTTACGTCACCCGAACTGGTTACTGCAATTGCCATTTCAGGAAGACTTGATTTTAATCCTCTGGTAGATACTCTTGTAAATTTACATGGTGAAGAAGTAAAACTTGATCCACCTACAGGTTATGAATTACCGGTAAATGGATTTGACGTAAAAGATGCAGGATATCAGGCACCGGCAGCCGATGGCTCGCACGTAAATGTGAAAGTTGCTCCTGATTCCAACAGATTACAGTTACTTGAGCCATTTGCCCCATGGAACAGGGAAAACATTACTGGTGCAAGACTTCTAATTAAAGCCGCAGGAAAATGCACCACTGACCATATTTCAATGGCAGGCCCATGGTTGCGGTTCAGGGGACATCTCGACAACATTTCAAACAACCTTCTTATCGGAGCTGTTAATGCATTCAATAATGAATCAAATAAGGTTAAAAATCAGCTGACCGGCGAATACGGTGAAGTTCCTAAGGTGCAGCGGGCTTATAAACAATTTGGAATCCCTACCATCATCGTTGGCGACCACAATTACGGCGAAGGTTCATCAAGGGAACATGCAGCGATGGAACCAAGACATCTGGGTGTAGTTGCAGTAGTTGTAAAATCTTTTGCCCGTATTCATGAAACGAACCTGAAAAAACAGGGAATGCTGGGACTTACCTTCGACAATGAAAATGATTATAATCTGATACAGGAGGATGATGTATTCAATTTTATCGACCTTGTCTCATTTGCACCTGGCCGGCAACTGACTCTGGAAGTTGTACATTCAACTGGCGCAAAAGATGTCATAAAACTGAATCATACATACAATCACCAACAGATTGAATGGTTTAAAGAAGGGTCTGCTCTAAATCTGATCAGAAAGCAGAACAACTACAATTGATCTGCTATACATACACTCCATTAATAAGTTAAACCTGAATAAATTGATTGATTAAATAATAAATAACTGAGAATGCAAAAAATCAAAGTACATAACCCTGTGGTTGAACTCGACGGAGACGAAATGACAAGGGTGATCTGGAATTTTATCAAGGAAAAATTAGTACTTCCGTATCTGGATATTGATCTTAAATATTATGATCTTGGAATTGAAAGCCGTGATGCTACTGATGATCAGATTACAGTAGATGCAGCCCATGCCATACAAAAATATGGTGTTGGTGTTAAATGTGCAACCATCACCCCCGATGAAGCCCGAGTGAAAGAATTCGGGTTAAAGCACATGTGGAAGTCACCCAACGGTACCATCCGCAACATACTTGGAGGAACAGTCTTTCGTGAACCCATTCTTATAAACAATGTACCCCGGCTGGTTCCTGGCTGGAAAAAACCTATTTGTATTGGTCGTCATGCTTTTGGAGACCAATACCGTGCCACCGATTTTGTTACAAAAGGCAGAGGTAAACTTGTAATCTCCTTCACGCCTGATGACGATAGTGAACCTGTCACTCATGAAGTTTACCATTTTGAAGGAGATGGTGTAGCCCTTGCCATGTACAATACGGATGAATCAATAACTGGTTTTGCACGCTCATGTATGAACCAGGCGCTGCTGAAAGGATGGCCTCTTTACATGTCAACAAAAAATACAATCCTGAAGAAATATGATGGCAGGTTCAAGGATATCTTCCAGGAAATATTTGAAACAGAGTACCAGGATCAATTCAGGGAGGCCGGTATTACTTATGAACACAGGCTGATTGATGACATGGTGGCTGCAGCGATGAAATGGGAAGGAGGCTTTGTGTGGGCATGTAAAAACTATGATGGTGACGTTCAAAGTGATACTGTAGCTCAGGGATTCGGTTCACTCGGACTGATGACATCTACCTTGGTAACTCCAGATGGAAAAACAATGGAAGCTGAAGCAGCACATGGAACAGTAACCCGCCATTACAGGGAACATCAAAAGGGTAATCCTACATCGACCAATCCCATTGCATCTATTTTTGCCTGGACCCGCGGACTTGAATTCAGAGGCAGGCTTGACAACAATGACGAACTGGTTCATTTTGCCAATACCCTGGAAAAAGTTTGTATTGAAACTGTGGAATCTGGGAAAATGACCAAAGATCTTGCACTCATTATCCATGAAAAAGATCTGAAAAAAGATCATTATCTGACTACTGAAAGTTTTCTTGAGGCATTGAATGAGAACCTGAAAAAGAAACTCGATACGTAAAATGGATAAGGCAGAACTTATAAACGGAAAGCTTCAGGTTCCGGACAAGCCTGTAATACCATTTATTGAAGGTGATGGTATCGGGCGAGATATTACAGCACCCTCACAGAAAGTTATCAATGCTGCGGTCGAAAAAGCGTATGGCAGCAGTCGCCAATTATTATGGAAAGAAGTATTGGCCGGAGAAAAAGCATTTCGTGAAACAGGAAATTATCTTCCACGGGAAACCATAGATTCTTTCCGTGAATATCTTATAGGCATCAAAGGCCCGTTACAGACACCGGTTGGAGAAGGAATACGGTCGCTTAATGTTGCACTTCGGCAGGTTCTGGATCTGTATGTATGCCTTCGCCCTGTGAGGTGGTTCAAAGGTGTCCCCTCTCCCATCAGGTACCCTTCCCTGGTTGATATGCATATCTTTCGTGAAAACACAGAAGATATCTATGCAGGGATTGAATACATGACAGGAGAAATTGATGCAGAAAAACTGAAAAGTTTTCTTTTAAGTGAAATGGGAGTTAATAAAATCCGGTTTCCTGATTCCACATCTTTCGGAATAAAACCCATTTCAAAGGAAGGATCGGAAAGGCTGATCCGCGCTGCTATTGTTTATGCCATTGCGCGTAAACTACCTTCTGTAACCCTCGTGCATAAAGGCAATATCATGAAGTTCACAGAAGGTTCTTTCAAAAACTGGGGATATGATCTGGCAGAAAATGAATTTGGCAGCCACACATTCACGTTGCGGCAATATGAAACCATAAAAAATGAAAATAGCCGCATTGCCGCAGATAAAGCATTGGAAGAAGCCCGTCGTTCGGAGAAGGTCATAGTAAAAGATGTCATAACAGATGCTTTTCTGCAGGAATCATTGCTGAAGCCATACAATTTTTCAGTTATAGCTACCATGAACCTTACAGGTGATTATATTTCAGACCAGCTTGCAGCTATGGTAGGCGGCATCGGTATTGCACCGGGAGCCAACATCAACTCAATGAGCGGGTACGCTATTTTTGAAGCTACTCATGGCACAGCTCCTGACATTGCCGGCACTGGAAAAGCAAATCCAGGCTCCCTGATATTGTCCGCTGCCATGATGCTTGAATATCTGCAGTGGTATGAAGCAGCCGAACATGTATATGATGCGATGGAACATGTTTTCGCAAAAAGAAGAGTTACCTCGGACCTTTACGCACAGATGGAAGGTGCTACTTTATTATCAACCTCTGAATTTGCAGATGAAATAATCAGGCACATTCACTGAAGAAAAATTAATAAATCAAATAAAATAAACAGATGGAATACATTAAGTACCGATTTTTTCAAAAAGCCAGTCAGTGTTCTAAAGAGTTTCAACGCATTAAACAGGAACATTCTGATAAGGTAATTGCCAAGGTAACTTTAGGGCAGGTTTTATCCGGAATGAAGGGAATCCCCCTGCTGGTGACTGATACCTCAAAACTGGATCCCAATGAAGGTATACGTTTCAAAGGATATTCAATTCCTGAACTGCGTGAAAAACTCCCAAAGATGTCACCAGAGGGAGAACCGTTGCCTGAAGGGCTTTTCTACCTGATGCTTATCGGTGAAGTACCTACACCTGAAGATGTAACGAATCTTTCAAAGGATTTTGCAACAAGGTCTCATGTTCCTCAGCATGTGTTTGATGTTATAGATGCACTGCCTAAAAACTCCAGACCTATGACCCAGTTCAGTTGTGCAATCCTGTCAATGGCTACTGAATCTATCTTTCAGAAAGCGTACCGTGCAGGGGTCAACAAAAAATATTACTGGGACTCAACATACGAAGATGTAATGAACCTGATCGCACGCCTGCCACATATTGCAGCATACATCTATCGCAGGAATTTTCATAATGAAAAACATATTGAACCGAATCCACGGTTAGACTGGGCAGGCAATCTGGCCCATATGATGGGATTTGATTCAGAAGATATCAGGCGGTTGTTCCGCCTGTATATGGTCATTCATGCTGACCATGAAGGGGGAAATGTTTCTGCCCACACTGCCCATCTTGTTGGTTCTGCCCTTAGCAATCCTTATTATTCCTATGCCGCAGCCATGACCGGACTTGCAGGACCGCTTCACGGATTTGCAAACCAGGATGTCATACACTGGATGTTTCAGATGATTGAAGACCTGGATACTGATACACCTTCCGACGAACAGGTAGCTGCATATATACAGCAAACACTTGAGGAAGGAAGGGTAATACCCGGGTATGGTCATGCAGTACTGCGCAAAACAGACCCACGTTTCACTGCACAACAGGAATTTGCTGAAAAGTACATCAAAAATGACCCTCTTGTAAACCTGGTTAACCAACTTTACAGGGTGGTGCCTCCAATTCTTTCAAACATAGGCAAGATACAAAATCCCTGGCCCAATGTGGATGCTTACAGTGGTTCTCTGCTGTATCACTATGGAATTAAAGAATATACTTTTTACACCGTTCTGTTCGGAGTTTCAAGGGCACTTGGAGTACTAGCCTCCCTGATTAATGACCGTGTTTATGGTATGCCTATCGAAAGGCCTACCTCACATCCGCTTCACTGGTTCCGTGACCAGGTGGATAAAAATACTGAGGGAAGAAAATGCTGATACTAAAAAAAACCGGGTAACCCGGTTTTTTTTCGATTTGAATGATCCTAAAATAATTCTCTATGTTACCTGAACCATCCATATATTAAAATGTGGGAATACAGAAACATGCTTATCGCAACCATTATAGAAGGAATTAAAAAAAACAGCAAAAAAGTTACCAAAGTTTTACTTTCCCGGTAAAAAACCTATTTTAGTGGAAATACATCAATAAACAAATCATGCCAAAATTTTACTTGTTGCTACTGGTTCTTTTCTTCATAGTTCGAACCCCTGCATATCCGCAGGAAATCAGGATAAATGAGTTCATGTCATCAAATGAGTTGACCATACAGGACGATGACGGTGATTACTCCGACTGGATAGAACTTTTCAATTCCGGAAACAAAAGCATACAGCTTGAAGGTTGGGGATTGACAGATAATCCATCCACTCCATATAAGTGGGTATTCCCCGAATATATAATTCAACCTGGTGAGCACCTTCTTATTTGGGCATCAGGGAAGAACAGGCGATATAAAAAAGGAGACCAGGTCAATGGTATTTTGAGGGAGGTTTATACCAATATTTCCGGTTCAAGTTTGCATAATTTGATTCAACATTCTGATTACCCTGATAACCCATCCTCACAGCAGATCATAAAAGATAAATTTGAAGCACCGGTAAATGTTGCCGACAATTATGGGCAACAAATGCACGGGATATTAAAAGCCCCGGCAACAGGAAATTTTATTTTCTGGATTTCCAGCGACGACCATGGCCAGCTTTTTTTAAGTACGGACCAAAATCTTGCAGGCCTTAGAATGATAGCAGAGGTGCCGGGCTGGTCTCAATCGAGGGAATGGGAAAAGTATCCTCAGCAGAAATCGGAACCCATATTTCTGGAAGAAGGGAAATCTTATTATATAAAAGCACTGATGAAGGAAGGCGGAGGCGGAGATCATCTTGCTGTGAGATGGCAGTGGCCCGATGGAAAAAAAGAAGAGCCTCTTTTAGCTGAACATCTCGTTTTTGAAGGCAACCTTCCCCTTCATACAAATTTCAGCATCAGTGCCGAAGGTGAGCCAATCATCCTGACGGATAATAAGGGAAATAAAATTGATGAAATACTACCCTTAAAACTTCCTGTAGACATATCCTATGGAAGATCGCCCGATGCTGCACCTGAATTTGTTTATTTTTCTACTGCGACTCCCGGAATGCAAAACAATACCACAGGTTTTTCTGAATTTCTTGAACCACCCGTTTTCTCTCATAAAGGTGGTTTTTATAATGAAAATTTTCAACTGACGTTAAGCAGTACCCAACCTGGTGTATCAATAATATATACCCTTGATGGCTCAGAACCTTCATCAGACAATCTTAGTCCCAAATCCTATCAATACCGAAATCAATACCGGCAGCAACCGGGTTCAGTTGAAGGCCCGTTTTTATCCCGAACCTACAGAAGTTATAATTTTTCAACACCACTTCAGATTTATAACCGTACATCTGAACCAAATCAGATTTCGCAGATTTCAACAACTTATGATTCCTATCCGTGGTATATTCCTGCGACACCTGTTGACAAAGCAATTGTGGTTAAAGCCCGGGCAGAAAAAGACGGTGCCCTTGCCAGCGAAATTGTAACCCACACTTATTTTGTAACCGAAAACGGTCAGAATCCTTATACATTTCCTGTTATCTCAATAGCCACGCAGGAGAATCACCTTTTTGATTATAAGGATGGTATTTATGTCGCAGGAGAAGATTTTGAAAACTGGCGAACTGCAAATCCTTCTTTAGCAGCGGATGGTGGGAGCAATGCCAACTATCACAGAAATGATATGCAATGGGAATATCCTGCAAGCTTTGAATATTTTGAAGAGGATGGCAGTAACGCATTGAACCAGGAAATTGGATTAAGAATTCATGGAGGTTGGTCAAGGGCAAGTGCTCTCAAATCAATTCGTATTTATGCCCGGAATATTTATGGAAAATCTACGCTTGATTATCCGTTTTTCAAAGATCAGGATTATGATTCTTACAAGCGCATTCTATTAAGAAATTCAGGCAACGATTACTGGTATACATGGTTCAGGGATGCTGCCATGCAGGAAATGGTCAGGCACATGGAATTTGATACCCAGGCATATCAACCCTCGATTGTCTATCTCAACGGTGAATACTGGGGCATTCTTAACATCAGGGAACGTTACGATAAACATTATGTAGCAAGGAAGTACAATATTGATGAGGAAAAAGTAGATATGCTGGATGGCAACAATACCGTTGAAACCGGAAATGCGACACATTACATTGAAACCCTTGATTATATCAGTCAACATGGACTCCAGTCAAAAGAACACTATGATTATATTCAGACCCGTATCAGCGTTGAAAGCTATATCGACTATATAATAGCTGAAACCTATCTTGCAAACGATGACTGGCCAGGGAACAATGTAAAATACTGGAGACATCAGATACCCAATTATGACCCTTCAGCCGGTTCCGGTAAGGATGGTCGCTGGCGATGGATGATATATGATTCCGATTTTGGATTTGGACTGTATGATGATAAGGGTTATGAAAAAAACATGCTTGTCTTTGCAACAAGTGTAAGCGATGGATGGCCCACACCTGCATGGTCAACATTCTTATTAAGGAATCTTGTTGAAAATGAGGATTTCCGTATCCGTTTTATCACCAGGTACAGCGATCAGTTAAATACAGCCTTTAAGCCTGACGTGGTTAAGCCTGTTATAGAACGGATGAAAAAAGGAATAGAACCGGAAATGGCAAAACATTTTGACCGCTGGCAAGCCCCTGCTGATAATTCCAACTGGAATAGAAAAATTAATGTAATGTATAATTTTGCCGATCAGCGCCCTGCTTTCGTTTGGGAACATTTACAAAGTTTCTTTGCTCTTGAGGATACATATAACCTTACAGTTAATGTTTCAGATCCGGATCGTGGGCATGTAATTGTCAATACGATTGCGCTTCAAAAGGATACAAGGGGAGTTGATGAAAATCCCTGGCCCTGGCAAGGCAGCTATTTTAAGAAGCTCCCGCTCCGGCTTGAGGCAGTACCTGCAAAAGGATATGAATTTGTAAGATGGGAAGGAATTTCTTCTACATATCATGAACCTGTTCTGGAAGTAAATCCAGAAAACGACCAGCATTTTACAGCTGTTTTTGAAAAGGCAGCCAAAAAAGATGAACTCATTCATTACTGGAACTTTAATGCAACTAACAACCTGCTTCATCCAACATATACATTGATCACTGCGAAACTGGAACCGGGAATTCTTTCAGGCGCATCTTCGGAAATAACCTATGATACAGGCAGTGGATTTAGTGCAGCAAATGCAAGGTTTGGCAATGGGTCAGGTGCACATCTCCGGGTTAATTATCCGATAGGAGCTTCTCTTACCATGGATATTCCCTCTACAGGATTTTCGAAGATCAAAATCATGTATGAAACCAGGCGTTCAGGCCAGGGTGCCGGAAAACAGATTGTAGAATATTCTGTGAACGGGTCCCAGTTTACAAAATTTACTGAAGTCACAGTGCAAGACAATGATCCAGCTCTTATCCTGATCGATTTAAGTACCATCGAAAATACAAATAACAATCCAAACCTGAAACTCAGGATTAAATTTGAACAGGCAGGTGGAGGAACTGAAGGAAACAACAGGTTTGATAACATTACGGTAGAAGGAATCCCGGATGACGGGATAAACCTGCCACCTGAGGTACTGATTCTGCCGGAGGATCTGAATTTAATTGAAGGTGATGATCCTATCAGTATCCTGCTTCATGAAATGTTCAGCGATCCGGATGACGATCCTCTAAGCTTTATAGTTACCAGTTTATTCCCCGGAGTTGTGAATGCACAAACTGAAAATGGACAGCTCAATCTTTCAATTCTTCAGCGGGGTGCAACTAAAATTAAAATCCGTGCTGACGACGGCGTGAATCCTCCTGTAGAACTGGAATTTAATATCATGGTCTATCCGGAAGCTGTTGTACTTTCAGAAGAAAATTTTCAATTCCTAAGATGGAATGCTGATGCACCGGAAATGACCTTCCCTGAAAATATGCTTTTTTTGCAAAGCGATAAAAACGATCCGACAATTGCCGACCTGCTTGAATATCCTTATTTTATTCCTGTAGATGAATATGCCGAAGATGATGCGGCAAACATAGGTTTTCCATATCGCAATACCAGAAGGACCCGGTTGACCGGACTTGGCGAAAATGGAATCTCCTTTATAAATACCGGCAGAGGACGTGACCTGGGGGGTGTTCTTGCAGCAATAAATACAGAAGGGCTTGATGAGGTTCAGGCCAGATGGCTGACTGGAACCATCCTGAAAAACTTACGCCAGTATGGTATAACTTTACAGTATAGAATTGGGACAGAAGGAGCGTTTATTAACATTCCGGAGACGGGTTATGCAGCAGGAAATGATGGCCATACCGCAAATCAAGATCCTGTCAGCCTGCCTTCTCCAATACTCGGACAGCCATACGTACAGCTTTTATGGCGGTACCATTACCTGAACGGCAACAGCGGTGCCCGTTCTGAACTCCGGCTTGATGACATTCTTGTGGCAGCAAGTCCGCCGGCACCGGATTTAACCCATCCAATGGCAACAACTCCGGTTAACCAGCCTTTTGATATCATATGGAACCATACTGCCAGAACAGACAATTATGAACTGCAACTTGCGGACAATGCCGGATTTAATAATCCTGTTGTTTCTAAAACGGGAATTGAGCTGAATGTATACAACCAGAGTCCACTTGAACCAGGAAAAACATACTATGTCCGTGTCAGGGCTCATAATGCAGGCATAAAGGGCAACTGGTCTGAAGTGCTTGTGATCAATTCCCCTGCAACAGTAACTGATTTTACTGATGCTGTAAAGGATCAATTTATGTTCTACCCCAATCCTTTCAGTGAATCAGCCACAATTAAGCTTTATCTCAAACAGCCGGGAAAAACCGATATTTCTGTGAATGACATGACAGGCAGAAAACTACATCAGGTTTACCAGGGAATTTTACCACAAGGTGATCATCAGCTGGAACTTAATCAGCATGGAATAACATCCGGGACTTACCTGCTGATCATCCGTACTGAAAATGAAACATTCAGAAGTAAAATCATAAAAAACTGAAAGCCGGCTTTGCCGGTTTTCTTTTTTATGTTCACAGGCAGATGAACATTTTGAACTTTTGATACCTGCCTATGTTCTTTTAAATGTTCACACAATTAGCTTCCGTTTAACTTATTTGTTCATCCCGGACCAATGGATACCAGAAAAGAAAATACGAGAAATCAGAAGTGGAAAAAGCCAAAAAGTTCCGTAACTGCCCCCAAAAAGACAGGAAGACTTCAAAAGAAAAGGCGAAGGAAGATTGGGAAGAGTTCTGTAGTTAAAGGGGCCGAGAACCGCCTTAAAGGTTTCAGGCAGGCATCGATACTGGCTGTTGCCATGACCGGATTCATCCTGCTGCTGTTTTCATCCGACGAAACTTTTTCCGCTGCAGGTAATACAGAAAGTATTATTCAGGATACAACTGTGATTATAGAACAGGAAGATTCCCTTAATGCCTATATGACAACGGAAAAAGCTGCCGATGAAGCCATCAGTTCGCTTCAGAACATGTGGAATAATTTCATCATCAATTATCCCAAATTTATTATAGCAGTAGGGATTCTTATCCTTGCATGGTTCCTTGTTAAACTGATCAGATTTATCCTGGAATCGCTGTTTAAAAAACTGAAAAGCAGGGAGGGTATTGTTACACTTACAGCGATCCTTTTGTGGATAGTTGCTGTAGGAATCGCCTTCAGTGTACTGGTTGGCGACGTGAGGGCGCTGGTAGGTTCCTTTGGACTGATAGGGCTTGCCCTGTCATGGGCACTGCAAACACCCATAGAAAGTTTCACCGGATGGCTGATGAACGCTTTTCGCAGGTACTACCAGGTGGGCGACAGGATTCTGGTAGGTGAAGTTTTCGGAGACGTTTACCGCATTGATTTTCTCTCAACTACAGTTTGGGAAATCGGATCACCCTACCAGGCTGGTTTTGTCAGTGCTGAACAACCCACAGGCCGCCTCGTAACTTTTCCCAATAATGAAATTCTCACAGGTACTGTTATTAATCTTACAGGAGATTTTCCCTATGTATGGGATGAACTGGATGTTGCTGTGGCAAATGAATCAGACATTCCGCTTGCCATGAAGGTACTTGAAAAAGTAGCCACTGAAGCTTTGGGGGATTATATGAAAGTTCCTGCACAAAACTATTTTGCTATACTTCAGCGTGCAGGATATACAGATGCTGTACCTGAAAAGCCGCAGGTGTTTCTCGCTGCCAGTGATTCATGGACGAATGTTATCATCCGCTATCTTGTAGGAGCTCGCGAACGCCGCAAATGGAAAACTCACCTGTTGCTCAGGGTAAATGAAGAGTTGATTAAACCGGAATACAAAAACAAGATTATACCGGTATACATGAGGCAGCAAATTCAATTCATTGATTCGCGTGGTTTACCTGTTGAATCAACCAGATTATACCCGGGAAAAGAAAAAAACGGATCAGAATAAAACCAGAAAATCAAAACACCTGAGAACACAAAGCTATAGTCTATATTGTAATTCATATAATCTCCATTCTTCCTCTAAATAATATAGAGTAAAACCCGGTTATGAAAGTATGTAAAACGGGAACTACTCATTATATTTGAAAAAAAATAAACATTAAGATGATGAAACCAATCAGACAAATCCTGGCACTAATACTGCTGATCATTTCAACTGATCTTATATACGCAGGGGTAAAACCTTATCCGGCAACTGAAGGTCTTGAGCAAAGCCGGGCCTATAATGTAAAAATCAATAACCAGGACATCTGGACTGAAAAATATGTTTCCAACCTTGTTATGGAACAACTACCCGACTGGTTCAGCGATCCAATGGTCAGGAAGCCACAGGAACAGCATATTGCGAGTTTTGAAGGTTCGGGAAAGCTTCAGGTTTCATTAACAGTTGAAGGTTCGCCCCGGAATGTAAAAATCAGGCCGGCCAGCCGTAAGATTATGCCTGTAATTGAAGATAATAATATAAGTTTTAACTGGGAAGGGCCTGGTCAGCTTGTGGTTGAAATGGATGATATGCCCCCACTCTTCCTGTTTGCCAATTCTGAAGAAAAGAATATTCCTTCACCTACAGGTGAGGGAGTAAAATATTTTGCTCCCGGTATTCATAAGCCGGGTTATATTGAACTTAAAGATAATGAAACAGTTTACATCGCTGCCGGAGCAGTTGTATATGGTGGGATCCGCGCAACTAATGCATCAAATATCAAGGTCATAGGCAGAGGGATTCTTGATGGCAATTATCAATACCAGCAAATGGTGAAAATTGAAAATAGCAGTAATATTCTTTTTGAAGGGGTTACGGTACGAAATGGCAGAGGCTGGACAAATACCCTCATCAATTGCAGGGAAGTTGAATATTTAAATGTTAAGGTATTGGGATTTGGACCCAGCTCGGATGGCATAAATCCTGCCGGATCACAGGGTGTCAGAATAACCAACTGCTTCATGCGCTGCACGGATGACTGTGTTGCAATCAAAGCGCCCAACTACAACCATCCGGTTAAGGATATATATGTTGCAAACAACATCATGATCGGGTTTGCCTATGCCGATGGAGTAACTATTGGATTTGAAACCAATGCAGAATATGTAAAAAATATAGTCGTGCGCGATTGTGACATTCTGCTTGCACGGGGAGGAAGCAGGGTCGAAGGGCACAGCGGGTTCAGCATCATTTGTGACGGGCCTGCCGTCATCAGCAATATTGTTTTTGAAAATATAAGGGTAGAACAATCGGAAATTAAACTATTCGAACTGAATATCACAGATGGCACCCTTTATGATGAAGATGCGCCCGGTCATATCCGGGATGTAACCATCCGGAATGTGGAATGGTTCCATGATGGGCCAATTGTAATCCATGGATATAATGAGAACAATCGTGTAGAAAATGTCAGATTTATAAATTGCAAGGTTGCAGGGAAACCATTAAAGCGTGAATCAAGAAATTTTAGCATAAACCAGTTTACAAGTAATATCCGCGTCCGGTAGGTACTGATATAGAAATCATTAATATAATGAAAATCTGATATGACCTGAACAGAGTCTTTCTAAAGGTTCTGTTCTTTATATTATGTATTTCATCCCCTGTTTATGATATCTGAAAATTTCCATACCTGCTTTTTTACAGATATTTTGATATTACCTGTTGCATAAGAGTCCCTCAATATCAGCAACATAGCCCGTAATGAAATAACTGTAAAATACGCTAAATTTAGGTGCTCCGTGCAGTACAAACCGTGGAATTCTATGATGCTATACATCAAATAAGAGTCTGG
>JAEYNZ010000061.1 GCA_023412195.1 Bacteroidota bacterium
ATGGGTAAGGATTTACAACAAAGGGCTACCAGCTATTCAATTTATGCTGAAGATGATATTTTTTTGAGTCCGCGTATTCGTATTCTGGCTGGTTTAAGGTATGATGGGTATATGACGGGAGGGAAAAACTACCATTATTTTCAACAACGTATTTCGGGCCGTTTTCTTGTTTCCACTACCTTTTCTGTTAAAGCTTCATATAGCAGAGTAAGTCAGTTTCTCCACCTGCTTTCCAATACTTCCATCGGACTGCCTACTGATTTATGGGTACCTTCCACTGAAAAAACCAAACCACAGGAAGCCTGGCAATCAGCTTTGGGTTTATATTTCTTACCTGATCCGGCATGGGAGTTTTCAGTTGAAGGATATTACAAAAAAATGAACCGGGTGATTCAGATGAATGAAGGGACCTCCTTTTTTGATTCCAGACAAAAATCATGGGAAGAGAATATAATTGTCGGACAGGGTTTGGCTTATGGCAGTGAGTTTCTTGCCAAAAGAGTGGCAGGAAACCTTACAGGCTGGTTAGGTTATACCATTTCATGGTCAAACCGGCAATTTGAAGAACTGAACAATGGTAAACCCTTTCCCTACAGGTACGATAAAAGGCATGATGTTGCATTACTTGGGGAGTATAAAATATTTGATAATGGAATCGACTCTAAAACATTCTCCTTTGGGTTTACCTATAACACCGGCTATGCTGTTTCTATACCTGATATAAAACATCATGGCTTGAATATACTGACAGAAAAAGGAGATCATGGGTACCTGGGTATGTTTGATTATTTTAAAACCCGCCTGACCTATGCTCACCCGAACAATTACAGGATGCCTGCATTCCATCATCTTGATGTGGGTTATCACTTATCACGAAAGTTATCTCACTTCCGTCACCGTACCTGGTCATTTACGGTTTATAACATTTACAACAGGTTAAATCCATGGTATTTTTACCCTAAAGACGATAAGTTACGGCAGGTAAGTTTGTTTCCTGTCATTCCATCAGTTTCATACACTTACAGGTGGTAAAAGGACGGATTAAATATCATTTCATTTTTTAAAACTCCTCTTCCAGGAAATCGCTGTTTCCTGTCGCAGGTGAAATCCTGTAAGGCATATTAACTGAGCAGATATGTAAAGAATGACTTATATACTGCTCATCCAGAATCTCTCAACTCTTCATTTAACCTGTCTTTTAAAAACATTTTAATGAGCGACTGGTAGGGTACATCTCTTTTACGGGCGAGCATTTTTATTTCATCCAGGATATGCTCCGGCAACCGCAATGAAATTGTTTTTGTAGAAGGTTTAAGGTTGGGAAATTCAGCTCTTTCTGATTTTTTCCAATTAATATATTCAGAGGAATCATGAGTGTCCCAAAATTCCCTTTCCTCCTCCACATTTTTAAAAGCCGGTATTTTATTTAGTTTGCTCATGATATATACTCCTTTCTTTCCTGTTCAACAGTATTACTACATAAACTCCTCCTCCAGCAAATCACATGCACTTTTAATGAGCTTTGGGCACAGGGTGTCAAACAATCCTTGTTCGTGGGCAGCATCAGCGCCTTCGGGGGTGGAGGTGTCGTGGCCCAGAAGTTCTTTGCAGGTGAGGGCGCCATGTTGTTCTTTGAACCGCTCGTTGAACCTTTTTACCAGCATTTTTGTGTGTGCCTTTGCATCGGGGTCAGGGATGGAATGGCCGTGCTTCATGCCGATAACCATCAATGCGCCTGTCACTGCCCCGCAGGTGCCCCCGCAGGCCATGCCACCACCAAAGCCGCTGGCCACCTTCAGTGCGGTTGGTTCATCGAGGCCGGTTTCACGGGCAAACAAACTGAATACGGTCTGGGCACAGTTGAAACGGGAGAACTGTTCATCGACTAAGGCTGATTTCCTGCTCATGGTTATGTATTTAATGGGCACAATATAATAAATGAAAGGCAATAAACCTTCCTTTTAGCAATACAGGTTTATATTACCAATTATTGTTGCCCGGTAAAATTTTTAAAGCAATGAAATTTGAGATCTCTCACTTCATTCGAGATGACAATCAGTTAGTTATAATTTGGGAGGGGTAGGTTGGAGGCGAAGCCGCCAACATACCCCTCCCACAACAAAAGCTCTGAAAACACCGTCATTTCGAGTTTTAACCCCACATAGAAATGGGGCACAATGCTGATATGACAGGGAATGAAGTTTATATCATAAATGTCTCTTCCTGGTGATTTCCTGGAGCCATGGAGTCTTGGTGGCAAAAGAAATTTATGCCACAAAGCCACCAAGCCCGCGAAGTTTCACAAAGTTCCCGATGCAGCTTTTTGATTCCGTCTTAATGGCCAGACTAAATGCATGTTAAGTAAATCTGTCATTGGTACCGTAGTGAGAAATCTCAAATACTTAACCGGACACTAATGATTGCCAATACGAAAATTTATTTCTGAAACCCCTTCAGACTAAACAGTAATCAACGTCATAACATCCATAAAAAAAGCCCGGAAACACGTCCCGGGCCTTTTATATATTTAAAGGAGAATAATGAGCTGTATTAATCTTCACGCACGGCTGCAATACCGGGCAGGGTCCTGCCTTCGAGGTACTCGAGCAATGCACCGCCTGCAGTTGAGATATACGACATACCATCAGCCAGGTTGAATTTATTGACACATGCTACTGAATCGCCGCCGCCAACTAGTGAGAACGCGCCTTTTTCGGTTGCTTTTACAATGGCTTCACCCACTGCTTTGGAACCTTCGGCAAACTTGTCCATTTCAAATACACCTACAGGGCCGTTCCATAAAATGGTAGCCGAGTTTTCAATTACATCCTTAAAGTTTTTAATGCTTTCAGGACCAGCATCCAGTCCCTGCCATCCTTCGGGAATTTCATTTGCCGGGAGTACCGTGGTATTTGCATTTTCGCTGAAATCATCAGCTGCCAGCACATCGGTGGCAATGATCAGGTTCACTCCTTTTTCCTTTGCCATTTTTTCGATGTTGCGGGCAGTATCGAGGAAGTCGGTTTCGCAGATGGAGTTGCCTACTTCACCGCCGTTGGCTTTAACGAAAGTATAGGTCATGCCGCCACCCAGGATCAGGTTGTCAACCTTGTCGAGCATATTTTCGATGATGGTGATCTTTGAAGATACTTTTGCGCCTCCCATGATGGCTGTAAAAGGCCTTTTGGGTTCCTTTACAACTTTCTTGAGGCTGTCGAGTTCGCTTTCGATCAGGTAGCCGAACATTTTGTCGTTGGGAAAGAATTTTGCAATGACAGCTGTAGAGGCATGGGCCCTGTGGGCAGTGCCGAAAGCATCATTGATCCAGCAGTCGCCGTTTTCGGCAAGCTGGCGTGCAAACTCCTCATCGCCTTTTTCCTCACCTTTGTGGAAGCGCAGGTTTTCGAGCAGGAGCACTTCACCCGGTTTCAGGTCTGTAACTACATTTTTTACCTTTTCACCAATACAGTCGGATGCCATTCTTACGGTGACTCCGCCAAGCAGGTTGGACAGATGTTCCACCAGGGGCCTCATTGAATACTTGTCTTCGGGTCCTCCTTTAGGCCTTCCCAAATGCGACATGATAATGGGAGAACCACCGCCGTCGAGCACTTTCTGAATGGTAGGCAGTGCGGCACGCATGCGGTTGTCGTCGGTAATCTCGAACTGTTCGTTCAGCGGCACATTGAAATCGACACGGATTAGCGCCTTCTTTCCTGAAAAGTCGTAGTTGTGAATTGTTTGCATTGTATACGTTTTTAGTGATTTCTTAAAATTTCTATCAAAGATAAAAAATATATCTGGCAGCTAAACGAACCATAATGCACAATCAGAAAATTTCATATAGAGATAAAAATCCGCAGAAAATGGACGAATTAACAGTTGTGAGTTGGAAATAAAATATGGATGAGAGAAAAGACACAAGTCCCTCAGTAAAAAGTATTATAGCAGGATGAAAAATAATATAAAACACGACCCCCTAAATCCCCCTAAGGGGGACTTTAGGACAGTGCAGGTTTTGCAGGATCCTGCTATAGAGCGTCTTACCTCTCCCTTTTGGGGAGGTTGGGAGGGGTCGTTATGAATTGAAATGATAAATGATTACATAAGAGATTTTTATCCTGCTGGTGCAAGGTGAATGTTTTTCAAAATTTATATTAGAGACCTGAAATCTGTTATTTCATTCCTGGTATTCTTTTACATCGGTTTTTAAAATCTATTTCTGGTATAATTATAATTAATCATCTTCTGTAATGGCATTTACGACCTCTCCCCGCCTTCCGCCAGCTGGCGGAGAGGACGCCCTGAAGCGACATTTTTTGGTATTTGCACCGGCCATAAAAAAAGTGTTGCGGAATTTGGGGGAGCTAATTCATAATCATGAAAAATGTTTTTATAAATGAAAGGTTTCAGTGCATGATTCATGGTAAAACCATTATTTTTGGCCTATGTTTTTTAAAGATGTTATAGGTCAGGATAAGATTAAGCAGCGGCTCATCCGTTCGGTTCAGGAGGAACGGGTAAGTCATGCACTGATGTTTGGAGGCCCTGAGGGCACAGGCAAACTGGCACTGGCGCTTGCCTTTGCACAGTATGTTGCCTGCAGGAACCGGAAGGAGCATGATTCGTGCGGTGAATGCCCCTCGTGCCGCAAGTACCTGAAGCTTGCCCATCCCGACCTTCATTTTGCTTTCCCTGTTTTCCCAACAAAAAGTTTTAAGACCCCTTCAAGTGATGATTTCCTGCCGAAATGGAGGGAAATGGTTTTGGAATCACCATACTTTACGCTAAGCCAGTGGCTTGGGTTTGTTGAAAATGAAAATGCCCAGGGATTGATTTACGAGCGCGAAAGCGATGCCATCACAAAGAAACTCAATCTGAAGGCTTTTGAGTCGGAGTTCAAGGTCATGCTCATCTGGCTGCCCGAGAAGATGCATGCAGCCTGCTCCAACAAGCTCCTGAAACTGATAGAGGAGCCGCCAAACAAAACCCTGTTCCTGCTTGTGACTGAGAACGAGGAAGGGGTTATATCAACAATCCGTTCCAGGACGCAGTTTATCAATGTGCCATTTATCGACAGGGAATCGATGGAAAGGGCAGTTGAAGCCATGACAGACGGACTTTCACCTGAAGCCATTCGTGATGTGGTACGGTTGTCGGGTGGTAATTTTATAAAGGCAATGGACTTTTTAAATTCCGATGAAGGTTCATCCCTGTATTTCATCAAATTCCAGGAACTGATGCGTATGGCTTTTATGCGGCAGGTTTTTGACCTTTCAAAGTGGGCCGATGAAATGGCTGCACTTGGCCGTGATGGTCAGAAGGCATTTTTTGCCTTTGCCCTCAGGCTCATCAGGGAGTATTTTATTTCAAATTTAAAGAATCCTGCGCTGAACTACATGACTGCAGAGGAAAAAGAATGGGGTGCCAGATTTGCTCCCTATATCAATGAGCGGAATGTAATTGCTTTTACAAAGGAATTTGAACTGGGCATCCGGCATATTTCAATGAACGGGAATCCCCGGATTATTTTTCTGGACACAGCACTGAGGGTAACCAAGCTTATTAAAAAGTAAAAGTATAGTAGGCAGGTACTTTTGCCTGGAATAGCTTAGCCCGTAGATTTATAACCGAAATTCAATAACCTCAATTTATTATACACGACCCCCTAAATCCCCCGAAGGGGGACTTCAAGACCGTGCTGGTCAGGTCGGATTGTGCTAAAGAGCGTCTTACCCCTCCCTTTCGGGGAGGATGGGAGGGGTCGTGAGCTGCTTATTATGACTGATTGAGAAAGAAGATTATATAAATACTTCCATTTTTGCTGAGTGTTGATGGGATTGATTCCCTATTTCCATAGAAATGTGGTTTAAATCTGTATTTTCAGTCTCAGATTGCCATTAATCATTATTTTTGTGCAGTATACCGGCGGTAAAATCAGATAAATTTCCTGATTCCAGCCGATTGAACTACTGTTGCCTATGGAGAACTTCGACACAATTGACAGGGGGATCTGCTCCTGCAGCTACGGAAGCTGTGATAAACTGCATGCTACCGACTGGCTGAAAGACATTTCCGTAAAAGGATTTGAATCTGACATCGTAGAAGTAAGGTTTAAGAATACAAGGAAAGACTTTTTTAAGAATGTAAACAACCTGAACCTTCAGCCTGGCGATTTGGTGGCAGTGGAAGCCAATCCTGGCCATGATATAGGCATTGTTTCGCTCACCGGTGAACTGGTGGCACAGCAGATGAAGAAGCACAAGGTAACGACCATCAATGGCGAATTACGCAAGATTTACCGTGTAGCCCGTCAGATGGATATTGACAAATGGAGGGAAGCCATTTCCCTTGAATACGAAACCATGATCCAGTCGAGAAAGATAGCCGCTGAGCTTAAGCTCGACATGAAAATCGGCGATGTGGAGTACCAGGGCGATCGCACCAAAGCCATTTTCTATTATATAGCCGACGGAAGGGTTGATTTCAGGCAACTGATCCGCATTCTAGCCGATTCATTCCACATCAGGGTGGAGATGAAGCAGATTGGAGCGCGTCAGGAGGCAGGCCGCATCGGTGGAATTGGTCCCTGTGGAAGGGAATTGTGCTGCGCTACTTGGATTTCAAATTTCGTATCTGTTACGACCAATGCAGCCCGTTACCAGGAGATCTCACTGAACCCACAGAAACTTGCAGGACAGTGCGGTAAACTGAAATGCTGCCTCAATTATGAAGTGGATTCGTACATCGATGCACAGAAAGATTTTCCTCCCAATCATATTCCCCTTGAAACAGAAAATGGGACCTACCAGTTTTTTAAATCTGATATCTTTAAGGGGATCTATTGGTATACACTCAGGGGAGGTGTACAGTCAGGCCTGGTAGCATTGCCTGTAAAACTTGTAAAGCAGGTGCAGAAGATGAACAGGAACGGGCAGCGGCCTGAAAAGCTTGTGTCGGAGTATCATGAAGTAACTACCAATATGGAGGACACCTTTCATAATATGGTAGGGCAGGAGGATCTTGACAGGTTTAACAGGCCCAAGGGCAAACTTCGTAAGAAACGCAGGCCGCAGCATACAAACCGCAATCCCGAACAGTCTGTGGTCAAAAAAATTAAAAAGCAGGTGAAATAAAACAGGAATATCATTGTTATTTCCTCCGATGAGAAGTTTCACATACATATTGGTAATTGCCGTGCTGGCAGGATTTGCATCATGTGATTCCCGGCAGGTATTCGATAAGTATCTTGAAATTGACAATTCAACCTGGCATAAGGATTCATTGGTTACTTTCAAAGTTCCGGTTTCCGATACATTGGAAAACCACAACCTGCTGATACAACTTAGGAATGAAACCAGCTACAGGTTCAGCAACCTGTGGTTGTTCATCCGGATAACAGAGCCCAACGGAAGGGTAGAGAAGGATACCTTTGAAATTGTTCTGGCCGACCCCTCAGGGCGATGGCTGGGTGATGGTTTCGGAGGACTGAAAACACGGCAGTCCATTTACCGCCGTAATGTTACATTTCCTGCAAGCGGTGAGTTTGAAATTTCAATTGGTCATGGAATGCGTGATGAACTTCTGAAGGGGATTCATGATGTAGGTTTCAGGGTGGAGAAGGTTTCTCCCTGAAAAATTATTCCCGATATACTGATACAAACAGAAGAGAGGTGGGTAAAAATAAGCTTAAAAAATTCGATGAGATTAAAGCCTTCGAACATGTAGTTCAGGCTCCCTTCAGTGCAATTGAAAACGATGATTTTCACCTTAAAGGTACATGGAAACAGCAGTTTTTCAGGAACAATAATCCTCTGATTGTGGAACTTGGGTGCGGCAAGGGTGAGTACACTGTTGAACTGGCAGAAAAATACCCTGATAATAACTACCTGGGGGTGGATATCAAGGGGGCCCGGCTATGGAATGGAGCCAAAATTGCCAAAGAAAAGCAACTTTCAAACGTAGGCTTCCTGCGAACCAATATTGAAATCATTACCCAGTTTTTTGCCTCCGGTGAAGTGGATGAAATATGGCTCACTTTTCCTGATCCGCAAATGAACAAGTTCAGGAGAAGGCTCACTTCCTCTGTATTTCTGAATAGGTACAGGCAGTTTCTCAGCAAAGAAGGGATCATTCATCTGAAAACCGACAGCAATTTTCAATACAGGTACACCAGTGCCCTGGTGCATTTTAACAGGTTGCCGGTTGTTGCTGAAACGGATGATTTGTACCATTCCGATATTCTTGATGATACCCTGCAGATTAAAACTTTTTATGAAAAGCAGTGGCTGGAAAGGGGTATCAGCATAAAGTATATTGCCTTCCGGTTAAAAGAAGGTGAACTAAAGGAGCCTGAAGTATACATCGAAAAGGATGAGTACCGGAGCTTTGGAAGGAGTAAAAGGGAGAGGTGAAGTAATTTGTGCATTTGTGGTATCAAGACTAGGAGACACAGGTATCAAGACTAAGAGACACAAGTATCAGGACTATTAGACACTGGTATCAAGACTAAGAGACACAGGTATCAAGACTAAGAGACATAAGTATCAAGACTAGTAGACACAGGTATTAAGACTGTTTGACACAGGTATCAAGACTTATAGACACAGGTATCAAGACTGTTGGACACAGGTATCAAGACTGTTAGACACAGGTAACAGGACTGTTAAATACAGGGTGTCAAGGATCATAGACACAAGTCCCTCAATAGAAATTATTATAGGCTTATGACAAATATTACAAAAATGAAATACAAGTCGCTGAAATATGCCCCCTTTAACCCTTAGAAGGGGGAATTCAGGATTTTACCAGTTCGGCAGAATGCTGCTCGTCTTACTCCTCTCCGCCAGCTGGCGGAAGGTTGGGAGGGTTTGTAATGAAAGTTGTTGAAAAATAATTAAATAGAAATATCAAGACTCATAAAAGCACCTGTGCAACTCTGTCTTGTGTCTTGTGTCTAGCCATCTTGTGTCTGTAATTTATTTGTTTATTATTTTGGAAAGTCTGGTGTCTTTTCCAAACAGAAAGATTTTAATATTACCTGGTACCATATGAGCGATTTCTTTACCAAAGTATATGAAGTAGTCCGGCAGATTCCTCCGGGGAGGGTAACTTCCTACGGGGCAATTGCCCGTTATCTTGGCACCACAGGTTCGGCACGTATGGTTGGCTGGGCTATGAATGCATCGCACAGCCATGCTGAATATGTACCTGCACACCGGGTGGTTAACCGCAACGGGCTTCTTACAGGCAGGCATCATTTTGAAACTCCTGAAGCCATGAAGGAATTGCTTACGAATGAAGGGATCAAAATCAGGGATAATCAAATCGTGAATTTCAAAAAGCACTTTTGGGATCCCTCCACCGAACTTACCCATAAATAATCTAATTCTGAATTTAACTGGTTCATAATAATGGTATTGATGGTGTTTATATTACACATCGATGTGTAATCCTTCCACATATCTCGTTTTTATCATCTGAACATAAGGTATAAAATCCTTTAAATCAAAGCCATACATTAGGATTTCTTTTAGGCGGTTTTTGTGGTACATCTTTTTCATGTACAGGAATTTCAGTGCCCCGGTGTATAGAACCTTCACAACAAAAAAACAGATGTCATGGAAAGAGAAACGGCTAAGTTCAAGATTTTCCTTTTACTGGTGACTTCTATCTTACTTACTGCCTGTACCAACCGCAGCAACCAGGTTGACCTCATCAGGGATGAAGCCCAAAAGGAGCAGGCATTTCAACAGATTCTTACACATCCGGAACTTTTTGAAGAATTTATGAATGAGCTTGAAAGCGACCCTGAAGCCATTACCCGGATGATCAGGAACAAAGACTTTGCGTCATCTTTATTCAGCAGGGAAAACATGAATTATCTGTGGGAGCATCATCCCGGTATGGACACTGCAGTTATAGATAATGTTGCTACGCGTATGCTTACCGACACAGCATTTTATAACCAGTTTAACCGGCGTATGGGCCAGGGCACTCCGGCAGGCAGATGATTTAAAATCAATTAATTAAAAGATATGTATACAAAATCATTTTGGAACCAGTTTGCTTCTGCAGGTGCTTATCCTGCTCTCAATCAAAACACAGAAGCTGATGTGGCAATTGTTGGCGGTGGGATAACAGGTATTTCCACAGCCGTGTTGCTTTCTAAAAGGGGCTTAAAGGTTGTTGTTCTTGAAAGTAAAAGGGTTGGCGGAGGAACCACCAGCCACAGTACAGGCAATCTCTATTTTACGGTTGATAAAAACCTTTCGCAGTTTAAAGGGAAGTATGATGCAGGAGTGATCAGGCAAATTATAGCTTCCCGTTCTGCTGCCCTGGATCAGATCGAAAAATGGATTCAGGAATACCAGCTCGACTGCGATTTTAAAAGGGTGCCCTGGATCTTTTATTCAGGCATCAGTGAAAACAACAGTAAAATTGAAAATGAGTTTAATATTGCACGTGAGGCAGGTGTACCTGTAGACTGGGCAGATTCTTCTGCAATGCCTGCTACCTTTACAAAAGGAGTTGTAGTACCCGGGCAGGCACAGTTTAATCCTGTGCTTTATGTTGAAGGACTTGCAAAAGCTGCACAATCAGGTAATCTTCAGATCTATGAAAATACCATTGTGCTGAATATTAATGAGGAAAAAGATCATGTTGTGCTTGAAACCACAGGAGGAACAGTGACAGCCCGGTTTGCAGTTCATGCAACCCATACACCGAAGGGCGTAAAGGTTTATCATACGCTTCTGGGGCCTTACAGGGAATATGGCATAGCCTGCCGTGCTGATGCCAGGCATTTTCCTGAAGGTATCTTCTGGGGTTATTATGAAGATGGAAAGAAATATTCAATCCGGTTTTATGAGCGTGAAGGACAGCGACATGTACTTATCATAGGTGAGCCTCACAAGGTAGGGCAATCGGATGATAACATGATGGCCGTAAAAAATCTCGAAACATTTGCTGCCCGGCACCTTGGACTGACGGATGTTGCATTCCGGTGGGGAGGCCAGCATTACCGTCCTGCCGACCTGCTGCCATATATCGGCAGGGAAGGCAAGAATTCAAACGTGTTTGTTGCGACGGGATTTTCAACTGACGGCCTTGTATATGGTACACTGGCTGGAATGTTGATTGCCGATGAAATCACCCAGGCTCCGAATGAGTGGGGGGAAGTTTACAATGCTCACAGGTTTACCCCCTTGAAGTCTGCAAAACAATTTTTGAAGGAGAACATCAATGTGGCAGGTGAATTTCTGAAGGTATTGCCTGGGGTTAAAGATACTTCAGAGTTCAATGATATTGGATATGGTTCAGGGGCTATTGTGGAAAAAGACAGTACTAAGATTGCCGCCTACAGGGATGAAGCAGGAAAACTGACACTTGTATCAGCAGTATGCCCACACATGAAGTGCATCGTAAACTGGAACAATGCCGAAAAAACATGGGATTGCCCCTGTCATGGCTCGCGTTTCAAAACCGATGGCACTGTACTTGAAGGTCCGGTATTTCATCCATTGCAGAAGATCAGTATTGAAGGGGATGAGGTAAAAAAAGAAGGACACTGAATTCGATAATATAAATTTGGTTGTCTGCCCGGCACGATAAGTATGCCTGTTCATCTTTGGAAAATACTATGGAATAGCAGAATTGCTGCTTTTTCTTATCATATATTTTTATAGGTTTCTATGATTGAACTGCTATAAAGGAAAAAAAATCAGCGGAAGTTGTAATATTTCTTCTGTCAGAATTTACCTCTGATATTCAGGAAAAAAATCCTATCATTAAAGCTGCAAACTTCACTGAATGTTTTACACGTGTTGAAAAAGGTAAAAATCTGTTTTAATATCTTTAAGTCAAGGCTCTTATGGATGTTACTGCTTTCAGTATCGTATGGATACAATCATCTGAATGCACAGGAACCGGTGCAGACAATCAGGGGACGTGTTTATGATCAAATAAACTTTCTTCCGCTGGAAGGAGCGTCAGTTACCCTTGCCGGCACCCAGCCATTGAAGGGTACAGTTACAGATTCACTGGGGAATTTCAGGTTGGATAAGGTTGAAACAGGCAGGTACAGGTTGCTCATCACACATATTGGCTATCAGTCAAAGATCATGGATATTATACTGAATGCCGGTAAAGAAACAATTGTGGAAACAGGTATTTCTGAAATGGTAAATCCACTGGATGAGGTTGTTGTAAAGGCTGATCGTTCCGCCCTCCGTGATCCGTTGGAGGTCACTTACCTGAGCAGCCGGCAGGTAACAGTGGATGAGGCACAACGATATGCTGCCACTTTTTATGATCCTGCAAGGGTTGTTACTGCCACTCCGGGTGTTATGGCTGTGAATGATCAGGCAAACCACCTGGTTGTAAGGGGGAATAATCCCAATGGCATGCTTTGGAAAATTGAAGGTGCCGATGTGGTGAATCCAAATCATCTGACCAATGCGGGCACTTTTTCCGATAAGCCTTCACTGACTGGGGGAGGGGTGACTATTTTAAATCTGCAGTTGCTGGCTGATTCCAGGTTTTTGAACGGAGCATTTGCTGCAGGTCATGGGAATGCGCTTTCTGGTGTGTTCGATGTGAATCTGCGAAAGGGCAACAACCAGCAGTACGAGTTCACTGCACAGGCAAGCCTGCTGGGCCTTGATTTTGCAGTGGAAGGTCCCCTGGCTAAAAGCTATAATGGTTCGTTTGTTCTGAATTACAGATATTCAACCCTTGGATTATTTGCAAAGGCTGGCATGCCCATTGGCGACGAAACCATCAACTTTCATGATTTGTCATTTAACCTTTCTCTTCCTGCAGGGAAAGCAGGCTACTTCACCATTTTTGGATTTGGAGGTAAAAGCATCACTGTATATGAAGGATTGCGTGATTCTTCTTCCTGGGTTTATCAAAAAGACAGGACGGATGTTGATTTCTACTCAGATGCCGGAGTTATTGGGTTTTCCCATAAGTTAAGAATAAACAGGAACTCAGGAATTCATACTGCTGTTGCATTTTCGGGACTGCAAAGCGGCAGGAAAGAAGCTTATATTTCCTCTGATTATTCTTTGCTATTTTCTGAACGCGACCGGCTTCTGTTTACAAGAAATTCCTGGTCAGTCTATTATTTTAATAAAGTTGCTACGGCTACACTATTCAAAGCAGGTGCAACAGTTAACCGCGATGGATTTGAAATTGAGAATGATAAAGCTTCTGAAACTCATCAGACAGATGTATTACATGATGGAAAGGCTCATTATATCGTTAATCAACCATTCATCCATATTCAGCATAACCTGGTGAAGGATGTGCAGGTGGATGCAGGACTCCATTTTCTTTATTCAGACTTTAACCGGAACCTTTCTGTTGAGCCACGGATTTCGGCAAAATTGAACTTAAGTACAGGAAATATTATAACTGCAGGCTATGGACTCCATAGCCAGATGCAGCATCCCGCCATTTACTTCAATCAGGTGGAGGCGAACCGGCAACTGGCTCCGTCACGTGCTCATCACTTCATCATTGGCTATACAAGATGGTTTGGAGAGAGCCTGGTTCTCAGGTCTGAGCTGTATTATCAGTCGCTGTTTGATGTGCCTGTTTCAGCTGGTACTGCCAGTAATTTCTCGGCTGTAAACTTTACTGAAACCGGTGCCGTAACGGAAGCCTTAAGCAACAGAGGTACCGGCCGCAACTATGGGGTGGATGTTAGCCTCGAAAGATACTTTCGGCAGAGCTTTTACTTCATTCTGGCAGGTTCGCTTTATGAGTCGCTATACAAGGGTTCCGACGGTGAAGAAAGAAGCACCCGTTTCAACGGGAATCATCATATTAAGCTGACTGCAGGTAAGGAATGGGATGGCCGGAGCCGGGGTGATAAAAAAAATATATTTGGAATCAATTCAACGCTTGTACAGGCCGGAGGTTACCCCTGGAGTCTGTCATGGGTCAGCGACGGGCAAACACAAGAGCGGTTTGCCGGAGATGAAACTTCTTCTTTTTCGGGCAGAATGAATGATTTCTTCAGGATTGACCTGCGCTTTTTATGGAGAACCAACAGGAAAAACTATACCCGTATCCTTGCATTGGATGTGCAGAATGCAACCAACAGGAAAAATCCTGCATGGTATTATTACGATGAACAGCAGCAGGCAATGGTGGTAAAAAACCAGCTGGGCCTGATCCCTTTTTTAAGTTATCGTGTGGAATTCTGATTGTTTAGTTGTTATAAAATTATATTTTTAGGGTTTTATTGATCCTTATAAGAATTGCATAAAAATGAAATATACCGGTAAATTATTGATGTTGGCTCTGATTGTGTTTGCTGTTGCCTGTGATAAGGAGAATGATGATGAAGTACTCAGCACTGTTGTAATCAATGAATTGCTGCCTGTTAACCAGAATGCAGGTTCTGATCAGAACGGGCAATTCGACGACTGGGTTGAATTGTATAATCTCACTGATGAAGCTGTTGATTTATCAGGACATTACCTGAGCGACAGCAAAAAGAACCCTGCCAAATGGCAATTTCCTGATGGGACTGCCATTGCAGCAAATGGATATCTGATCGTGTGGGCTGATGGGGATACCCTTCAGGTTGGACTGCATACCAATTATAAACTTTCATCAGAAGGCGAGAAAGTGCTTTTGCTTACACCTGACCTCAAAATCATGGATGAGGTTGAATACCCGGCCACAGATGTGCAGCAGTCGTGGGCACGCATTCCCAATGGCACAGGTGGTTTTCAGTGGACGGTGCCTACTTTTAACGGTTCAAACGACCAATAAACGGTTTAACGTTTTATATACTGCTCGTCGTAGTAATTCTGGTAATCACCTGAGGTAACCTGTTCCAGCCACTCCTTATTCCTTAGGTACCAGTCGATTGTTTTTTCTATTCCTTCCTCAAACTGCAGGGAAGGTTCCCAGCCCAGTTCGTGTTTTATTTTGGAAGCATCGATGGCATAACGTAAATCATGGCCCGCCCTGTCTTTGACATAGGTGATCAGTTTTTCTGATTCCCCTTCTTGCCTTCCAAGTTTCCTGTCCATAACACGGCAGATGACCCTGATCAAATCGATGTTTTTCCATTCATTGAACCCGCCGATATTATAGGTTTCACCCACCTGTCCTTTATGAAATACTACATCGATTGCAGCTGCATGGTCTTCAACCCATAGCCAGTCGCGGATGTTTTCACCCTTTCCGTAAACAGGCAGAGATTTGTTGTTTTTAATGTTGTGTATGAACAGCGGTATCAGCTTTTCCGGAAACTGGAATGAACCGTAGTTGTTTGAACAGTTTGATACAACAACAGGCAACCCGAACGTGTCGTGGTATGCCCGTACAAAATGATCTGAACTGGCTTTGGAGGCCGAATACGGACTATGGGGGTCATAACGTGTTTCCTCAGTAAACATTCCCTCTTCACCCAGTGTACCGTATACTTCATCAGTTGAGATGTGGTAGAAAAGTTTGCCTGTGCTGTTTTTCCATATGCTCCGTGCAGCATTCAACAGGTTTACCGTTCCTATGACATTCGTATAAACAAACTCTGTCGGGTTGGATATGGAACGGTCGACATGCGATTCGGCAGCCAGATGAATAACTGCATCGGGCTGTTCATTTTCGAATATTTTCAGCATCAGATCTCCGTCAACGATGTCACCTTTGATGAATTTATAATTTGATTTGTCTTCAATATCCTTCAGGTTTGCCAGGTTGCCGGCATATGTAAGTTTGTCGAGATTGATGATATGGTACTGAGGATATTTATTAACGAAACGGCGGACAACATGCGACCCTATAAATCCGGCACCGCCGGTAATGAGGATTGTTTTCATTATTAGAGTTTAAAATTATATTTTTTGAATAGATTTAATCTGCAATGTCTTTTCCATGAAGAATTGATCTGTCTGAACTATTGGATACCCCGCAACCTTTTCTCCCATTCCCAGGCTGAAGTCAGGGTTTCTTCCAGTTCCTTTTCGGCTTTCCATCCCAGCTCTACATTGGCAAGGGTGGTGTCGGCCCAGATTTTTTCAATATCGCCTGCCCGCCTGCCTACGATTTTATAATTTAGCTTTACACCAGTCGCTTTTTCAAACCCTTTGACCATTTCAAGTACTGACACACCCTGACCTGTTCCCAGGTTATAAACTTCGAAATTCTTTTTATTGCTGTCTTGAAGCAGTCTTTCGATGGCAAGAACATGGGCTTTTGCCAGGTCAACTACATTTATGTAATCACGGATTGCAGAACCATCAGGTGTCTGATAATCATCTCCAAAAACCTTTAGTTCTTCCCTTACACCGGCAGCAGTTTGTGTGATAAACGGAACAAGGTTTTGCGGTATCCCCAGCGGCAACTCTCCTAACAGTGCCGAAGGGTGCGCCCCGACCGGATTAAAATAACGAAGTGCTATTCCTTTCAGTTGTGGATTGGCAGCTATGGTGTCACTCATCATATCTTCACTGATCTTTTTTGTGTTGCCATAGGGTGATTCAGCATCCCTGCGCGGAGTAGTTTCGGTAACCGGAAGGCTGTCAGGCTGACCGTACACCGTGCACGATGAGGAAAATACCATGTACCTTACATCGAACTTCAGCTGGCATTCAATCAGGTTCATCAGCGAAACCAGGTTGTTGTAATAATAATGAAGTGGCTTTTCCACCGACTCGTTCACTGACTTGGAGGCTGCAAAATGGATAATGGCAACAATACCCGGGTTTCTGTTAAAATAATCATCTGTTTTTTGTTTGTCGGCCAGGTCAAATTTCTCAAACGAAGGCTTGATACCTGTTATTCCCTTGATGCTGTCAAGCACTTCTATGCCTGAGTTTGACAAATTGTCAATCACCAAAACTTCATAGCCCGACTCCTGCAGTTCAACCACAGTGTGTGAACCAATATAGCCTGTTCCGCCTGTCACTAATATTTTTTTGCTCATTTTATCTGGAATTTTTCTGTAAAAATATAAATTTATGGTCAGCTGTGAGGCTGAAATTTTTATGAGAGGCTTTTTAAGCATTCTTATACCTTGCTTCCAGAGATGTTTTGTTAATTTTACACTACAAAACAATCAACATGAACTTGGGAAAATACATTCAGACGCTTTTACCGGAACATGATACAGTGATCATCCCCGGATTTGGTGCTTTTATTTCAGAATATAAACCTGCCCGAATCAATGAGGAAACCGGTGAAATGTCGCCACCTTCCAGCACATTGCGGTTCGATAACAATATCAGGTTTAATGATGGCTTGCTGGCAGGCCATATCGCAGCAGTTGATGATATTTCCATCGCACAGGCAAACAGACTGATTGATGCTGAAAAGGAGGAAATCCTTTACAGGCTTGATAAAGGAGAAACAGTAACCCTGGATGACATGGGAATTCTGTTTTACTCCGCTGAACGTAAAATTCAATTTACCCATACGGGGCAGGATAACCTTTTGATGGATGCATTTGGCCTGGGAACCATTTCACTGACAGAGGAGCCTGAACCGGATGAAGAAACAGAACCCACAGAAGATATTCCTGAAGAAGCAAGTGAAGCAGATGAAGTACCAATTCAGGGTGCCGGTCCGGTCACTGATCCTGAATCAGATGGAGAAACAGAACCCGCTGAGGATATTCCTGAGGAAAAAAGCGAAGCAGTGGAGATGACAACCAAATCCGCCGGGCCTTTCACTGAACCAGAAGCTGTACCATATACGTATGCATCCCTGCGTGATCCGGGTGATGTACCTGGAGGAAGAAAAAGAAACAAAGCCTGGTGGTTGTTGCTGTTTCTCATACCGATAATTGGAGCAGGCATATACCTGCTGTTACAGCAGACTGAGGAGAAGGCTGAACCTGTGCAGGTCAGGGTGGAGGAGCCTGCTCCTGAACCTCAGGTTGTGGCTCCTGCCGATACAGCCACAATGGTTGAAGCTGTGGCAGATAGTATTGATACTGATGCTGGCAACACTATTGACATCGTAAGGCCGAACCCTTCAACTTACTATCTTATCAGGGGAAGCTTTGAAGATCTCGAAAAATCCTATAAGTATATGCATGAACTCCGGGGCAAAGGTTATCATCCCTTTCACCTCGGGCAAAAGGGAAGTTTCTTTCTCATTGGCATCGACAGTTTTAAAAACAAAACACAGGCCTACGGAGAGCAATACAATTATCTCGATAAGTATCCCGACTCAGGCGTGTGGATATTCATACCTGATTCCATATAGAAATCCAATAATATGAAACGAATCAAATCAACCGCAGTAATTGTTCTTTATTTGTTTCTGATAGGTGGATGCAGCCGCCAGGATGCCGTTATTGTATCCAACGGACCGGAAGTCATATCCTATAAAGTCCTGCCATTTGATCTTGCCGATGTTCAATTGCTGGACGGCCCTTTCAAACATGCAACTGATCTGAATAAAACCATTTTGCTGAATTATGAGCCTGACCGGCTGCTGGCAAAATTCAGGAGCGAAGCAGGTCTTGAACCTAAAGCTGAACATTATCACGGATGGGAAGATAACACCATTGCAGGCCACAGCCTGGGGCATTACCTGAGCGCATGTGCCCTGATGTACCGCAGCACCGGCGACACCCGCTTCCTTGAAAGGGTAAACTATATTGTTGATGAGCTGGATGAATGTCAGCAGGCCGATGGCAGCGGATACATAGGAGCATTTCCCGATGGCAAAAGAATTCTGGAGGAGGAAGTGGGTAAAGGGAACATCCGTGCACAGGGTTTTGATCTGAACGGAATATGGGTTCCCTATTACACACAGCATAAAGTCATGGCAGGTCTTTTTGAAGCTTACGACTTATGCGGAAATGAGAAGGCGCTGCAGCTTAATATAAAATTTGCCGATTGGCTGGAAACGGTAATCGGGAGCCTTTCTGAAGAAAAAATCCAGCAGATGCTCCATTGCGAACATGGAGGCATCAATGAATCGCTTGCCGAACTGTATGCAAAAACCGGAGATGAAAAATACCTCCGGATGTCAAAAATTTTTCATCATAGAGCCATTCTCGATCCCCTGACTGAAGGAAAAGACATTCTGCCGGGTAAACATGGAAATACCCAAATCCCGAAACTGATAGGCCTTGCACGCAGGTATGAACTCACAGGTGATGAAAATGACAGGAAAGCAGCTTCCTTTTTTTGGGAAACTGTTGTAAATCATCATTCCTATGTGACTGGCGGCCATGGCAACCATGAATATTTTGGCCCGCCCGATACCCTCCGCAACAGGCTCAGCAATGAAACAACTGAAACCTGTAACGTCTACAACATGCTGAAGCTGTCACAACATCTTTTCCAATGGGATGCTTCGCCCGCTGTAGCAGAATATTATGAAAGGGCACTGTTCAACCACATCCATTCCTCCCAGCATCCTGAGAGCGGCAGGGTTATTTATAACCTTTCCCTTGAAATGGGCGGGCATAAGGAATACCAGGATCCAGAATGGTTTACATGTTGTGTAGGATCAGGGATGGAGAACCATTCAAAGTATGGGGGTAATATATACTACCACAATAATGAAGAGTTATATGTAACCCAGTTCATTGCCTCAGAAGTCAACTGGAAGCTTAAAAATGTAAAACTCCGCCAGCTGACAAGTTTTCCTGAGCAGCAGGGCACCTCCTTCCAGATTGATTGCCCGGATCCAGTCAGGTTCACCCTGAAGATCAGGCACCCGAAGTGGGCGGCTAATGGAGTTTCCCTGCGGTTAAACGGAAAGGAAAGGAAATTAATAAACCACCCCGGAAGTTTTATTGAAATATCAAGATCGTGGAAACCGGGCGATATGGTTGAGCTGGATTTTCCCTTCTCCCTGCGGCTGGAAACAATGCCCGACGACACAAACCGGGTGGCAGTATTTCATGGCCCTGTTTTGCTGGCAGGAGATGTCGGACCTGAAGATGATTCCCTGGCATATGATCCCTTATACGTTCCTGTGCTCCTGACGGAAGACAGGAATCCAGACAACTGGCTTATTCCTGAAGAAGGCCAGCCCAATACCTTTCATTCTGCAAAGGTGGGCTATCCCCGCGATGTACTTTTCAGGCCGTTCTATAAAACCCATGAAAGAAGATATTCTGTTTATTTCGACATGTTCAACAGGGATTCATGGGAAAAACATCAGGCAGCATACCGCGAGAAGCTGGCCCTGAAAAAACAGCTTGAGGAGGCTACCATCGATTTTTTCCAGCCGGGTGAAATGCAGCCTGAACGTGATCATCGCTTTTCTGGTGAAAAAACCTGGGTGGGTGAAAATAAAAATCGTAAATTCAGGGAAGTCGACCGGAACGGATGGTTCTCCTGTGAAATGAACGTTAACAGAAACCAGCCTGCAAAACTGGTTGTGGAATACTGGGGAGGTTATACAGGGGGAAAAACATTTGATATATTGGTAGATGACCTTGTTGTTGCGACTGAAAACATATCGGGAAAAAAACCTGGTGAGTTTATCGACATCGTATATGAAATTCCTGAAGAGCTTCTTGCAGGGAAGGACAGGATAACTGTTAAGTTTATACCACATGAAGGCCACCGTGCAGGACCTGTGTTCGGAGTGCGTACAATAAAAATATGAATGGAATAAATAAACCGGAATGATAAATTGAATAAGCATGAGTCATATAACCAACAATAAGTTGATAAATAAAACCGTCAGTCAAATTCCGTGTATGGCCTCATATACAGATATTTTATACCTTAATAAACTTATAAAGATAAAAATATGAATCCTTCAAGAAGAAGTTTTATAAAAAAATCGGCTATGGCTGTATCCGCCATTGGAGCAGCAACTGTCATCCCTTCAAAAGTATGGTCGGCAGGGATGGCTCCTTCCGACAAGGTTAATGTTGCTTTAATTGGATGCCGCAACATGGGTTTTGGCATCCTGAAGCATCACCTCGATACCGGAATGGTTAATTGTATTGCTTTGTGCGACGTGGATGAATCCGTGCTGAAAGAAAAGGGTCAGGAGGTAAAAAAGGATTACAACCAGGCTCCCGAACTTTTAAAGGACTACCGCAGGGTGCTTGAAAGGAAAGATATCGATGCAGTAATCATTGGTACTCCCGACCACTGGCATTGCCTTATGACAGTTGATGCCTGCAGTGCAGGCAAGGATGTGTATGTCGAAAAGCCCATGGCTAACACCATCGGCGAGTGTAACATCATGGTAAAGGCAACCGAACGGTACAATCGCATCGTTCAGGTTGGACAGCAGCAACGCAACGGGAAAGTGTTCATCGATTCAATGAACCTGATTAAAGGCGGTGAAATAGGCACTTTGCGCAAGGTAAATATCTGGGCAAATTTCAACTACGGACTGGGTACAACCCTTGTTGAGGATTCTCCGGTTCCTGCTGGTGTCGATTATGATATGTGGCTGGGGCCTGCTCCAAAGCGGCCTTTTAACAAGGCAAGGTTTCATGGCAGCTGGCGCCATTTCTGGGACTATGGCGGCGGACTGATGTCGGACTGGGGCGTGCATCTTATCGATATGGGTCTGTGGGCTAAGGATATCGTTTCAGGACCCCAAAAGGTTGTTACGTACGCCGATAACTTGTCGAAACAGGTCATGGCACGCGAAACTTTCGATACAATGAACGTGATTTACCCGCAAAAGGAATTTGTTATCAACTACGATCTCACGGCAGGCATACAGCAAGGACCGTTTAACTCGGCATATGGCCTTCAGTTTATTGGTGAAAAGGGGACACTTGTTGCCGACAGGAGCAAATATCACTTGTATCCTGAATGGGATGGTCAGAAAAATGCTCCTAAAACAGAAGAAGTTTCATTTACCGAGGGACACGAATCGCACCGGCAACATGTCGATAATTTCCTCGATTGTATTAAAACAAGAAAAAGACCGGCCTGTCCGCCTGAAATAGGAAGAGCTGCCGCAGTTCATGTGCATATTGCCAATATTTCTGCAAGGGTGGGGGAATCTGTTCTGTTATGGGATGATGCCAACAGCCGGTTTACCAACAGCGAAAAGGCCAACCAGCTTATTACCCCTGAATACAGGGCTCCCTGGAAACTGCCGCAGGTTTAATGTACAACATCACGAATAAAGAATAAATTTCAAATCTGAATTATGAATAACAGGAGAACTTTTATCAGAACAGGAGCAGCGGTAACTGCCGGACTGCTTTGCACCAATCCTTTCACAGCACTGGCTGCTGCAGGAAACAGCAAGCTGAAAAATTTCGGATTTATATCCGGTATTGCAGGCGAAGCCATGAAAGCCGATTGGAAAGGAACCATTAAAAAGGCCGTTGAATTTGGTTTTACAGAAATTGAAGGAGGGGCAAATCATGCTTCTTCACCGGAAGAATTTGTGAAATACTGTAAGCAGGTAGGCATTAAACCAGTTGCAGGTGGTATTGATTTTAAAGCCACAGGCGATAAACTTCAGGCTGAGTTCGATAAGATCAATGCACTGAAAATGAAATATGCCGTGGTATACTGGCCATGGTATGGAGGTGCTCCGGTAAAACTGGAGGACTGTAAAAAATCGGCAGCCACACTGAATGAACTTGGCGCCAAAGCAAAAGCAAACGGACTTACCTTGCTGTGGCATAATCATGACCTGGAGTTCCACCCCATGGAACAGGGATTGCCGTTCGATTACCTGATGGAAAACACCGATCCAAAACTGGTGGAATGTGAAATGGATATTTACTGGGTCAAAAAGGGTGGCGGCGATCCGCTGGAAGTGCTTAAGAAATATAAAGGCAGAATACCTGTATTGCATGTGAAAGACATGGCCCCTGACCAGGATTTTATCTGTCCGGGATCTGGTATTATTGATTTTGGCCCAATATTCAGCGAAGCCAAGAAACAGGGCATAAAACACTATTTTGTGGAACGCGACAATGAACCTGATGGCATTGGCTGCCTGAGATCAAGTGCCGAATATCTGAAAAACCTGCGGTTCTAGAATGTAGAATTTATATGGAAAACATAAAGGTTGGGGTGGCAGGCCTGGGTTTCATAGGGCCTGCCCATATCGAAGCTCTGCGAAGAATTCCCGGAATTGAAGTGGTTGCTGTGGCGGAAAATTCAGAAGACGTGGCCAGAAGCAAGGCAGGTCAGTTGAGTATTCAAAAATACTTTTCTTCTTTTGGTGACCTTCTGAAGCAGGATATTGATGTGGTACATATCTGCACTCCCAACAACCTGCACTACGAAATGGCCAGGGCAGCACTTGAAGCCGGTAAACATGTGGTATGCGAAAAACCTTTGTCCACCACCGTTCAGGAAGGAGAGGAACTGCTTGCACTGGCTCAGGCAAAAAAGCTCATTCATGCGGTTCATTTTAACATCAGGTACTACCCGCTGGTACGCCGGATGAAGGTCATGCGTGAAGCCGGTGAACTGGGTGAAATTTATTCAATCATCGGCTCCTACCTGCAGGACTGGCTGTTTTACGAAACCGATTACAACTGGCGGCTCGAACCTGAATTGTCAGGCAAATCAAAAGCCATTGCCGATATTGGCTCACATCTTATGGACCTGCTGGAATACATTACCGGCCTTCGGATCACTGAAGTGATGGCCGATTTCAATACCATTCACAAATTACGAAAAAAGCCACTGAAGCCTGTGGAAACCTTTTCAGGAAAAATGCTGAAACCGGAAGATTATGCAGATGTGCCCATATCAACCGAAGATTATGCCACTGTGATGCTCCGCTTCAACAACGGGAACAAGGGCGTGGTGACTGTGAGCCAGGTGGATGCCGGACGTAAAAACCGCCTCAGCCTCGAAATATCAGGTTCAAAAGAAACGTATGCATGGAACTCCGAATCACCCAATGAGCTCTGGATTGGCCGCCGTGATGAGGCTAACCGTGTTCTGATGCGCGATCCTTCTCTTTTTGACCGGGAAAGCGCCTCGCTCATATCTTTTCCGGGTGGGCACAACGAAGGTTTTCCTGATACCTCCAAGCAAATGTTTAAAGAGGTCTATGACAACATTCGTAAAGGTACAATGGAAGGGGCAAAATTTCCAACCTTTGAAGATGGCCTTCGTGAACTGATCTTGTGTGAAACGATCCTTGAAAGCAATGAAAAACAGCAGTGGGTGAAGGTTTAGGTAAAATTACAAACATCTATAAAACTTTTAATACTACATAACCATGTTGGATTTAGGATTTGTAAGTGCCATACTGGCTGAAAAAAAGTTTGATGAGGTGATAGAGTTTGCCTCAAAGAACCAGTTCAAATGTGTTGAGATTATGTGCTGGCCCTTGGGAAAGGCAGAACGGCGGTACGCTGGTGTTACCCATATCAATGTGGATGAAACGGGCGATGAGGAAGCTTCCCGGATAAAAGACACCCTCAGCCGGAACAATATATATATATCTGGCCTGGGCTATTATCCAAATCCTCTTGATCCTGATCAGCAGCAGGCGGAGTATTACATCGAACACATCAAAAAGGTGATCAGGACGGCAGCTCATCTTGGTATTGGTGTTGTAAATACCTTTATCGGGAGAAACCCTGCCCTGAGCGTGGAGGAAAACCTGAAGAAGTATGCTGATGTGTGGCCTGGAATCATAAAGGTAGCTGAAGAAAACAATGTAAAAATCGGCATCGAAAATTGTCCCATGCTGTTTACCCGCGACGAATGGCCGGGTGGTAAAAACCTGGCAACCACTCCTGCCATCTGGAGAAAAATGTTTGAAATCATAGACAGTCCTGCCCTTGGACTGAACTATGATCCTTCGCATTTGGTGTGGATGCAGATGGACGAGGTGAAACCCATCTTCAACTTCAAAGAAAAGCTGTTTCACATTCATCTTAAAGATGTCAAGGTTTACCGCGATAAGCTGAATGAAGTGGGTATCATGGCTTATCCCCTGGATTACCATTCGCCAAAAATCCCCGGACTGGGTGATGTTGACTGGCGCGGATTCTTTTCGGCACTCACCTCTGTAAAATACCGGGGGCCTGTTTGCATTGAGGTTGAAGATAAAGCCTATGAAGGGTCTGAAAAAGATGTGGAAGCTGCCATTCTAACCAGCCGGAATTTTGTGAAGCAATTCTTTGCATAAAAATAGAGAGGTTGCCTCAGATTAACAGATTCCGGGAGGAACTTAATAGGAATTGAATCCGCAGATTTCATCCGGTGATTTGCGGATTTTTTTGCGCTGTTTGTATCCCTCGGGCGGATATCCCACGGTTATAAGCAATGCAACCTTCCTGGAATCCGGAATGTGCAGCAACTTCCTGATCGTAACTTCATCAAACCAGCCAATCATGCAGGTCCCTAGTCCAATGTCAGCAGCCTGAAGGCAGAAATGTGCAGCTGCAATACCGATGTCGTACTGGGGGTACTCCTGGTTTTTAATGGCGCCGCCAAGCCGGGCAATGAGTTTTGCTTTTTCAATTACAAGAACTGCTATAACAGGGGCTTCAGCTACAAACCTGTTAAAAGAAATGACTGTGTTGTATGTAGCCTCTGCCACTTTGTTTTTCAGCTCCGGTTCATCAACAATAATCAGTTTCCACGGCTGTGAATTACAGGCTGAGGGTGCATTTCTTACAGCTTCCGCAATCAGTTCAATCTTGTCGCGTTCCACTGCCTTCTCCTTGTATTTCCTTACACTTTGCCGCTGAAGTAACAGTTCCTGAAAATTCATTTTAACCAAATATTTTTCTGAATACCTCTTCAACACGCGAAACTTTTACCAGTTCAATAGCAAATTTAGAACTGTCGAATCCTTTGTTAAGCTTTGGAATGTATATTTTTTGAAAACCAAGCTTGGCTGCTTCCGCAATACGCTGTTCAATCCGGTTTACTCCCCTGATTTCCCCAGTCAGTCCTACCTCACCTGTAAAGCATAATTTATGGTCGATTGCAATGTCTATATTTGATGAAAGTATGGAGCAGATAACAGCCATATCGGTAGCCGGATCATTAATCCGGAGGCCTCCGGCGATATTGAGAAATACATCTTTTGTAAGCAGCTTGAAACCAGCCCGTTTTTCAAGTACCGCCAGCAACATATTTAATCTTCTTAAGTCGAAACCTGTTGAAGAACGTTGTGGAGTACCATAGGCTGCTGAACTGACAAGGGCCTGTATTTCGATGAGGAATGGCCTGATGCCTTCAATGGTGGCTGCTACGGCTGTCCCGCTGACATCATCGCTCACCTTTGAAATAAGCTGCTCCGAAGGGTTCAGGATTTCCTGCAGGCCGTTGCCCCGCATTTCGAATATCCCCAGCTCGTTGGTCGACCCAAAGCGGTTTTTGCTTGCCCGCAATATCCGGTACATGTAATTGGTATCGCCTTCAAACTGAAGCACCGAATCAACAATATGCTCCAGCACCTTGGGACCTGCCAGGCTGCCTTCCTTGTTGATGTGCCCGATCAGTATCACGGCAACGTGATTTTGTTTTGCATATTTTAATATGGCAGTAGTACATTCCCTGACCTGTGTCACTGAACCAGGTGATGATTCAACTGTATCGGTAGCAAGGGTCTGGATGGAATCGATGATTAAAATATGTGGGTTAACCTGCGCTGTTTGTGCAAGTACATGCTCAAGGGAAGTCTCACTTAAAAAAAGGCAGTTGCTGCCATTCATGCCCAGCCTGCCTGCCCGGAGTTTAATCTGTTGCAAACTCTCTTCGCCTGATACGTAAAGAATTTTTTTTTCATGAAGACCAAGTGCCATCTGCAGTACCAGGGTTGATTTGCCAATGCCAGGTTCACCGCCCAGCAACACTATGGAACCTGGAACGATGCCACCGCCAAGAACCCGGTCGAATTCAGCAATGCCTACACCAATACGTTCCATGTTTTCGGCTGAAATCTGCCCGAGTGTCAGAGGTTGTTTGCCTGATAGTGCAGTTGAAACCGGCAATCCGGATTTTTTCTTTTCTATGATTTCTTCAACAAAAGTATTCCATCCGCCGCAGGAAGAGCATTTACCCAGCCATTTGGGTGACTGTGCCCCGCACTCCTGGCAAATGTATACAGTTTTGGTTTGCACCATTAATCCAGTCTTTTTATTCTTCTGATCATTTCTGAAGTAGAAATCCCCGGCACCAGATCGAGGCGTTCAACCTTGCCTCCGTGGTTCAGAACTGTCTCGTGACCTGCTATTTCCTCGAGTTCATATTCCTTTCCTTTTACAAGGACATCGGGCAAAATCCTGCCTATCAGCTCGGCAGGTGTTTCTTCTGCAAATACTATAATTGCATCAACAAAAACAAAGGCTGCCATCATTTTAGCCCTCGCCTGAACATCCAGTACAGGGTGCCCTTCACCTTTCAATATTCTAACCGATTCATCAGAGTTTAGCCCGACCACCAACCGGGATCCATAATCTGCTGATTTTAAAAGAGAATCAACATGCCCGTGATGAATAATATCAAAACAACCATTCGTAAATACAATGGTCTCTCCGGCTGATCTCCATTTCTTAAGAACAGGCTCGAACGACTGATAATCAGTAAATATTTTAGAGCAGATGTCAAACTTCATAGTTCATTTTCAAGTTTGTGCCAAAAGTAATAAAGATGAATGGTATAAAACCATCAAAAAAGAAAATATTACCTACTTTTACATGAATCAAATAGTACCTGGCTTAAATTATGAATTATATCGACATCGTTTTGGCATTGCTGTTATTGTTTGCAGCTATCAATGGATTCAGAAAAGGATTTATATCAGAGCTTGCCTCCCTCGCTGCGCTTGTGCTTGGGGTTTGGGGCGGAATTGAATTTTCCTATATCACCACCGATTTTCTTACCAACCGGCTTGGCCTGGAAACCAATCATCTGAACCTGATCTCCTTCCTGGTTACCTTTGTTGTAATTGTGATCCTGGTTCACCTGGTGGCAAACTCTCTGAGTAAACTACTGGAAGTAGCCATGCTCGGCTGGGCAAATAAAATCACCGGACTGGTATTTGGATTTTTAAAAACAGCGTTTATTTTAAGTATCCTCCTGCTTATCTTCAATAAAATAGACGATGATGTACATATTCTTTCACAGGAAACAAAGTCTGAATCCCGGCTATATGAACCAGTCCGTAAATTTGCACCCTCGGTTTTTCCGTTTATAAACACGTGGGCACAAAAGGGAAAATTACAGCAAAGAAAGAATGACATGGTTTAAAAACCTGGTCCGGTTCAATTCAATACCTGAACATCAGCCTGTAATGACAGAAGATTTCATCTGCAAAAACTGCATGAACCGGTTTAATGGAAACTACTGCCCGCATTGCGGTCAGGCAGTGAAGGATATGGATCGCCCGTTTGGCGTTCTTGTAATCAATTTTTTGGGAGATATTTTTGCATTCGACACACGTTACCTCCGAACCATGAATGCCATTTTATTTAAACCTGGCTACCTGTCGAAGGAATTTTTTGATGGAAAACGCGAAAGATACGCGCCCCCCATGAGGATGTATATCATAGCAAGTTTTTTTCTTTTTCTTTTGCTCCAGGTCTATACAAACCGCATCCTTACAAATGTGCTGGATGCACCGTTTAAAGAACAGAACCAGGGTGTAAAAGGAATTGTAACCGGGCCTCAGGTTGATGCTACCAATCCAAAAACATCTGCCCGTCTGGAATCTTCCGAAAACATCCTTCCGGGTTTTAATCTGAGCATGAATGAATTTCTTGAAAAAAGGAATTTGCGGGCTAATCTTGACGAGGTTTCAGCCCAACTTGAAACCAGGCTTGCTACAGAGCCAGATCCACGAAGCAGACAAAAGCTGAGAGAGCAGATTAAAATGATCAAATCGCCCGAAGAAGCAGTAGCCAGGATCCTGAAGTACATGTCGTGGACATTTTTTCTCCTTCTTCCTTTATTTGCACTTATTCTGAAGCTGTTCTATCAGAAAAGGAAATTTTACTATATCAGGCATTTTATTTTTTCACTCCACCTGCACACGTTTATGTTTACAGTTTTTACCCTGATGATAGGTCTGCTTCTGGTGTTTCCAAAAGTTCCTCCATACATCAGCTATCCAATACTGCTTACCATTCCTGTTTATTCTGTACTGTCCCTTAAAAAGTTTTACCACCAGGGATTTGCCTCCAACATCCTGAAGTTTTCCGGAATATTAATCATTTACAACATGATCTTTTGGTTTGCCGTTGGATGGGTGTTTCTTGGTGCCCTTACACTCATCTGACCGAAGTTCAACATAGATATCATTCTACAGGGCTTTTTCCTGTTCAGGCAGACGGGCTGCATCTATTTTGCCATTGTGGTTTCATCTGCTCCGGGAGGGTAGAAAATCTCTGTTCATCATTTTTCTACCCAAATGTTGTACCTGCGGCCTAAAGCTTTTTGAATAGGAGCCATCGCCATATCAACTCTATACCAGGTCTAGGGTAAATTCAATTAAAACCGGACTTGATGTAGATTTGGTATGGCAAATGTTGATAGCATAGGGTAAACAGGATTCCCCCGACTCTGAAGGAGTCGCATGTTTTTGCCTGTATTAAAATTGGACTTTATGTGCATTTCACATGTGACCCCTTCAGGATCAGGCTTTACTGGTGATGCCATCTTTCTATAAATATGTGATCCTTTCAGGATCAAGAGTGGCTTGAATTTTATTGGAACAAAAACCTTTTTCAACAAAGTCATTCATTATGACTTTCGGTTGAATATCCAGGGGGACTCTGTAACCAGTGCAAAAAGATCCACCCCAACCTTATTACCTTATTTAATTTCCCGCCACCCATTATAGAAGGAATATGGTAATAAGGTTATCCAAATCGGGGTAATTTGCCTTGTTACTAAGGTTTGAGCAGAAAAATAAGGTTTTGCATCACATCCATGTGCTGAAGGAGATTTTGGAATAGAATAAGATAATTCAGGGTAGCTCAAAAATCTTATTCCTTTTTGCAATCTGCTATCTCACTAATTGCAATACAAGGATAATCAAGGAAGGTGAGTCAGCCTGTTCTTCTATTTAAACTAAAGTTGTCTACATAGGTAAATGCGGAAAAACCTTATTTCATTTAATAACCTTAGTAACCAGTGCAAAAAGTTCCACCCCAACCTTATTACCTTATTTAATTTCCCGCCTCCCATTATAGAAGGAATATGGTAATAAGGTACACTGGATCGTTATGGTTCGCCTTGTTACTAAGGTTTGAGCAGAAAAATAAGGTTTTGCATCACATCCATGTGCAGAAGGAGATTTTGGAATAGAATAAGATAATTCAGGGTTGCTCAAAAATCTTATTCCTTTTAGCAATATACTTTATAACCAAACGCAATGCAGGGATTATCATTTAGTATCATTGTTGACCGGTAAAATTTTTATAGTAACGAATTTTGAGATCTCTCACTTCGTTCGAGATGACAATCAGTTAGTTATATATTTGGAAGGGGACCTATCCCTCCCAATACAAAAGCTCTGAGAACACCGTTATTTCGACCACAGGGAGAAATCTCAATTATTTAACCGGACCCTAATGATA
>JAEYNZ010000129.1 GCA_023412195.1 Bacteroidota bacterium
GAAGTTCCACCACATCGGTTTTGTCTTCAACAGGAAGCAAATCAACCAACCCCTTGTTACAGAAATAGTCGAAATTTCCAGCTTCATCCAGGACATAGGCTATCCCGCCGCTCATACCGGCTGCAAAGTTTTTGCCCGTTTTACCGAGTACAACCACCCTTCCTCCGGTCATGTACTCGCAGCAATGGTCACCTGCACCTTCTACAACAGCGTTGGCTCCTGAATTGCGCACACAAAAACGCTCGCCTGCAACTCCCCTTATATATGCCTCACCACGTGTTGCTCCATAAAAAGAAGTATTGCCTATAATGATGTTTTCTTCGGGCTTAAATGTAGAGCCAACAGGCGGCACAACGATGATTTTTCCTCCCGAAAGGCCTTTCCCTATATAATCATTTGAATCGCCCTCAAGCCTGAATGTTACACCCTTTACAAGAAAGGCTCCGAAACTTTGTCCGGCTGTACCGTGAAAGGTACAATGGATGGTATCCTCAGGCAAACCTTCTTCTCCGTAGCGTCTTGAGATTTCACCTGATAGCATGGCACCGGTAGTGCGGTCAACGTTAATGATAGGATGTGAAATCCATACTTTTTCAGCTCCTCTTATAGCTTTGCGTGCATCTTTGATCAGATCATAATCGAGATGGCCTTTATCAGGCCTTGTATTGTCGTGCTGGTTCCTGATGGGAACTATTTTAGATTCTTTAGGCATGTAAAGCAACTGTGAAAGATCGATATTTTTCATCTTCCAGTTTGTTACTTCCCGATCGACTTCAATAAGATCGGTTCTGCCAACAATGTCATCGAACCTTGTAAATCCCATCTCGGCCAGATATTCCCTGATTTCGCGGGCAACAAACCTGAAATAATTAATTGTATACTGGGCTTTTCCAAGAAACCTTTTCCTGAGGTTTTCATCCTGTGTGGCAATTCCGGCCGGACAAGTGTTCATGTGGCATTTACGCATCATTACACAGCCCAGCACGATAAGCGGAGCCGTTGAGAAACCAAATTCCTCACCTCCAAGGCAGGCAAGCGATACCACATCACGGCCAGTTTTAATCTGCCCGTCAACCTGAAGTTTCACCCGTCCGCGAAGGTTGTTCATTACAAGGGTTTGCTGGGTTTCAGCAATGCCCAGTTCAACCGGTAGTCCGGCATGTTTAATTGAACTTGCCGGGCTGGCTCCTGTACCCCCTTCCGTACCTGCTATGACTATAATATCGGAAAAAGCCTTGGCAACACCTGCAGCTATTGTTCCTACCCCATTTTCAGAAACAAGCTTAACTGAAACCTTTGCTTTAGGATTTACGGTTTTTAAATCATAAATCAGCTGTGCGAGGTCTTCAATAGAATAAATATCGTGGTGTGGTGGTGGCGAGATAAGGGTTATGCCAGGTGTAGAATTTCTCGTTTTGGCAATAATCTTGTTCACTTTAAAACCGGGCAGCTGACCACCTTCGCCTGGCTTGGCACCCTGTGCAATTTTTATCTGCAGCTCTTCAGCATTGATCAGGTAGTTATTGGTCACGCCAAACCTTCCTGAAGCAACCTGCTTTATTTTACTGTTGCGGTCGGTTCCGAAGCGGGAGGGATCTTCTCCCCCTTCCCCGGTATTGCTGCGTCCGCCAATGGTATTCATGGTAATTGCCAACGCTTCATGCGTTTCAATACTGATGGAACCATAAGACATTGCCCCGGTCACAAATCGTTTCATAATGGCTTCCTCTGGCTCAACCTGGTCGAGCGGTATAGGATTCCGCTTAAATTTGAAGCAGCCCCTTATAAATGCCGGTCTCCTGTTTTGCTGCTCCACCAGTGCACTGAATTCCTTGTACTTCGTATAATCATTTGTGCGTGTTGACCACTGCAGCAAACCAATGGTTTCGGGATTCCATGCATGATGTAGCCCGTTTTTCCTCCAGGCATAAACCCCTTCGTTATCGAACCTGAACAATTCAGGTGTAAGGTCTTCCGCAAATGCCTGCCTGTGGAACATGAGCGCTTCGGTATAGATTTCTTCCAGCCCTACTCCGCTTATTTTGGCAGCGGTCCCAGTAAAATACTTATCTACTAAATCTTTGTTTATTCCTACAGATTCGAAAATCTGAGCTCCATGGTAACTGCGCAAGGTTGAAATGCCCATTTTCGACATGACCTTCAGCAGGCCTTTTTCAATGGCCTTTATATAGTTCATACGGGCTTCCTTGTATTCCAGTGCAACTGTACCCTCTTTTATCATGTGGTCGATGGCAGAAAATGCCAGGTAAGGATTTATAACACTTGCACCATATCCGAGAAGCAGTGCAAAGTGATGTACCTCTCGGGCATCACCTGTTTCAACAATGATGCCCACCTGCATCCTTTTCTGTTTTTTGATAAGATGATGGTGTACGGCAGCTACAGCAAGGAGGGACGGTATGGGTGCATGATCCTTACTGATATTGCGGTCGCTCAGTATAATATAATTCTTGCTGCTGTCGACAGCCTGTTCAGCTTCAGTCAGCATATTTTCAATGGCCTTTTCAAAACCTTTGGCTCCCTTGTTAACCGGAAAGACCATTGGGACCACCTTATGTGAAAACATTTCGTCCTTTAGATCCTTGATCTTTCCAAGGTCCGTGTTTGTAAGAATCGGCCCCTGAAATTTAATCAGCCTGCAGTGCTCAGGTGATTCCATCAGAATGTTGGAATGGAGCGACCCGATGTAATTGGTGAGGGCCATGACGAGCCCTTCACGGATGGGATCGATCGGAGGATTGGTTACCTGGGCAAACATTTGTTTAAAGTACTCGAACAAACGCCTGGGTTTTTCGGAAAAGACAGCCAGCGGAACATCATTTCCCATGGAACTTGTTGGCTCTGCAGCCGTTTCGCTCATAGGCTTAATAATATCATACATATCCTCTTTCGAGTAGCCAAATTCTTTGGCATATGTTTCCATGCTGCTAACAGATGAAATCACCCTGTGTTTCACCTTGATATCGTCCATCATCATCCTGTTTTCCTTGAGCCACATCTGGTATGGGTGGCGGTGACTCAACTGGTCCTTAACCTCCTCATCAGGAATAATGATACCAAGCTGAGTGTCGACAAGCAATATCTTACCCGGTCGAAGCCTGCCTTTTATTTTTATTTCTTCAGGTTTAAATATTTGCACGCCCACTTCCGAACCCATTACGATCAAATCATTTTTGGTAATGATGTATCGGGATGGGCGCAGTCCGTTCCGGTCGAGGGTACCACCGATGTACCTGCCATCGGAAAAGACCATAGAAGCCGGGCCATCCCATGGTTCCATAATCGTGGAATGATATTCATAAAAAGCCTTTAAACTGGCCGGTATGGGATTTTTATCATTAAACGATTCGGGAATCATCATACAAAGGGAGTGTGTAAGTGATCGTCCGGCCATATGAAGAAACTCAAGTACATTGTCGAATGATGCCGAATCTGATTTGTCTTTTTCTATGATGGGCAACAGTTTTTTCAGGTCATCCCCAAAAACTTCAGATTTCATAAGGGCTTCCCTGGCCTGCATCCACAGCCTGTTTCCCTTGATGGTATTGATTTCACCATTGTGGGCAACAATGCGAAACGGCTGGGCTAAGTCCCATGTCGGAAACGTATTTGTACTGAACCTTGAGTGCACCAGTGCAATTGCACTTTTAAATTTATCGCTTTTAAAATCATGATAATAGGCCTTCAACTGGTCCGGCGTGAACATCCCTTTGTACACGATGATCCTTGCAGAAAAACTGGGTTGGTAAAATTGCTTTTTTTCTTTCAGGTTTGATTCCCTGATTTCCCTTTCAGCCAGTTTACGAACCACGTACAACTTACGTTCAAGGGCATCCTTTTCAAGGTTTGCCTTCACAAAAACCTGTTTAATGGCAGGTTCAGTAGTTTTGGCAATTTCACCAGGTGCTGAATGGTCTACCGGAACATCGCGGTATGCAACCAGTGTTAAACCTTCATTCCTGATATGGTTCGACAGAACATCAATGCATATTCCGGCTTCATTTTCATCCTTTGGAAGAAAAATAAGGCCTGTTCCGTAGGTTCCGGGGTTTCCTACAGGTATTTTTAATTCCTCTGTTATAAATTCATGTGGAATCTGCAGCAGGATTCCTGCACCGTCACCGGTAGAATTATCAGCGCTGATAGCTCCCCGGTGATCCATATTCAGCAAAACATCAAGACCTCTGCTAATAATTTCATGCGAAGGTTGTCCCTTTATATTCGCAACAAATCCGATCCCACAATTATCATGTTCGTTTTCAGGACTATATAATCCCTGCGCTTCAGGAAAACCAATATGTTTCATTTTCTGTTGTATTAAGTTGTCAAAAAGTTACAATAAATAGCATTTGTAGCTCTTTTTAATTAAACTGAAAGCAAAAATACTATTTTAGTAACGATTTGAAATCAAAAATACAGATAGAAAAGAAAAAATGCAATATGCAATAAAAAAAGTTGTGTTAAATAACATACAATTAACTTTGAACCAGCCTGAAGTTAAGAACTTGCCATTGCTTTTTTATGGTCAGGACTGATAATCAACAAGAGACTTTATTGCGTGATCCACTTCATCGAAATGAAAAGATGCAATCACATCAGCCTTCTTTGCAGCAATTTCATGGTTGCACAGGTTACCGATGCTTCCCTGGTGGCTGTGCTTTACATTTTTATCAGGATGAAATTCACCTTTTTCAATTTTTTGAGCAACCTGTACATATGCCTCTCTGAAGGGAATGCCACTTAATACAAGCCTGTTCACCTCTTCCACACTGAAAATGTAATTATATTTTTCATCGCTGAGAATATTATTATTTACCTGCAGTCGTTCAATAGCAAGATTTGCCACCGACAGACAATCGGTCAGGTTGGCAAAAAGCGGGAGATAGATTTCCTTCACGATTTGCAAATCACGAAAATAACCACTTGGCAGATTATTTACCACCATGGAAATTTCATGGGTAGCACCCTGAATTTTATTGCATTTCGCCCTGATGAGTTCAAATACATCCGGATTCTTTTTATGAGGCATTATACTTGAACCTGTTGTAAATTCTGGTGGTAGCGTTACGAAGTTGAAATTCTGGCTGGTATACAAACAAACATCGTATGCCAGTTTTGAAAGTGTGGAGGCTATATTGCCCAAAGCAAAGGATACAATTTTTTCGACTTTTCCCCTGCCCATCTGGGCATATACCACATTGTAGTTCATATTTCTGAAGCCCAACAGATCAGTTGTCAGCTGGCGGTCGAGCGGAAAGGAAGAACCATAACCTGCAGCAGAGCCTAGAGGATTCTGATTCGTGATGTTGTAGGCTGACAGCAAAAGCTCCAGGTCATCGGCAAGGCTTTCAGCATAAGCAGCAAACCATAATCCAAACGAGGAAGGCATTGCAATTTGTAAATGGGTATAACCCGGCATCAGAACATCCTTATGCTGTTCGCTTTTCTCAAGGAGCGAATCAGCAAGTTTTGCCGTTTCTTCAGCTACACGACGTATTCCATCTCTTGAGAAAAGTTTAAGATCGAGCAGAACCTGGTCATTGCGTGAGCGGCCGCTGTGAATTTTCTTTCCAATTTCACCAAGTTCGGCAGTAAGCATAAATTCAACCTGTGAATGGACATCTTCCACACCCGGGTCTATTTTAAAATCACCGGCAATTGCTTTTACATAAAGTTTTCTTAAAGCTTCGAGCAAAACAGGCAACTCATCCACATGAAGCAATCCTGCGCGTTCCAGCATGATAATATGGGCCATAGAACCAAGGATATCATAAGGGGCGAGATGGGCATCCAGTTCGCGATCATTGCCAACAGTAAATTTCTCAATGGCTTCATTGACTGTAAATCCTTTTTCCCAGAGCTTCATGATTAAATAAGTTGAAATTTTAACAAAGATAGGTTTTTTGACTTTTCAACATTTGTACTGCCCGATTTTATAATTATTGAAAAAATTGCCACTTTTGTCCATTATCTGCAAGAAAAGCCGGCAAAACAAACAAATACTGCATTGAACCATTTGACGGAGATTAACGAAATCTATTCATGAAGCACCGGATTAAAAAAAATATTTGGCTGGTCATCCCACTGGTTTTTCTGCTGTATTCAGCTCCGGGGGCCCTCGATTTTGTTTTTCATTTTCCGGATGAAAAATATTACACCGACGCCGTGCTACAGATGATGGACAAGGACGATTATCTTACACCGTATAAAGCCGATGGCACCCCAAGGTTTTTGAAACCTATTGTAACTTACTGGGTGTTGATTGGAAGTTACACGGTATTTGGTGTAAGCCCTTTTTCATCACGGTTTTTCTTCTGGATTGCAGGAGCCCTTCTTGCCGCCATTACATACCTGATGGCCAATTCACTTCTAAAGGATCGCCGGGCAGCAGTGGCAGCTGCTCTTATAACGGCATCCAATCCGCTGGTCCTGATGGGGGCCAGCCGTTCCATACCCGATATCCTCCTCGTTCTTTTCCTGACTATAAGTGCATGGGGCTTCCTGAAAATAATGACAGAAGATCATCCGCGGGAAAAATATTACTGGATGGCTTACCTCGGCCCAGCGGTTGCCTTTCAAACGAAGGGGCTTCCTGCTGCTGCTTTTGCAGGGCTCAGCTTCCTCTACCTGGTGCTGAATCCATGGCAGAAAAAACACTGGAAGCAGGTTGTGCACCCGGCAGCCATTATTGTATCAGCAGTGGTCGCCATCAGCTGGTTTCTGGCTATGTATCTGAAACATGGAGCAGAATATCTGTCATCTTTTTTTGCTGACCAGGTAGGCTACAGGGTATCTTCCAGATCAGCACAGGTATTTGGCAACGCTTTGCTGGGAATCATCAATCTGGCAGCTTTCACACTGCCATGGATAGCCATTGGCTTTTCAAAACCTAAAAACCTGATGCAATTTGTAAGGATTGCAAGTTTGAAGAACAAAGCCATACTGGGATTTATCGTTTTATGGTTGGTTGCGGTTATTGCCATGTCGGGAGCTGTATTCAAATTTTATGACCGGTACCTGCTTCCGGTTATTCCGGTTTCAGCCCTGGCTTTTGCCATCCTTATTTCCAGTTCTGAAACCAGGGGTAAAGGTTTTTCTGCAAAGCTCTTCATTATACTGAATTTAGCGGTGCTCACGATAAGCGTTCTCTACGGGTTGTTTATAATGACAGATAAGCTGCATATAACAGGTATCGTTGTGGGGATCATTTCATTTTCCATTATATACTTGCTTAACAGAAGAAATTATCAGCCAGAAATCATCATATCGGGAGGGATTCTCCTTTTATGGTTCAACATGCATATCCTTCTATTTACGCTGCTGATGCCCAATCCGGGAGAACAGCTTGTTCAGTCCATCGAAAAAGAAGATCATGATGGAAACAGAACGGTATATGTTTACGGGAACATCCGTACAGCCTCAAACATCAGAATCCACAGCGGGAACCGGCTTGATGTGGTAAGTATGGATACCATGTACAACCTTCCTGCCGGCAAGAACCATATACTTGTATTCAGCGGAAAGGAAGAACCACTGTTGAACCTCAGGCAATATCAAATTAAAGAAGGTTCAGAAGAATGGAAGCGGCTTCATGAAGAAAAGTTCCCTGTCTTTTTGCAGGAAACAATCAGGCAGATTAAGGACAGCGGCACCGAATATTTTATTGCAATCCCGGAACAGAAATGAAAAATCTGGATAAAAAACACTGGTACATCATTGGCCTCTGGTTCATTGTAAACCTCCTGCAATCTGCATTCACAGGATTACATTCCGATGAATCGTATTACTGGATGTATTCTCAAAACCTCGACTGGGGGTATTTTGATCATCCCCCGATGGCAGCATTATGGATATACCTTGGGCACCTGATCCTGCCGGGGGAACTGGGCGTACGGATATTCACCGTCCTATTATCAACAGCTATTTTCGCCCTTATACTGAATGAATTAAATGAACGAAAAGATTATATTTTCCTCATAATATTTGTACTTTCCTTCCCGCTGGTCCATACTCATATTGCCGGGTTTATTGCCCTTCCGGATGTTCCCCTGCTGTTTTTCACCTTTCTGTTCCTGCTGCTTTACAGGAAGTTTCTGGCTAAACCTGAAGCTGCTACAGCAATCTTTCTTGGAATGGTGGCAGTCTTCATGATTTACAGCAAGTATCATGCTTTTCTTGTGATTGGGTTCACTGTTTTATCGAACCTGAAACTGCTGCGAAACAAATTCTTCTGGTTGGCAGCAGTAGTTGCCATTTTAACTCTTGTTCCACACATCTATTGGCAAATTGATCACGGATTTCCTACTTTCAGGTATCATCTGGTGGAGCGGGCCAAACCATTCAGGATAAAACACATTACTGATAACCTGCTGAATCAGCTTGTCATGGCAGGGCCGCTTACAGGGGTTATTGTCTTTTGGAAACTTTCTAGATTCAGAATCAAAAATGCCTTCGACAGGATGCTGGTCTTTAACATCATTGGTTTTTATACCCTGCTTCTCATACTGAGCTTTAAAAACCGGATTGAAGCACACTGGACAGCAGCCATAACTCCTATGATCATGATGATCGCGTATCCGTTGATCAAAAATGATGAAATCATTCGAAAATGGTTTAAAATACTTGCCGTCCCGGTTATCTTCCTAATGTTCCTTTACCGGATATACCTTGCACTGGACGTCATCCCCAATGTAGGACATCTGAAAATTACATTCTACAACCGTGAAGCATCTGCCATGGAAATAAAGAATATGGCTGATGGCAGGAAAGTAGGATTTTTTGATAATTATGCTGCCATCAGCAATTATATCTTTTACACAGGAGATCGGGCAGTATTATTTTCAACCCCAGGTTACCGCTTTTGCCAGTATGATTTATGGGATGATGAAAATTATGCAAACGGAGAGGCTGTGTTTGCTATCCAGTCGAGACATCTCAATCCACCAGACATGTACCAGGCTGCAACAGGCGAAACCAAAGGATATATTGAAGTAGAAGAATTCCAGTCGCTGCAAGGCCTTACCCCTGAGTTGATAAAACAGGAACTGACAGCCGAAGGATTCAGGTTTGAAATTAACCTCATAAATGAAGGAGCAAGCCCTGTTTTTACTGATCATTTATCAGAACCAGTACTATGCCTGATGCAAAATCACGTTGAGGCCAGTGTGGTAATGCTTCAATCTGAACAACAAAAAATTAACCCGGGACAAACAATAGCATATGTTATTGATGTTGATAAAAATCTCATTGATCCTGAAATTCCCGTAACCGTATATACACGGACAAAAGAAAACATCAGAGGCGGCCTGATCTCATTTAAGTTGGAATAACCCGCTGAACACTGCCGGAAATCTATTTCCCCTCTATAACCCTAATTAATTACTGGAAGACGCTCTTTTGAGAGAATGTCATCATATTCCGCTTTTTAATGTCATTAATCCATAAAATATGGAATTACATGACAATTTGATCATATTATCATACCAATCTTAAAATTTTGTTAATTTCTATATTTTAAAACATATAAATTAGGGGTATAATCTAAAAATAGGTTCATTTTTGACATATAATCCTAAAATAAATAGGGTACTATACAGAAATAATATATTTTTTGAAGCAAAATATTAAAATTAATAGGGTATAAGTAAATAATTAAAATAATTAACCATGAAAAGAATCACATGTATATTTTTAATCGTTTTTTCGAGTCTCACAGTTGTTCCACAACTGGAAGCACAGGAGTGGAATACGGGATTAGACATTTACAGCAGTTATATATGGAGGGGTACCAAGTTTGGTTCAGGTCCGGCTTTTCAGCCTTCCATTGAATTCAGTGCCGCAAACTTAGCCATCGGGGCATGGGGTTCCTATAGCGCTTCAACAGATGAGGCAGCAGAAGCTGATCTCTATATCAGTTATAGTGTTGATATTGGTGAAAAAGGTTCCATTGGTTTCACTTTTACCGACTATTACTTTCCCGGAACCAGCTGGACGGAAAAAAATTCGCATTACCTGGAGCCGATGATAACCATTGGTGCAGGATTTCTTTCACTGACCGGAGCATATATGCTGAACAACAGCGAGAGGAATCTTTACTTTGAAGCAGGAATCTCAGCGGGACCAGCTAACTTTTTTATTGGTGGCGGTGACGGCATCTATACAACCGATGGAAAGTTTAATCTGTGTAATCTGGGAATAAGTTCCTCCAAAGAGATAAAAATTACCGACACTTTTTCACTGCCTGTCACAGGGGCAGCCATAATGAATCCTTCATCGCGCCAGTTTCATGTGGTTGCGGGAATCACTTTATAACATTAAAAATCAGAATCCATGAAAAAAGTAGATGCAATCATTCGCAAGACAAAGTTTGAAGAAGTAAAGGAGGCGCTTCATGAAGCTGGGATAGAATTTTTCTCCTTCTGGGATGTAAGAGGTGTGGGCCAGGCGCGCGAAGGACGGGCTTACAGAGGGATCGTTTATGATACAAGTAAGATCGAACGAACCATGCTTTCCATCATTGTTCGCGATAAAAATGTAAACAAAACAGTACAAGCCATTTTAAAAGCATCATGGACAGGAGAAATTGGTGACGGGAAGATATTTGTCATTCCAATTGAAGAATCATACAGGATCCGCACAGGGGAAACTGGTGATGAATCTCTGTACATCAAGGGAAAGGAAGAATAATCAGCCATCACGAAAATTAAGAACAACTTATAAAAGAAATACGATTATGGAAGAAATTACAATATCAATAGACAACATGTGGATTTTGGTGGCAACATTTCTTGTCATGTTCATGCAGGCCGGATTTGCTATGGTTGAAGCGGGCTTTTCCCGGTCTAAGAATACAGCAAATATATTAACCAAAAACATGATGGATTTCGCAATTGGATCTATCCTGTTCTGGCTGATCGGATATACCATTATGTATGGTGATTCCATCGGAGGATTTATAGGCATGCCAAAACTGTTTTTTAATGATAACGGAATGGGGGATTATGCAAATAAGGCAGACCTGATGTTCCAGACAGTTTTTGCTGCCACTGCAGCAACCATTGTTTCAGGAGCTGTAGCAGAAAGAACAAAATTCAATTCTTACCTCATCTTTACGATAGTAATTACAATATTCATTTATCCCATTTCAGGCCATTGGAAATGGGGAGGAGGCTGGCTGGATCAACTGGGCTTTCTTGATTTTGCAGGTTCTACTCTTGTACATTCAGTAGGTGCATGGGTTGGACTTGCAGGAGCAATCATGCTTGGCCCCCGGACAGGTAAATATGTTAATGGAAAAGCCAAGGCCATTCCCGGGCATAACCTGACTTTTGCTGCACTGGGGGTATTTATATTATGGTTTGGCTGGTTTGGGTTCAACCCCGGATCCCAACTGGGAGCATCAGGAAACGAAAATTCACTGGCCATAGCACACATTGTACTTACCACCAACCTTGCAGCTGCAGGAGGAGCAGTATCTGCTTTACTTATTTCATGGTGGAGGTATAAGCGACCTGCCCTTTCACTTGCATTGAACGGCGCCCTGGCAGGGCTGGTAGCCATAACTGCCGGATGTGACATTGTAAGTCCTGGAGGTGCATTGATTATAGGCCTTATAGCAGGGGTTATCCTCATATTCAGCGTAGAAATCATAGATCAGAAATTCAGGATAGACGACCCCGTTGGAGCTGTTTCAGTGCATGGAGTCAACGGAGCTTTCGGAACTCTTGCCGTAGGGCTTTTTGCCACCGAAGGAGGATTATTTTACGGAGGAGGTGGCGGATTACTGGTATCACAGCTGATTGGAGTGGCAGCAATATTTATCTGGGCTTTCGGATTAGGCCTGCTGCTGTTTAAAATCATAAAATCAACCATAGGATTAAGAGTCTCCAGACGCATTGAAGAAGAAGGGCTTGATGTTTATGAGCATGGAGAAAGTGCTTATAATTAAAGCCTTCTGCTGTTTACTATCTGCAACCGGTCCGTCCATAAGTGGGCGGACCTTTTTTGTTGAAAAGTATATTGCATTTGATCCTCTTTTAACCGTCCTTAATTCTATTTTTGCCTTCCTTAAAAAATACAGATATGCAAATTTGGTTCGAATGTAAAGTAAAATATGTCAAAGTTACTGAAAGTGGCAAAGAACAAACCGTTACCGAGAATTTCCTGCTGGATGCCGTGTCGTTTACCGATGCAGAAACACGGATCATCAGGCAGATGCAACAGATGGTAAAGGGTGAATTTTCAGTCACCGACATCAGAAAGTCAAAGATTGGCGAGGTATTTCCATTTGAAGACGGTGAATGGTGGTTTAAGGCAACCATCAATCTTGTCATGGTGGATGAAGAGGCAGGCAGGGAGAAGAAACTCCGTACTTTTTACCTGATCATGGCCGACGATATCAAGGAAGCACTGGCAAGGCTGGAAGAAAGCCTGTCGTATCTTGTAATCCCCTATGTTGTTTCTTCAATTTCAGTAAGCAACATAATAGATGTTTTTCCATATGAGCCATCGGAGTCAATGGTACCCGAAGGATTCCAACCTGTAGCGAACGATTAGCACAAAGAACATCATTCGAAGCGGCATTTCTTCCTATTATTTTGTAAATTCGTTAGCACATAATAACGTATGGTCATGTTACACATAGAAGATCACAAAAAGAAAACAGGGAAGAAAAGCCGGAGAGAGATGATTCAATATATTAATCTTCAGCTTGCTGCGTTAGGCCAGCCATTGTTTACCGGGGAAACCGAGGATGAAGATAAGCTTGCAGGTGCAAGATTTATTTCACTGACAGAAGGGTTGATCAGCAGTTTCCGTGAAAAATCACGGTTACTGTCAGGTCATCTTTCACCTGCAGACACCCGTATTCAAAATTTTATTGATGATTATTTAAAGGAACTGCATTTTGAGAAATCCATTAAGCTGCCCGACAGCACCTTTGTATTAAATCAGCCTGGTCTTGCAAGAGAGGTGAGCCTGCCTCCAAACGGAGCAACGTTTAAAAACGAACTTCTGGAATCATACAGGCTGAAACAGGGAATACTTAATAATCCGGCAGCGGATAAACGCACCACAAAGGGAACCTTTCATATAGTTGAAGGGGGACTGCCTGTGCCTGACGATAAAAAAGAAGTGCCTAAAATTGCCTTTGCAAATTTGTTGCACGAAGCACTTCATCCGGCCGACAACATTAACATACTTCCTTTTACAGCCAATCAGGAAAAAAAGGCAAAGATTATGGTTTCTCTGCTTCTCAGGCCAAAAGTGTGCCCTGAGGTTAAAGGCCTGATGAGTGAAAAAAGCATGGAAATCCGGTTTTTTGCTCCAGGAAGCCTTGTCAGCAATCTTGATTTCGTGGAAACAATCTTTGGTAACGCAGGCGACCATAACCTTGCGCAGAATGATGCAGCACTTGATATAGAACATTGGACCGGGCATACAGGGTGTATCATTCTGGCACCACAGCTAACCAAAATAAAAAAGAAAGATATTGGGCTGCCTCATTATGATAACGCTACCGAGAGACAGCGCAGGGACGGAATGTGCTGGACAAATGAAAATGAGTTGTACAACAACGGCAGCGCTTTTAAAGTAACCTGCCGCGATGAAAGGGGGATTGTGGTTACACTGATTGCTGATAATTACTACGGTTATTCAAAAAAGGAGATAAAAACCCAGATCAGCTATTCAGCCAATCTGTATGGACTGGTTGAAGAAGAGCATGCAGGGGGTGCCATTGCATTTCCGTGCGGCAATATGGGAGATAACATTTTTGGAGAACCATTTTCAGAAAAATTCAATAATCGCTATTCCTTTGAAGAAGTAAAGAAACTGCTTGAGGGAAGTATTGAAATTATGCCAGAAAATTATGGCATCGATAAAAAATATCCTGATATCATCTACATACCAGAACATGCCGATCTGGATACTGAAAAAGGAACAGTTAGCTGGGTACATCAGGGAGAAGCATATGAGCTAAACCTTTCTCCCGATAAAATTTATGTACATCCCAGCGGTCATAAATTCAGGCTTGTCAGGCATCCTGAATTAAAACTTTGGAGAATAGTAAATACCGCGCCAGAAGGAGTGTTTTGCCATAAGCCCAGTACGGTTTCAGGTGGAGGGAAGTCTGAGATTTCGAAATCAATGCAAAATGCCATTAAATATGGTGCTTTTTATATCCAGGATCTGGAGAAGGATTCTGAGCTTGCTGATATGCTTATCAATTATGACTATTCAAACAGATGGAAAGCCATCTGGCCAGATGCCAGGCCTTCCCGTCCGTTTTTAAGCCCCCACCGGACATTGGGCTCTGCCGTCAAATTGCTTACCCCATCGGATCAGTACAGTGATGAATATAACCGTTTTCTTGAAAACATACCTGTTCATGTAAAGACCCTGGCCCTTTATATTAAAAGAATGTACCGGTCGCACCTCGATAAAGGATCATGGAAAGAGCATCTGAATGTTGAAATCGTAAATGGAAGAAACGGCAATGCATTGCGTTACAAGCACAACAAAATCATGGCCAGTTATGTGCGAATCGGATTCAGTACCGACGGCAAATGGTTTTTACATAAATTACGCTCTGATTTTATTCCAAGTGAAAAAATTCAGACAGAAGATGACATCTCCGTATCTGTTACATTACCAGCCCAACAATTAAATAATCTCAATCCTGAATACACAAACAAAAGTGTAAAACTGGTTACAAACTGTGAAAGCTATCTTTTCCAACGTCCCGATGAAGCCATAATACGGGGCTATGACAAAGAGGCGGAGGCAGACATTGTCCGGCAGGGGACATTTCTGACAAATTACGAACCTTTGACCCGGGCCGATGCAATTCAGCTGAGCAACGATGCCATCCGGTTTGATCAATATACCCAACCCGTGAGTGACCTCATTAAAAGGGTTGCAGAAAGCCCAAAAGAATGTTATTTTGTGTCACCAGCACACACCAGGCTTGTTAATGGAATTCCGACAAACAACCCACGTTACCTGCAACGGAATCTCTTCAGGTATGAAAACAGGGATTCATATCTGGCAGAAACAGGAGTGAGGTTGTTCCGTAAAGTTCCGGTGGGACAGCCTGTTCATTTTCCCGTTAATGCAGTACTACCCGGCAGAAGGAATAATCCGGCCGACATTGAAAAAGGTATCAGGCCTTTAAGTGTATATAATCCCATACATTATCAGGAAACTCCTGAACTTTTTATGGACTTTATCTGCAGCCTTACAGGAAAATCACCATCCACAACAGGTGCAGGTTCTGAAGGTGCACTGACAAAAGGTCCCTTTAACATGCTTATTCCTACTACCGACCTGAACAACGCATTATTGTCGCACATTCTTTGCGGATACCAGGGTTTCAGTTCTGCTGCCGGTTATATTGGCCAAAATAACCGTTTTGATCATGACATCAGCATTCTTATCCCGGAGATCTGGGCAAGACTGGAACCGGATGACAGGGATGCCAATAAATTAATCAAGAATAATTCTCTTGAAAAACTAGAGGATTTTGAATATAATGGAGAAAAAATACTGGCCAGCCGGCTTGGGTACAGGATCACCAAAAACTTTGCCTTTCGCTGCATGAACAAATTGTTTGATGAACCACTGGCAGTATTTAACGAACAGATGCTGAAGCCAGAACTCCAGGGTATGGATACTTTTGTCGACGGTATCAAAAACATTGTGGAAGCGCAGCAGAAAGTTGCCCTGCAGTACTTTCAGGAGGGAAGTGTGGAAGCAGCCATTCCTCCGCTGAAAATTCTGCTTCACATTATGGCCTATGGGCATTTTGAAGGAAAAGAAATCAATCATCCTGATTTAAGAAGGGAATTTGAAAGAGATCATGTACTTCAGTCGGAGTGGTATGTTAGACGCCTGAAGCTTAAACAAAGAAAGGATTCAGATTTGCTTAAAAAACAAATCGGTTACCTGAAAAACTTCATAAATGATAAAGGTAACCAAAGGTTAACCGAGGAAATGAATCTTAACCAGAGGCTTTCTAATGCTGAAGATAGAATTAAACACATAGAATCAGAACATTACTTTAATAATTTGGTGGGAACAATCGGAGCCGATGAAATCTTTAAGGCCAGCTGATAAATCGAGTAGGAGGAAAATAAAGTAGTTTTCCTCCTACTTTACTTTCCGACCTCTCACAGCACCGTACGTACGGTTCTCGTATACGGCGGTTCCCTAATTTACAACCCTAACCTTTCGGTAATAT
>JAEYNZ010000145.1 GCA_023412195.1 Bacteroidota bacterium
TTTGCTGACGACCGGTCAGGTTGTTTGATATGCTATCTGTTAAAATATTTCTTAAGTACATATTCTGGCTGATGGCGGTCGGGAGTCTGTTGAAGTTTGGTATGATCATATTCGAGCTTAAGCGCTCTTCCAGGATATAAATTCATGGTATCAGATGTTGCCTGGTGCCAGTTTTCCATCAGTGCCATCATTTCTTTTGCTGTAGTTTCATACTCAGGGACTGAAACCAGGTTATTAAGTTCTGCCGGATCCTGTTTCAGATTATACAGCTGCATGTGGTTTCGCTGAGGGTACCAGATGAGTTTAAAATTGTCGTTTCTGACTGCTCTTACTGTGTTTCTGTAAGCCGTATATAGAGATTCCCGCATTTCAGCTTTCCTGTTCCGGATTAACGGAACAAGGTCTTTTCCATCGGCCTCTTCAGGCTCAGTAAGACCACACAATGCTGCCAATGTAGGGAAAATATCATGCAGGTATACCAATGCATCTCTTTGTTCCTTTACGGGTATACCCGGGCCAGATATAATGAACGGAACTTTAATGCTGTGTTCATAAAGATTTTGTTTGCCTAAAAGCCCATGACTGCCAATTGCCAATCCATTATCAGATGCGTACACTATAATTGTATTGTCATATAAACCGTTTTTTTTCAATGTTCTGATGATATCATCCACACACTTATCCATATGGCTGATAAGGGCATAATAATCTGCCAGTGAAGCTTTGATCACTTCAGGAGTCCTGGGCCAGGGAGCAAGGGTTTCATCGCGTAAGTTCAGGTCATCAAACTCAAAAGGATGGATTTTCATGAAATTATCAGGTAAGGGTATATCCTGTTCATTGTACATGTTTATAAAATCCTCCCTTGGGGAACGGGGGTCATGGGGGGCAGTAAAAGCCACATAACAAAAAAATGGTTTTTCTATATCTCCATCAACATATTCATTTATATACCTGATGGCTGCTTCGGAAAATAAATCGGTTGAATATCCCTTATTCATTGGAGGTGACAATTTTCCATTTTCTTCAAGCTGCCTGCAGGGAACCTTAAAGTGGTCGCTCATACCATCAAGGAAAACATTTTCTCCTTTGTGAAATGAAGCTTCGAAACTTTTTGCAGTATTGTGCCACTTACCCGTTCCGAAAGTTTCATAACCATGCAGACCAAAATACATAGGCATCGTGATTTCACCTTCAAGCTTGTCGTATACCCTGAACAGACTTTTTCCAGTCATGAGCATGGCCCGGCTTGGAGCACAAACAGCTCCATGGTGGCTACCCATAACATAGCAGTTCGTAAAGCGGAGGCCACTGTTTGACAGTTCATCCAAGGCAGGGGTACGGATGTGAAGGTTTCCTGCACTTCCAAGGGCATCAGCCCGCTGATCGTCGGCAAGTATGAAAAGGATGTTGGGTTTTTCGGGTTTATGCCTGACCCCTCCGGTTTGCTGTTCTGTTTTACAACCAGCAGCTAATGTTAAGATCAGAATCCACAAAAGATAATGTACCTTTTTCATTCACTTTGTTTTTGTATATAAGGCTGTACCCAGGCTTTTTGTTTTCCAAGAATTTCACCTGAATTGGGATCAATCTGATCGGCTGTTGAGGTAATACGAACCCTGGCATATAACTCATCACCATTAAATGTATATGAAGATTTTAAGGAATTGCTTGCAGATATAACCTTACCTATTTCACTGCTGTAGGTCATGGTTGTATTCTCTATTTCATTTCCCTCCTGGTCAACAGAAGGAGTGCCTTTGGTATCAATGCCTTTCATGGTGCCAATGAATTCTGTGGTATATTCTACTCCCTCCTGAGGTTCAATTTCGATGTTCAGTTTTTTCCCGTTAAACCGGATGTCTTTAAGGTTAACACCTGTTGATGCATAAAAATCACCCTTATCAATTGCATCGAGAATGGCTTCAGGGGCAAGTTCTCCGGAACGAACCATAACCCATCCTTTTCCGGGCCCTACGGTACCTCCGTGATAGGTATGTGCATCATCGGTGGCAAGGCCATACAGAATTTCACCTTCTCCGTTTGCAAGACGGTGCGACAGAACAATGTCCCATATCCTTTCTGTTCCTGCCCTGTAGTCATCGCCGTCATTATGAACCTGGGGGTGCCCGTTGTACACCTCAAAAAACCTGAGATCCGGAACGCTGAGCATCATTTCAGCAGTAATTGCCCATGTAAAGTTTGGATGGGCCAAAACAGGATGCACATTTCTGCCCGTTTCTTCCCGGTATAATTTTAAGTTTTCAACCGTTTCCCTGATCATTCTTTCCCTTTCATCACGTTCACCCTGTATTGCAGGTATGACTCTGTCCTGATGAAATGCCAGCAGGTGGACAGCATGAGGATTAGAAATTTCGTTGCCCATAATAAGAAGAAACTTTCCCGGTTCTTCATAATTCGACCTGAATTCTTCAAGTGTTTTCAGCCTGACCCTTTGAACGCCTTCCTCCTCAGGATGTACATGCATATCAACCCATTCTTCTCCATACTTGTCGATATATTTCGTCAGTGCAGCATGGTCATGAGGAAAATTGCGCCAGCGTTCCCCTTCCAGAATGACATTATGATCTGTCAAAGCCAAAAAATCGTAACCATTTTCCTTATACCACTGTACTACACTTTCGGGAAATTCATCCCCATCGCTCCAGAACGTGTGTGTATGCAGGTTTCCTTTCAGCCAGGAAGGTTCAGAACGGGAACATGAACCCATAAAAATGCATACCACAAGTGATATTAAAATTGTTGAAACAGATCTTGTATTAGGCAGGTCTTTGGAATTGCAGTCATTATTTTCAAAAGGATTTTCTTCTGGACTCATCGTTGTAAATTATATAAAATACAGAATTTATGCTGCAATTTACAAATAACCCATCAGGAAGAATCATTTCAGCATCAAAAATATAGTCAGGCTGAGTTATCTTTCACTGTTATTCCCTGTAATCAGAATTGTTGGGGACCAGTCCAAGACTTCCCAAAAAATCCATACATGCTGCCTTGACATTATAATCACGGCCTTCCATTTTATGAGCTTTGTGAACCGTTTCAACAAAGGGTTCTTTTTTTTCTAAATAAAGCAGGGAATATACAGCCATCAGGGAGATCTCATTATGATCATTTAAACACAACTCTTTCAGCCGTACTTCTGCTGTTTTGCTGCCATTCAGCCTGTACATGACAGATGAAGCCATAACTGCAACAGGGAGGTATGGATCATTAACTGCTTTCGTCAGATAATGTAGATAGTGAGTTAAATCTTCCGGGTTTTGGCTCCTCAGTCCAACGGCAGCCCAATATCTGATTACAGGGTTTTGATTCAAAAGCAATTCAGCCTGGGCAGCTGTAGTTTCCTTATCTCTGAAACCCGATAATGATGCAACTTTGTAGATTTCTTCCAGTGGATATTTTTCCTCATCGAGCCTGAATTCATAAGCTGTAATATGATCTGAAAGCAGGCTGATCTCATATTCCGGCAGAAACATAATATCCCTGGATTGTAACACTTCAGACTGAAGCAGTCCTCTCATTTCCTGCAAAACTGTATTGTACTCCGGATCAGTAGCCAGATTGCGTGTTTCCCAAAGATCGTTTTCAATATCAAACAGGTACTCTGCAGGGCGGGCTTCAAAAAGGCTACCCTGCAATGAGCTGAGTTTATTTTCCTTATAATCTTTTCTCATCTGTTGCTTGATTTCACCTATTTCCATATACCTGATGTACCTGGCTTCATTGATATAAGGCATATAGTTCCTCGAATAAAGGAATCTGCCATCGGTGACAGTCCTTACCATGTCGATGCCATTGTCCGAACGGTCGGATGAAAGGACAAGGTGCGTGGATGGTGTGCTTCTTTTCACTCCCAGGAAAGGACGTCCTTCAAGATGTTCAGGGATTTTTCCGCCCGCCAGGCTGATCAGGGTGGGGGCGAGGTCGGTAAAATCTATGAGCTCTGAGCTTACGATGCCTCCATTTCCCCATGGCGACAAGTGCTTGTACATTTCGGGAAACCAGATAATGAATGGTACGCGGTAACCATAATTGATGCCATTGGTTTTACCCCTGGGCATCCCTTCACCATGATCGGCAAAAAAGAATATGATTGTACTGTCCCTCAGGTTATCCTTTTCCAGTTGCATAAGAAGTTCTCCGATATTCTTATCGGTGAGGCTGATTGAATTATATACCCTGGCGAATTGTTTTCGCATTTCCGGGCTGTCGAGGTAAAATGGGGGCATTTCAAAATCATGGTCATTAATACGCTCTTCAGGAGAAAGATGGGTTAAAACATTTTCAACATACCAGTCGAAGGTTTCTGTCATCGTACGCGACTGGTGTGATTCCATAAAATTGAACACTGCAAAAAAAGGTTGTCCGGCCTTGCGGTTCCACCAGCCTGCCTTACCCGAGCTTTCGTTCCAGGCCTGCTTAATGAATTCATTCTCTCCCGCTACATTGTAGTCTGTTTTGGAATTGTTGGTTGTATAATATCCCTGTTGCTGCAGATAAAATGGAAATCCTTTAATAAAATCTGGTAACGTATACTTGCTGCGATGGTTGCCACTCCCCGTCTTGTATGTTTTAACTCCGGTTATGATGGCTGTGCGGCTTGGAGAACATACGGTACCTGTTGAAAAGGCATTCGTAAAACGGATTCCTTCCTGGGCCAGTTTATCTATTACAGGTGTTTTGGCATTGCTGTTACCATAGCAACCAATGAACTGAGGCGAAGTATCTTCTATTGTAACCCAAAGGATATTAGGTTGGCGGATATTCTGGTTTGTATGATCTGCCTGGCCTGAATTACTTACGGCCAGAAATGGGGACAGTAAAAAGCTTAGGATGATGGTTTTGTCTTTCATTACAAGTACTATTGGCTTAAGCCCAAATGTAGAAATAAAAACGAAAAACGGCAGCCTTTTCAGCTGCCGTTCGTGATTTCATTAAACCTGGAAACGAAGCACTGCATTCAACGGGGAATGACTTTCAGGCATATCTGCTTTCTCTTCTATAAATACCTGTCCGTTCTTCAGGAATGTCTGCCGTGCTGCAAAATCCACCAGACAGTTTCCAAGAGGCTTTCTTTCATCGTAAAAAGTTACTTCTCCTGTTTCTTCATTATATTCTCCCCACAAATGACTTCCTTTTTCTATGAATAATGTATCAACCTGTCCAATTAATATTGCCTTTATCACATCGCCGGGATTTGAAAGAATCATGCTGTCAGGAGCTTCAAGGTATTTTTCCCTTTTTTCATTTTTTACCTTGTTGAAATAGGGCTCAAGCATTTCATTTGCTTTTTGATGAACGAACAGAATATCTTCATTGTCGAAATTTCCTGTTACACATTTTGGATAAAGATATTTAAACGAGGAGGTGTCTTTCAATTGTGAAAATATATCTTCTACTGCAGCAATCACTACCGGTATATTATAGCCTTCAAGAAGTTCTTTGAAACCATTGTCAATGTCTGTCATATATTTCATTACTTCAGTTTCCTTATAATCCTTCCCTCCGCCTTTACCGTGGAATGGAACGAATTCTTTGCCAGCCATCCTACTTCTGAATTCAAGTGATTTTTGTACAACATCATAACCTGCCGAATCATGAAAATTACCAGGGAACGCTCCATTTGTTTCCACTTCGGCAATTTCGTGCTGGGTTGCCTCGTAAAGCTTGTTCTTCTTAAGGCTGAGCAGAAAAATAAAATAGGAGTCATTCTGGTTAAAAATATCAAGCAAGGGAACAATATAAAAATTACTGGAAACCATGGAGAACTCAGGAGTATGCAGAGGGAGGTTGTGATAAGTGAATTTATCTTTATTCCTGAAGATAACCAAAGTATCGGATAAGAGCCTCCAGAAGGATGAATCATCCAGAATTTTCCTGATGGGTTCCATGTATTCATTTACTTCAGCTTTTTTAAGACCAAATTCCGTGAGCTCTTTTTCAATTTTTGAAACATGATTTTTTAATGTAATCTTGCTCTCCTTATTTTCTCCTACACGCTGAGTCGGTACATAAATTGAAATGCAGTATTCAGTATTAACTTCAGCTAATTCTTCAAATTGTTTTTTCTGAAAAAGTGCCATTATTTTATCATTTTAGATGGGAAATGCCTTAAGGCGAAAAGCTGCCTGAAGGTAAATTCTCCGGTTTATTGTTATCAGTAAGCACAACACTTGTACCTAAACATATACTTCTATCAGGTTCAAAAATTATATAAGCCTTGATGTAAGGTATAACAAGAAGTTTTTTTAATGCTTTGATTTTTTTCCTGGTATGAAAAGGAAATATGACACGCTCAATATTGTGGAATTATTTCACACCCGAAGCAGGTATGGTCAGGAATAAGCTCCGGTCTGCAACCTTGAAAATCTTAAAATGGTTACAACTCAACTTGAACTTCTTCCGTATTTTCTTCTTTTAGGGCCTTTAAGCCGGAAACGGTTTTTATATTTTCACCTTCCCCAACAGAAACTGAAAATGTACCCTCTTCGAACATAGCCAGCTGTATTTCATTTCCTCTCATTCTGAAAATATTTACAAGTTCGCCTGTTTCTTCATTCTCGATACGTAGTAGTTGGTTTTCTTCATTTATGGTAATGCGTGGCAGGAAGAATGATGCCCCGTTACCCAGGTTGTCGAACTGTGAAATTTTGACAGGCCATCCCGGAAACTGATCGCGTATGGGATTGGGTTCATTCACATTTGCCTGAAATCTCCATGAATCAATATTTATGGTTCTGTTCTGCTTTTCAAAGGTTACCATCCCAAAACCTGAACAGCGAAGCTGGGCGTTATTATACCTGCTGGTATTATCCATTGTAACTTTACCCGGATTGCCTATGGCATAAACATAATTTTTATTGCCAAATGAATCTTCATAATATCCGGTGTTCGGATAGCCGTGTCCCGGCCGTTCAACTTCAGGAATTCCAAGTTCATCGGGCAAAAACCAGCGCATATAAAAATTGCATATGGCCGGGGGGGAGAAACTCCAGCCTGCATCCCTGTAGTCATTCAGGCCATATTGTACCAATGAGGTAAGATGCTGGTCGCCATTGATATGAAAGGCCGCACCTTTACGGAGCAACCTGATCACATTGTCTCTGCCTGATTTTGGCCAGCCTCCTGAATCCAGATCGCCGTAGAGGTAGTTATCGAGACTGCCGTGATGGGTAGCAACATTTGCAAACACGGTTTGTGAAAGCAATACTTTCATGTCGGCACCTTCCCAGTCTTCAATCCAGTTTTCCAGAAATGCTGTCTGCCGTTCCCCCAGAAGTTCAACGCCTGGTTTATCAAGAAAGGATAAATCTTCGCGTGGCTCTTTCATGTGATCATGACGTCCGCTCCAGTCTGATACAGCTTCAGGTGCTGTTTTGAAAATCCGGTCGCTGATAATGGCAAAGCTGATTCTTCCATAGGTGAGGCTGGTGTACCAGACACTCATATCCCGCTTGATGGGTGTGGGATCATATGGGTCGGGAAGCTGGCCGCACTGGGTCCGGTTCACAACATTCACCATCTTTACCGATTGTCTGAACCCACGGCTGTCGGAAGTCTCCGCTCCCCTGGGCATGTCCTCACCTGCTTCGCCCCATAAATTGCCATGGTAAACATCATGGTCGTCGGGTGTACAGATGGTGGGGCGGCTGCGCATCAGATCACCAAAAGCCCAACCAAACATGTAATATTTGCCAAGATAATTTAATATGGATACATCTTCCGGCTCTCTTTTTATCTGGTAGCCTCCGTTGGGCTCATAAATTTGGTCGCCTGAGAAATATAGGATATCAGGATCCAGGCTTGTGAGGTTTTTTACAAGAGGGGTATAAGGGTATCCTGAGGTGAACTGGCAGGTAAGACTCCCAAATTTCAACGACCTGTTTACCGGATCCCTTTTAATGGTTCCCTGGTAGTGTTCTGTTGTTTCAGTCCCTTTTTTGTTTTTTAGTATGTATTCCACCCGGTAATCAACATTCCTGGTTGCATCCCAGTTTTCAATTTTGAATACTGCTGTGCGGGAATCAGGTTCTATGTTTTCAGAAGCAACCTGTCTCCATGACAGCCCCTGCTTCAGGTAGAGGTTAACCTGCTTGTTATCTTCTTCGCCCAGGGGAGGCAGGAGTGCCATCAGTTTCACCTGATTTTTGTTGAGGGTATACATGCTCCAAAGCACAGGGCCAAATGCATTGGCAGGTCTGTGAATTACCTTGGAACCTGCCAGTTTCAGGTTGTCAAAAGTGAATGCAGAGTTTCCGGCTGGTTCATTGTCGCCGGTGATTATGTTGGCAGCTACAGCTACCAATCCGCTTAAATGACCGGTATCGGCAGAAATATCTTTTACCCTGAGGCCGTTTTTATCCGTGATTTCCATCTTTATCCGGCTGTCACTGCCTTTAATGGTGATGTTGAATTCATCGAAATCAAATTTTACCGGCAGTTCTACTTTTTTATCTTTTAAAAATGCATAACCTTTTGCACTTACCCCTGCAGCAATGCCCTTCCCAAAATAACAGGCTGCCCTTACATCCGGGTCTTCTTCATCTTTAAGTCCGATCAGGAAACCGGCAGAACCGGGAATCTTACCTGTTTCCACCATACTGATGATAACAGATGCTTCAAATTCTCCTGACCCTTCCGACAGCACATGTGTCAGCAGGTTTACCCTCGATTGGGGAACAATGCCTTTGCAATGCAGCCTGCCGTCTTCTACTTTCCAGTCTTCAAGTGGAATCGACCAAAAGTCCTTTCCGATCCAGATACGGTCGTTGGTGTTGTTAAAATTATCATAGAAATCAACCTGATTGTTGCATGAGGTTACCGTCAGCAGGAAAAGAAGCGAAATCACAACCTGTGCTTTCATTGCATTCAGTTTTGGTTTTTTTATTTACCAGGGATAATACTGCCATAAAATTAATTCTTTCCGGTATTCTTTGGCTGCACTCTCCCCTTAATTAAGTGCTGCAAGATATAATTTGTTATCTGAATGTCAAAACAGCATCATCAATACCCAAATAAGCATCATCTGGATAAGAAATTTTCATTTTTATTGTTTTAAGGGATGCTCAAGTAAAGGTTGCTGTTGTTTTTTTAAATAGAATGCGAAAAGAATGGCTGCTGAAAGTGTTATAAAAATGCCTGCAGTATATGATATATTTTTGGGCAGACTGAACCCTTCCGGAGCGAGAAAAAGATAGGTGGATACAACTGCCGTCATAAAAAGGGAGGGTATGAGTGTTATCCAGTAATTTTTTCTGCTTTGAACAAGATATGCAGTAATGGTCCACAGAACTATGGTGGCTAAAGTTTGATTCGACCAGGCAAAGTAGCGCCATATAACGGCAAAATTAATTTGTGTAAGAAAATAGCCGGCTGCGAACAAAGGTATGCTGATGAGCAGCCTGTTCTTCATTGGACCCTGTTTCATGTTCAGGAAATCAGCAACGATCAGCCGGGCACTTCTGAACGCTGTGTCGCCTGAAGTGATGGGAGCTGAAACCACTCCCAGCAATGCCAGCAATGCTCCATACTTCCCCAGCAGAACGATGGCTGCCTCATTTACTACCCATGCGGCATTTCCCTGTTGCTCTTCCATAATGCCGTTAAGGCCTCCAATTCCACCAAAGAAGCTCATACTGATGGTGGCCCATATCATTGCCACCACTGCTTCTGTTATCATAGCCCCGTAGAATACCCTCCGGCCCAGCTTTTCATTCTGAATGCAGCGCGCCATCAGTGGCGATTGTGTAGCATGGAATCCGGATACTGCGCCACATGCAATCGTAATAAACAGCATGGGAAATACAGGAAACATACCTGCCTGGTTGTGGAAATTCCTGAAACTTCCTAAACCCATTTCGGGTATCGGGTAGCCTTTTATAAATAAGGCAATGATGAGGCTGACTGCCATAAACACAAGGGCAAACCCAAACACCGGATAGATCCGGCCGATGATTTTATTGATGGGTAGCAATGTTGAAAGGATATAATAGACAAAAACTACCCAGATCCAGAAAGTCATGGAAGAAAAACCTGGCGTCAGTTCAGAAAGAATTTTTGCAGGACCGACAATAAATACTGCCCCCACTATGACCATCAGGATCACTGTGAACCCCCGCATAAATTGTTTGGTGGCATTTCCCATGTATATGCCCACGATTTCGGTAATGCTTAACCCATTGTGCCTGACGGAGAGCATTCCTGAAAAGTAATCGTGCACGCCGCCTGCAAATACTGACCCCAATATAATCCACAAATAGGCAACCGGGCCCCACATGGCTCCTGCCACTGCACCAAATATTGGCCCCAGTCCGGCAATGTTCAGAAACTGGATAAGGAAGGTTTTCCACCAGGGCATGGGAATGTAGTCGACCCCGTCTGCCATGGTAACAGCCGGCGTGGGGCGGCTGGCATCGGCACCAAAAACCCGCTCAATATATTTGGAATATATGAGGTAGCCTGCAATGAGTATAAAAAGAGAAACAATCAATGTAACCATGTTGCATCTTTTATTCAGATGTAGATAAAATCTAATGCCTTGAAAATCTATTGCCCTGCAGGTATGGATTTTTCCCTCAAAGCTTTTTGAGCAAGGTTGCTCACATACCTGTTTTTATTTTCAGAGAATATCTGAAGCATTTCTGCAATTTCCACATTATTATTTAAATGCTCCTCATTAAGCAGTTGTAAAATTAACTGAAATGCGCCTACATCCAAAACACCCTGCTCAAACATTTTCAGCAGGTCAAGAATTATCCTGTCATCATTTACCTTCCGGGTTATTAATTTCCACAGGATTTCATACCTGCGGGTCATTGGGACCGATGGAATGATACCAGCCAGATTCCGCTGAACATCCAGTTCAGCCATGTTCTGCGGCTGAAAATATTCCATTGCCTGAGTGGCAATGGATGGATGTTCTGATTTGATGTTTTCCAGAACTCTGGTATAAAAGACTGGATGATACCCAGGAAAATTCTTTACAGCCTGAATGGCCCACAACACATATTCCGGTCTTGAACTGCCAAACATTTTTGAAAGGAATGGTTCTGATAACCGCTGGTTCAATAAATGCCTGATTTCATTCTGCACCGG
>JAEYNZ010000156.1 GCA_023412195.1 Bacteroidota bacterium
AATATTACCGAAAGGTTAGGGTTGTAAATTAGGGAACCGCCGTATACGAGAACCGTACGTACGGTGCTGTGAGAGGTCGGAAAGTAAAGTAGGAGGAAAACTACTTTATTTTCCTCCTACTCGATTGGTTGAAATAAGTAGAGCGTATAATCAAGTAATAATTTGTCATAATATTTAATGGTTGAATCCTTCTGATTTTAAGACACATCTGAGAAGATAACACCTTTTGTATAGCTTTCATCTGAATGTTGCGCCATTTAATTCATGAAAGGTCTGGTAATTTTGTTAATGAAATCATAAAGATCATGGAAAGCTGAACAGGAAAATAGTGCAAAAAGGTAGTTGAAAAGCCTGCTGATTGCGCTTTTTTACCAAAGCCGTCTAATTTGAGCTTCCTGAGTAACTTCTTGTTAATGCCTCTAAACCTGATTTTAATCAACTATTCCAAATTTTCATTGTTATACAAAAACAATACACAGAAGAGTTTTGGAATATATTGACTATTTATTAATTATTAAGGTTTTTTGTTAATCTCAAAAACAATGATTCTATGAAAAAGATTACGCTTTTTTTATCGGTACTTCTTTTCATGGGAATACTGTCTGTCAATGCCCAAACCAGGACAGTAACCGGACAGGTTACTTCGGCAGAGGATGGCGGTCCAATCCCGGGAGTTTCGATATCAGTGCAGGGAACTACCCTGGGAACGGTTAGTGACATGGATGGAAAGTATTCCCTGCAGGTGCCACAGGATGCACAGACCCTTGTTTTTTCCTTTGTGGGTATGGCAACCAGCGAAGTTTCCATACAAGGTAGAAATACGATAGATGTTACAATGCAGCCACAGTCGATAGGTGTAGATGAAGTAGTGGTTACAGCACTGGGTACCACCAGGGCAAAAAAATCGCTGGGCTATGCATCACAGGGTGTAAACAGTGAAGCTATAACAGCCACTAATGAACTTAATCCGATATCTGCACTCTCAGGCAAAGTGGCAGGGATGCAGATTGCTGGCCAGAATTTTGCAGGTTCGCAAAATATATTGATCAGGGGGGCCAGTTCATTTGGAGCTAATAACCAGCCGCTTTTTGTGGTGGATGGTGTACCAATCAGCAATGAAAACTTCAATACGACATCTGCCCAGACAGGTGGTGGCGGTTATGACTATGGATCCATGATTAATGACCTGAACGCCTATGATATTTCAAGTATTGATGTTCTGAAGGGCAGTGCTGCTTCTGCACTTTACGGAAGCAGGGGACAAAACGGGGTCATTATGATTACCACCAAATCAGGAAGAGCTGGCAGAAATTCCTTTTCTGTAGAATTAAATTCAGGAGTAAGTTTCGAAAACGTTTCCATTCTTCCCCGGCAGCAAAATATGTATGGTGGTGGATTTGGCGATTTTGAAACGGTTAATATTCCCGGACACGGTGAATTCCAGGTTGTATACTATGCTATGGATGAAAGCTGGGGACCTAAGTATGAGGGGCAGGAAGTACTTCACTGGTGGGGTGCAGCAGATTATGAAAAGGGAATAACTGATCGGCCGGTGACTGCACCATGGGTGGCACCGGCAAATGATGTACGCTCTTTTTATGAAACTGGTATCACATACCAGAATTCAATGAATATTGTTGCTACCAGCGATCTTTCAGCAATCCGTCTGGGTTATACAAATGCCAATATGACGGGTATTCATCCCAATTCAACACAGGAAAAACACAATTTTAACATCAATGGAGAAACATCTTTATTCGATGGTTTTATTGATGTACATTCAAATTTGAATGTAGTTTATACGGAAACCCTGGGAAGGCCCCAGTTTGGGTACGGAGATAATTCCCAGTCACAGAAGTTTTTCCAGTGGGGGCAGAGGCAGCTTGACTTCGACAAATTAAAAAATTACGTGAATGCTGACGGAACAATGCGCACCTGGAACCGCAGTGCATGGGATGATCCCACACCTGTTTACTCCGACAACCCATACTGGACTGCCTACAGGAATTATCAGGATGACGACCGCCTGCGCGTATTTGGCCGGGCAGGCATAACTTTCAACCTTACTGATTATCTAAGGGCGACAGGAAACTTTTACTATGATACATATACCTTTAATCAGAGGGAGCGTGTTTCAATCGGATCCCAGGCAATGTCGATGTACACCCAGATCAACCGGCAGGCTACTGAAACAAATATGGAAGGGAAACTGGAATTCAACAGGACATTTGATGACTTAAGTATTCTGGCGATGGTAGGAGGTAACAGCCGGAATGAGAATTATGCAAGGTTCAATGGTGAAACAAATGGAGGGCTGGTGATCGATGGCCTTTGGAACCTTAGCAATTCAGCCAATCAGCCATTGCTTGGTGATTTAAAACGTGAACTTAGGGTTAACAGCTGGTTTGCATCTGCAAGCATTGGCTTCCGTGACATGATTTATCTCGATGGTACTTTCAGGCAGGATTTTGACTCGACTTTGCCATTGGAGAATAACCAATATTCTTATCCCTCAGTTTCTTTAAGTTTTATTGCTTCTGAACTTTTGGAGTTACCATGGCTCGACAACCTTAAAGTACGTGCCAATTACGGAGAAACAGGAAGTGGCACCACACCATACCAGGTATTCAATGTGTACACTATTGGTGACCCGTTCCAGGGAAATCCTACTTTCACGAATCAAACTGCTCTCAGAAACCGTGACCTGGTACCTGAGCGGACCAAGGAGGTTGAGTTCGGACTTGAAGGAGCTTTTTACAAAAATCGGGTAGGTTTCGATTTTAGTTACTACGACAGGAATACCTCAAATCAGATCGTTACACAGGAAATCAGTGGTGCAGCCGGCTATACAAGCAAAATAATCAATGCAGGTAAAATCAACAACAAGGGTATTGAAGTTCTTCTGTATGGCAGCCCGGTTCGTACAAACGATTATGGATGGGATATAACCCTGAACTTTGCCAGGAACAGGAACACAGTGCTGGATCTTCCTGACGGGCTTGACAAAATACAACTTGCAGCAGCTCCTTTCGGGGGTGCATTGCTTACAGCTGTTGAAGGTTCCACTTTTCAGGAACTGATAGTCTATAACTACCGTTTTGATGAGAACGGAAACAAAATGATAGGGCCAGATGGGATGTATCTCAGGGGTGAGCTCGAATCGGTAGGTTCAGTACTCCCGGATTATACTGCAGGTATCAGGAACGTTTTCCGTTACAGGGATATTGATGTGGGTGCGCTGATTGATATTTCAAAGGGAGGTGTATATTATTCCCTGACGCACATGTGGGCTATGTATTCAGGAATGGCCGCTGAAACTGCCACTCCTACTTCCAATGGAAATACCATCAGAGAAGACGGACTTGTTCTTGAGGGTGTAACAGAAAGCGGGCAGCCTAATACCACCCAAATTTCAGCACAGGATTATTCATTCAGGCATTATCATGGGTATGGTACCCCCAGTGCCCCAAATGTTTTTGATGCGTCCTACTTTAAGCTAAGGGAAGTGACATTGGGTTATACCCTGCCCCAGTTATTTGATGAAATACAGTCTGTGAGGGTTTCCTTATATGGACGGAACCTGGCTGTGTGGGGACTGGGAAATAAAGGAATTGACCCTGAAACAGTAGTGGGAGGTTCAGGCAATATACAAGGCCTTGAAGGAGGTATTATACCTGCTACCCGCACATATGGATTCAACGTAAGAATTAATTTTTAATCCGTTAAATAAGAAGATAAGATGAAGCCTATTAAATATTTCGCTTTATTATTTGCAGGTATATTTATGTATGCCTGCGACGTGGATTATTACAGTGATCCAAATAGTCCTGAAATCCCGCCAACTTATGGTGTAATGAACCGTGTTCAAAAGCAGTTAATGCTGGATACACGTGATGTATGGTTTTCAGGCCGGCAAAGCCTGCTTTGGATGCAATACTGGAACCAGGTAAACTACACGGAAGAAGACAGGTTCCAGTATCGTGAAACTGTTAATCTTGCCGGATGGAATGATATATATAAAAATGCCCAGGATTTATGGGATATTATAGAACTAAATACGAATGAGGACACAAGGGTTGATATGCAACGATTTGGCCCCAATGAGAACCAGATTTCAGCTGCGCGTATCATGCTTGTGTATGTATATCTTCATGCAGTTGAAACCTGGGGTGATGTTCCATATGCTTCATATGGAGGTGACAATCCTTCTTTCCAGGCAAATCAGCTTAAACAGGAGACTGATGGTATAGATGCTCCTGTTTATGCCCGGCAACAAGATATTTATGCCGATATGCTGAATGAACTGGCAGAAGCACAAGCCAATATTTCAACTGATGATATCGTCATCCAGGGTGATAACTTTTATGGAGGAGATGCTGTTCAGTGGAAGAAGTTTGCAAATTCACTCCGGCTGAGAATAGCCAACCGTATCAAGCACGTATATCCTGCAGCCCAGCAACATATCGATGCTGCAATTGCAGCGGGTGTAATGGAATCTAATGCCGACAATGCAGGTGTTACTTTTGAAGCCACTGCTGTTAATGGTGCACCCATGTATCAGGGTTTCGTTGTAGAAGCCCGTCGTGACTTTGCTCCTTCCATGCAGTTTGTTCAGTTGCTGCAGGGAGAGATAGGGCCGTTTGGAGTTGCAGATCCGAGGCTTGATGTGTTTGTTGCCAACAATGCACAGGGCAACAAGGTGGGTATTCCTTTAACTGATGCCAACAATGTTGTTGGGGCTTTTCAGTGGGAATCAGATCCCGGAGCAGCTATTCTTGCTCCCGATTATGAAGAGATCTATATGGAGTATGCCGAGGTGTGCTTTATCATGAGCGAACTGAATGGATGGGACCAGCAGTGGTATGAGGCAGGTGTCAGGGCATCAATGGAAAAATGGGGGATTCCTCAGGCGCAGGTTGATACATATGTTACAGCCCTTCCTCCTGCCAGCGCAGAGACTGTTTTAACTCAAAAGTATATTGCCCTGTATATGCAACCTCTGGAGGCCTGGAGTGAATACCGAAGAACTGGTTATCCCATGACCCTTGTGAGGCCGAATACTCCTTATGATTATACTTTCCCTACTGCAGAAGGTCCGGTAACCCGACAGTACACATTTGTACCTATTGGCGGGCTGACCGATTTACCGGAAAGAAATGCTTATCCGTTAAACGAAGCCAGCATCAATGAAACAAATGTATCGGCAGCAGCATCTGCCATGGGAGGAAACACTCAGCAGACACCACTCTGGTGGGCTCAGAAGATCTATGTGAACTGATTTTTTGTTATAGCATAATAAGGCTCCGGATGATCTGCCGGGGCCTTTTTTTATGTTTCTCTTTTTTTCTTTTTGGCAGCAGGAAACAGGATGTTGTTCAGAATCAGCCTGTAACCTGGAGAATTGGGAAACAGGTTTAAATCGGTGGGAGCATCACCTACAAGGTGGCGGTAGTCCTCCGGATCGTGACCTCCATAAAAAGTCCAGAATCCTTTTCCCCTCTCACCATGAATATACCGTGCTTCACGTGCAGGTTTGTTTTCCCCGAGAACAAGTACATTTGGTTTAAGAACTTCATTCCTGAAAGCGGTTGTCTGCCCCATAAACCCCTTAATCATGTTGTTGTGGTTCTGGCATAGCATCGTAGGAATGGGATCCCATTTTGCTGAAAACTCGAAAAGCGTGAAAAAGTCATTTTCCCTCACAACCTGGCGGGTAGTGGTAGCATCGATATCTGAAAATTCATAAACTGTGGGATCCATTTCAAGCATGAAATTTTCGAAAGCAAAAGTACGGCTGTAATCCAGTTTTTCATTGGCATGCGGATCGGCAGGGTCACCATCAAACATAGGCCCGCAAATGTCTATTCCCATTGCTGCATGGGCTATGTCATAGGTATCAGTAGCAGCACACATCGCAAAGAGAAACCCACCATTCAAAACGTATCTTTCAATCTCCCTTGATACAAATGCCTTCATTTCTGAAACTTTCAGGAACCCTAACTTTTCCGCTGTTTCCCTGTTGATGGTTACTTCCTGCTGATACCAGGGCATGTGCTGATAGGTTCGCCAGAATTTGCCAAACTGCCCTGTAAAATCCTCATGGTGAAGATGAAGCCAGTCGTATTCCGACAGTTTTCCATCAACGATTTCTTCATCATATATTTTATCATACTCAATTTCAGCATAAGTCAGAACGAGGGTAACTGCATCATCCCATGGCAGTTTGTTGGGTGGTGTATATACTGCAACCCGGGGAGCCTTGTTCATGCTCACTGCATCCTGATTGACCTCGGGTTGAGCAATTTCATTCAGGATTGCCGAAGCCTGTCCATCCGTGATAGTTTCAAAAGTTACGCCTCTCACTACACATTCACTTTCAATCCGGGGGCTGTGTTCCATCAGAAAACTGCCTCCCCTGTAGTTCAGCAGCCATTTGACCTCTGCATCACGCTGCAGGACCCAATAAGCTATTCCATATGATTTCAGGTGGTTTCGCTGTGAATCATCCATAGGAATCAACAGGTGGATGGATTGTGCATGAACGGCAATCAGACAAAAAAATATCAATAATGCGGTTTTGTTTCTCATTTCTGTTTTCTTTGACCCCAATTTACAAATATTAAATATTTCAGGGAAAAACAGGCATTAAATTTTATTAAAACTGATCAGTGTTCCTGAAGTGTGCTTATAACCAGTGACTACCCCCGGCAAGCTATTCATCGTAATGATTTCATTAAAATGGCGGTTGTCCCCCTGACTGGTCAAATTTATGTTGAGATGTTAAACCTGCAGCAAGATATTCTCCCTCTTCTTCTTCGTTCATTTTGGAGCTGAACGTTTTGGATGCATTGAAAGTGTCGTTGAAAGTGGGCTGCATATCGCTGAATTTTGCCAGTTCCTTTTTGAAGGAAAGATGCACATCGCCAGTGGCCCCGTTTCTGTGTTTGGCTATAATGATTTCAGCAACTCCTATCAGTGAATTACCTGATTCATCTTCTGTCAGGCCGTAATACTCAGGCCGGTGAATGAACGTAACAATGTCGGCATCCTGTTCTATCGCACCTGATTCACGAAGGTCGGAAAGCTGCGGACGTTTACCTTCCCTCGATTCTACTGACCGGTTCAGCTGCGACAGCGCCAGGATTGGAATGTTTAGTTCCTTGGCAATAGCCTTTAGAGATCTTGAAATGGTGCTTACTTCCTGTTCGCGGCTTCCCCTGTTGTCGCTGCCAGCCGTCATCAGCTGCAGGTAATCGACGATAACCACCTGGATGTCGTGTTGCATCTTCAGCCTCCGGCACTTTGCCCTGAACTCAAATATGGAAAGGGCAGGGGTATCATCTACAAAAATGGGAGCCTTTTCCAGTGCCGATATTTTACGGTTCAGATGTTCCCACTCATAGTTTTCCAACCTTCCTGTTTTCAGTTTATCATTTCCCAACTCTGTTTCAGCGGCAATAAGCCTGTTTACCAACTGCAGTGAGGACATTTCAAGAGAAAATACTGCAACTGACCGGTTGTGGTCAACAGCCATATTCCGGGCCATGCTTAAAACAAAGGCAGTCTTACCCATCGAGGGGCGGGCAGCAACAATGACAAGGTCGGTTTTTTGCCATCCCGATGTAATTCTGTCTAATGCGGTGAACCCGGAAGGTACTCCACTCAAACCGCTTTTCTGGTGCCTTGCCTTTTCGATCTGTATGATGGCCTCGTTCAGTAAGGGTTTGATGGGAACCGTTTCCTTTTTAATATTTCGCTCTGCCACCTGGAAAAGGGAGGATTCGGAGTAGTCGATCAGATCATCCACATCCATGGTGTCATCATATGATTTTGCCTGAATCTCTGATGATACCCTGATCAGTTCCCGCTGGATGAACTTCTGGGCAATAATACGTGCATGGAATTCAATATGGGCAGCAGAAGCCACCCTTCTTGTCAGCTGGGTGATGTAAGAGGGTCCTCCCACTTCATCGAGCTGGTTGCGGTCCTTTAACTCCTGTGTAACCATCAACAGGTCGACAGGCTTTTCGTGTGTGGAAAGTTCCTTGATTGCTTCAAAAATTTTCTGATGAACTTCCTTATAAAAACTGGATGTATCAATGATATCGGCTACAGTAACATAAGCATCACGTTCAAGCATCAGTGCGCCCAGCACCGCCTCTTCAACTTCAACAGCCTGGGGAGGAAGTTTTCCATACTGGGCATTTATCTCGTCAATGGTTAAACCGGTTGGTCGCCCCTGCTGGTTGTTGGTTCTTTTATTCTTATCTGCAGCCATTTTATTTCAGTTTTTGGTCATTAAAAATTGAGTACGGAATGTACGGCTGGTAAAAATACAAAATAAGCAGCCTGTCACAGTTGTATGGCCTGTGAAGTTGTCAACGAAAGTTATCCACAAATGTTTATTGGCTGATTCTCAGCTTATCCTCAATAATCATGGAAATGACATCCATGAGTTTCATGTTCATGGACTGTATCTGCTGCGGGATGAAGCTGGTTTCTGTCATTCCGGGTGTAGTATTGATTTCCAGGAAATAGAATTCGTTTTGTTTTAATATAAAGTCCACTCTTGCGATTCCTGAGCACTGGCACAGATCATAAACAAGGGATGCAAGTTGCTGGCACTTTTCATACAAATCTTCAGGCAGTCTGGCAGGAGTTATTTCCTGTGTGGCTCCGGGTGTGTATTTAGCTTCAAAATCAAAGAATTCATTTTTGGGGATGACTTCTGTTACAGGGAAAATCAGGGTTTTATTCCTGAACTTCACCAGTCCGCAGGTAAATTCTGTTCCTTCAATAAATTCTTCCACAAGCACCTCATTACTTTCACTCCATGCCTTTGAAAGTGCTTCGCTTAATTCTTTTTCCTGTTTTACCTTGGTTACACCAAAACTTGAACCACCTGCATTGGGCTTAACAAACAGCGGCAATCCAAGTGTTTTAACAATATGACCGGGAATGATATCATCTCCCTTCCGTAACATGAAAGAACGCGCCATTTTTATGCCGAAATTCTGTAAGTAATTATTGCAAAACCACTTGTTGAAAGTTAAGGATGAAGAATGCAGGTTGCTTGTTGAATACGGAATTTTGAGCAGGTCAAAATATCCTTGCAGGATGCCGTCTTCACCGGGAGTACCATGAATGGTTATATAGGCAAAATCAAAGTTTACTTTTTTGTCCTGGTACGAAAAGCTGAAATCCGATTTATCGACAGAGGCCAGTTTCTTTCCATTGCTGTATACATCCCATACGTGTCCTTTGATCTGCACCAGCCAGGGGGTAAATTTTGCTGTGTCGATTGCTGAATAAACATTTGCACCGCTTTTTACTGACACCACATATTCAGATGAATCTCCACCTGCAATCACTGCGATATTTCGTTTGTTAATCATTTCTGTTCGCAATATAGTTTTCCCATTTTTGAATTACAGTTGCCATATCTTCCGGCAGTTCTGAGTTAAACCACATGGGCTGGCCTGTTGCCGGATGTGTAAAGCCTAAAGTTTTGGCATGCAGTGCCTGCCGGGGCAGCATCTTAAAACAATTTTGCACAAACTGCCTGTATTTCGAGAAGGTTGTTCCTCTTAAAATCTGGTCACCACCGTAGGTTGAATCATTGAACAGGGGGTGGTTAATATGTTTCATATGCACCCTGATCTGGTGGGTGCGGCCAGTTTCAAGGCGGCATTCCAGCAGGCTTACATATCCTATTTCCTTTAAAATCCTGTAATGTGTAACTGCAGGTTTCCCAAATTCTTCATCCGGAAAAACAGTAAATACCTGCCTGTTCTTCAGGCTGCGTCCAATATTTCCCACAACGGTTCCCTCCGGTTCCTTTGGTACCCCCCAAACAAGAGCATGGTAACGCCGCTCCGATGTTTTCTCAAAAAACTGAAGTGCCAGCTTTACTTTTGCCTGTTCGGTTTTTGCAATGACCAGTAACCCTGAAGTATCTTTGTCAATCCGGTGTACAAGTCCAGGCCGTGGATCCTCACCTTTAAACAGGGGAAGTTCCCTGTAGTACCATGCAAGTGCATTTACAAGGGTGCCGGTATAGTTTCCATGTCCAGGATGGACAACCAGACCGGCTGGTTTGTTCAGAACAATCAGGTGCTCGTCTTCGAAAACAATATCAAGGGGAATGTCTTCAGGAATGATTTTTAATTCGCGCCGGGGATAGTCCATCACGATCCTGATGTCGTCAAGAGGCTTCACATTGTAATTTGCCCTGACCGGATTACCGTTCACAAGAATGTTGCCTGCTTCGGCAGCAGCCTGAATCTTGCTCCTTGAGATATCGTTCAGCCTGTTGGTTAAAAACTTATCAATTCTGAGCTGCGACTGGCCCGCATCAACTGTAAACCGAAAATGCTCAAACAAGCCATCGTCTTCAAATTCTTCTTTTTCTGCCTGGTAATCTTCCATATTCAGAAATCCAATCCACCGGATTCTCCTAATTTTAAAGTATCTGTTGTTACCCACAAATCCACTGAAGTACCCATATTGATTGTAGAATTGGTTCTTGGCGATGGTCTTTGGCGCCATACCCGTGCGTTTAATGAATCAGCAGAAGTAACGATGTTGCTGTCGTAGATGATGACACCGCTGTTAAGCAATAAATTCATCAATACCTGTTCTGCTTCTTCTGCAGTAAGACCTGTCAGGTCGGGAAGGATGGTAGAAGCATTTCCCTGTGACCTTCCCAGCACAATGTCGAGACGTGAGCCCTTTGGTATTTTTTGTCCTGAACGAACCCGCATAGCATCTTTTTGAACTTCCAGCACCAGGTTATGATATTCCGAGGGTCTGAAACTGATGTCGCCAACCTCAAGTCCGCTGTTTTCTATCAATACCTGTGCCTGCCTGTACGAAATATCGGTAAGCTGCGGGAGGATAACCATTTCCGGCTGTGATGAGTTAATGGAAACAAAAATAGTCCGGTTTTCCTTTACGCCATGACCCGGAGGAGGGATCTGATCTACTATCGCACCTGCCCCGGCAGTTTCAATAAATACAGAGTCTGTAACTTCAATTCTCATCTGATGGTGCCGGGCCACTTTATCTGCTTCAGACTGGTTCATCCCCCTGAAATCGGGAACAGGATTTGACTGACCGTGATGTGTATATATTTCAAGGCCTTTTAGAGTAATAAAAATCAGAAGGAATAAAATTCCTGCAGCGATGATGATTTGTATAAGGATTATCCGGCTGGTTCGATTCATATTTAACTTGGACAATTGGACCGGTAAAAATAACGTAAAATCATTTAGAATGTGTTGCACAGAAACACGAAAAGGTAAAGAATTATTTTCTTTACCTTCCCGCTATACAAAATCTAAGGTATAATTTATTTTTTATGCCTTGGTTCGTCTGAAACAGTCAGTTTTTTACGGCCTTTAGCACGACGGGCTTTTAAGACTTTCCGTCCGTTTGCAGTTGCCATTCTTTCCCTGAATCCGTGTTTGTTTCTCCTTTTCCTGTTCGATGGCTGAAATGTCCTTTTCATCGCTTATTATTTTTCTTTATTTTAACTGACTTCTTTTTTCGGACTGCAAAAATAGCTGTTTTTTTATTTCTTCCAAGCACTGTGGTGTTTTCTTTTAGCCCGATGATGCATTTTCTTCCTTTTTTACAATAAATCTGAACCCAATGCCATGCAGGTTGACGATTTTGATGTTTGGATCGGCCTTAAAATATTTTCTTAATCTTGAAATAAATACATCAAGGCTCCTTCCCAGAAAATAGTCATTCGACCCCCACACCCGGTCCAGGATATCATTGCGGTTTAACACTTTATTTGAATTTTCAGAGAAGTATTTGATGAGTTCCGTTTCCTTGATGGTCAGTTTTCTGACTTGACCATCAACTGAAAGGCTTAATTCCTCAGGAAGAAAAAGAAACCGGCCTATTTTGAGCGGGCCTGCGGGCTGAACTGATTCTCCTGGAGCAACATGACTGCGCTTAAGAAAAATTTTGATCTTCAGTAACAATTCCTCCATGCTGAAGGGTTTTGTAATATAATCATCGCCGCCCAGCGTAAGGCCGGTGATTTTGTCTTCCGTCATGGATCTGGCCGTAAGAAATATGATGGGGATGCTTTCATTGGACTTCCGGATATTAGAAGCAACCTTGAATCCATCAACTTTTGGGAGCATTACATCAAGAATGATGAGCTGATAGTTGTTTTTACCAAACAGATCAAGAGCCTCCTGCCCGTTTTCGGCCGTATCTACTTCGTAATCATGTTGCTCCAGGTTATCTTTCACAATAAACCGGAGGGCATCATCATCTTCAACCAGTAAAAGTTTAACTGAGTTACTCATTTCTTATGGTATTATCAGGGTAAATATACTGCCACCTTCCGGATTCTCATCAACATGAATCTTCCAGCGGTGTGACTTCACAATTTTTCTTACGTAATCAAGCCCAAGGCCGAATCCTTTAACATTATGAACATTCCCGGTTGGTATCCTGTAAAATTTGTTGAATATTTTTTTTCTGTATTTCTTTGAGATACCAATGCCATTGTCGCCAATTTCTATAATGCTCCCTTTATTTGTCCGACTGGCTTTCACCCACAGTGAAGGTTTTTTTTCAGAATATTTTACACCATTTTCCAGAATATTTAAAACAAGGTTCGTCAGGTGAAACTTATCAGCTATAAGATAAAAGGGGGGCTGGTTTACATTCAGCCTGATATCTGCATTCTTCCCCGAATCCGATTGCCTGAAATATTCTATTACCTGGGAAAGAAAATCGTGGAGCTCCAGTTTCTCCTTGTTCAGGTGAATCTTCGTTTTCTCAAGTGTTGCCAGGTTCAATACCTTTTCCACATTTTTCGACAACCTGTTGTTTTGCTCCTGTATGATTTGTGCGTATTTCAACAGTCTTTTTGGATTCTCAACAATTTTTTCGTCGTTGATGATTTTAGCTGAAAGTGCGATGGATGATATGGGTGTTTTTAGCTCATGTGTCAGATTGTTTATAAAATCCTTCTGTGTCTGCGAAAGCTGCCTTTGCCTGATAATTACCGAAACCGTGTACCCAAAAAATAACAATACTGTGAGAAGCAAACCTGTAAAAAAATACCAGATGGATAGCCTTGAATGAAAATAAGGGGATCGGTCGGGGAAATGGACTGCGAAATAATGACTGTTTCGGTTTTCGCTTACCGGAAACTGATAACGTGAAGATTTTTCTTCTCCCCTGGCGGTTACAAGCGTCTTTTGTTCGAGTCTGCCCATGGCAGGATTATATATAGCAAATTCAAAGTCGGTGTATATCTCATGTTTGTGCAATTCTTCCTTTAGGTGATGCTTTAACAGCTCAATATCAATAAGGGCATCAACAGTGACAATATATTGGCTGTTTGTTATCATATCCACCGGAACTATACTGTCGAAATTTGTTACATTACCGTTGGCCGCCAACAGTTGCCAGGCTACTTCTTTTAATGCAACCGTTACACTCTCCCTGAATTGTTTTTCAGAAAAATTGAAGGAATTTCGCAAAAAGAAAAACTGGAGTGCAAGGGCTCCTGCAACAGTAACAGTAGCAAGAATGATAATATATGTCAAAGTTTTTCTGTTCATATTAAATCCCTGGTCAGCTATTAAAGCCCTTAAAAGGTTGTTTATAAGTGTTTAACACTTCGTTAACAAAATATTAAGCATGATTAACATCATAGAGAAATAACCTGCTTAAATTTGTTAGAACAAAGTAAACTAATAAATTCCAAAAAATTAATACAATAATCAAATGAAACAGTTGTTCCGTCTAATTTTAGTAATCGTTACTGTAGCAATGGTTTCTGAGGCTGTTGCACAAAAACCTCAGATCGTTTTCCAGAAGCTGGAATATGATTTTGGTTCATTTAAGGAAGCAGATGGAGTTCAGACGACCTCCTTTAAATTTACAAATAAGGGTAATGTACCTTTAGTGATCAGTAACGTAAGGGCTTCATGTGGATGCACAACCCCTTCCTGGACAAGGGAACCTGTTCCTGCTGAAGGTACTGGTGAAATACAGGTAAGTTATGATCCTAAAAACCGCCCGGGATCATTCAATAAAACCATTATGGTCAGCTCCAATGCGGAAAATGGAACCACTGTACTGCGCATTACAGGGCGGGTTGAAGAACGGGAACAAACATTGGCAGAACAATATCCCCGGGAAATAGGATCATTAAGGGCAAAAACCAACCACATCTCCTTTGCCCGCCTTACTGAAAATGATGTTAAAACCCAGGAACTGGAGTTGGTAAATGATACGGATAAACCAGTTAAGGTTGAATTCAGAACTGTTCCCAAACATATACAGGTAAAGGCTGAACCACAAATTATACCGGCAAAAGGAAAAGGGAACCTTCTGGTAACATACAACGCTAAGGAAGCCGGTACTTACGGCTTTGCATCCCACCGGGTATATCTTGCCCTCGACGGCAGCAATGATTACCGGGCGTCATTGGGTGTAAGTGCAACCATTGAAGAGGACTTCTCAAAGCTTTCATCTGCTGACCTTGAGAAAGCACCTGTTGCTTCTTTTTCTGAAACTGCACACGATTTTGGTGACATGAAACAGGGCGATAAAAAAGAACATACCTTTTCACTCAAAAACAACGGGAAGTCAGAGTTGATCATCCGCAATGTGAGATCATCATGTGGCTGCACAGCAGTGGCTCCTTCCAAGAATGTCATTGCTCCGGGTGAAACGGCACCCATAAAAGTAACTTTTGATTCAAGGGGTAAACGGGGGCGGCAGAGCAAAACTGTTACTGTGATTACCAACGACCCCAAAACACCTACTAACATGCTGAGGGTTTCATGTAACATTACAACCTGATAGGTTTTTTCTGTAATTACAAATATTTAAGGTGCTGCAGACTCTGTTGTCTGCAGCATTTTTTTATAACCCATACCGAATAAATGTGGTATTTTTGTTGGAATTTTCTGAAGTAAAATCATGGCAGATAAACCAAAGCATATTGAGAACAATCCGGAGTTTAAGGGTCTTAAGGTGAATGAAGGCATTATTCAGCCTGAACCGGTCGATAACCACTCTGTTAGCCGTTTTCTGAAGAAGAGCAGGAAACTTTTACCGGTAGAGGAATATGTAGGTGGTATCCTTAAAGGTAACATCACCCTGCTGAGCAAGGCAGTCACCCTCGTTGAAAGCTCGCGGCCAGAACATCAGCAGATTGCTCAGGAAATCATAATGAGATGCCTTCCATATAGCGGAAACTCAATCAGGATTGGAATTACAGGTGTGCCTGGAGTAGGGAAGAGCACATTCATTGAAGCTTTGGGTAGTTATATAACCGGCAGGGGAGGTAAACTGGCTGTGCTGGCCATCGATCCCAGCAGCGAAAGATCGAAAGGAAGCATCCTTGGTGACAAAACCCGGATGGAGGCACTTTCGGTCGATAAAAATGCATACATCAGACCAAGCCCTTCGGCAGGATCATTGGGCGGTGTTGCCAGAAAAACCCGCGAAACCATAGTTTTATGTGAAGCTGCCGGCTTTAACCATATTTTCATCGAAACTGTGGGCGTAGGACAAAGTGAAACTGCCGTTCATTCCATGTCTGACTTTTTTTTACTGCTGATGCTGGCCGGGGCTGGTGATGAACTGCAGGGAATAAAAAGAGGGATTATGGAAATGGCTGATATGGTAGCTATCAATAAAGCCGACGGAAACAACCTCGACAAGGTGAGAATGGCTACCCTACAGTACAGGAATGCCCTGCACCTGTTCCCCAAAAAGGAATCCGGGTGGGAACCCCGCGTTCTTTCGTGTTCTGCGATTACCAAAACAGGCATCACTGAAATCTGGGAGGCCATTGAGGAATTTAGGACCCTGACACTAGCAAACCAGTGGTTCCAGACTAAAAGAAGTATGCAGTCCTCTTTCTGGATGCACGAAACAATTGAAGAACAGCTTAAGCGGTCATTTTATCAAAACCCTGAAATGAAGGAGATCATTGCAGTTTATGAACAACGGGTGCTCAATAAGGAAATAAGTTCATTTGCTGCAGCAGGAATGTTGCTGGAAATGTTTTATAAAATGAAATAAATTTATCAATTTTAAGCAGAATTCGACAGGGAAAAATGTTCCCGGAGTTGTTTTACTTTGTAAAGAACCATTTTAACCGGATTCATGTTGTATTAAGTTAAAATCTACAAAAAATTAATAATATGGACTTTGATGTTTTGATTATAGGCAGCGGTCCCGGGGGCTATGTTGCTGCCATAAGGGCTGCCCAGCTGGGACTGAAAGTTGGAGTGGTGGAACGGGAGCACCTGGGAGGCATTTGCCTGAACTGGGGCTGCATTCCGACAAAATCGCTGCTTAAAAGTGCACAGGCATATGAGTATGCAGTTCATGCTGCCGAATATGGTGTATCCATCAGCGGTGATGTAAAGCCTGATTTCCCTGCAATGGTTAAACGAAGCCGCGATGTTGCTGATGGAATGAGCAAGGGTATCCAGTTTCTGTTCAAAAAGAACAAGGTGGAAAGTATCGCCGGCTTTGGTAAACTGATTGCCAAAGACACCGTTGAAGTGACGGATGAGGCAGGAGAAAAGAAAAATTTTAAAGCTAAACATATTATCCTGGCAACCGGCGCCCGGTCGCGTGAATTGCCAAACCTAAAAAAAGACGGCAAAAAAATTATAGGATACAGGCTGGGAATGAGTCTTGAAAAGCAACCAAAAACCATGGTTGTAGTGGGCTCAGGGGCTATAGGCAGTGAGTTTGCATGGTTTTACCAGTCGATAGGAACCCAGGTAACACTTGTTGAGTTTATGCCAACGCTTGTGCCCAATGAAGATGAAGAAGTGGCCAAACAACTCGAAAGGTCTTTCAAGAAGATGAAGATGAAGGTCATGACAAGTTCAACAGTTGAAAAGGTGGATACTTCAGGTGATAAATGCGTGGTTACCATAAAAACAAAAAAAGGAGAGGAAACTGTTGAAGCCGACATTGTCCTTTCTGCTGTAGGCATCACACCCAATACCGAAAACATCGGTCTGGAGGAACTTGGTGTGGAAACCGATAAAGGGCGCATTAAGGTAGATGAATTCTACCGTACCAATGTTGAAGGTGTTTATGCCATTGGCGATATCCTTGAAGGACCTGCCCTGGCTCATGTAGCTTCAGCGGAAGGCATCGTATGTGTTGAAAAAATAGCAGGTATGAATCCCGAACCGATTGACTATAAAAATATACCAGGCTGCACATATACCAACCCTGAGATTTCATCTGTGGGGCTCACCGAAGCAAAGGCAAAGGAAGCCGGGTATGAAGTTAAAGTGGGTAAATTCCCTTATTCAGCCAGCGGAAAAGCAAGCGCAGCAGGGCATAAGGAAGGTTTTGTTAAACTTGTTTTCGATGCAAAATATGGCGAATTGCTGGGAGCTCATATGATTGGCGGAAATGTAACTGAACTGATCGCTGAACTGGTTGTGGCCAAAAAACTTGAAATTACAGGCCATGAACTTTTAAAAACAATACATCCGCATCCAACTATGAGTGAGGCTATTATGGAAGCTGCAGCAGCAGCTTACGATGAGGTCATCCATATTTAGATTATGTGATGTTACATGATAATCCCGGCGCAACTGCCGGGATTTTTTGTTATTATCTTTTCGAAAAAATGATGATCTGGTTCTAAAGTTTCATAATAGATTGAAAATCAATCCAGATGTTTTGCAGCATTGTTTTTAATTCTAAATTTGCCCTATTAAACAACACTAAAGGAAATTCTTTAAAAACGAAAATAAAATGAATTTCTAAATTTAATCATATGAAGAAAATAGCGATTTTTTCTGCCATTATGACTATGGCAACACTGGTATTTGCCGGTGGCGTGTTGACCAACACCAATCAAAGCGTACAGTATATCCGTATGATGTCACGAAATGCATCAACAGGAATCGACGCTGTTTATTTTAACCCTGCAGGCCTGACCTCATTAAATGACGGCTGGCATTTTTCCCTTTCAAGCCAGACTATTTTCCAGAAGAAACCTGTTGAGAGCAACTTCCCGCTGCTGAATGACGGGTATTATGAAGGTTTAGTCAATGTACCTGTTTTTCCGACAGCTTTTGGTGTATACAAAATGGACCGGCTTGCCATTTCTCTTGGTATAGGGCCAAATGCAGGAGGTGGTTCAGCTACCTATGAAAGGGGTTTGCCTTCCTTTGAAATCCCGGTTTCAAAACTGCCCCTCCTGATCGGTGGGATGGGCGTTCCGACAACAGCTTATGCAGTTGACATGAGTTTTGAAGGGTCTTCTGTATTCTGGGGGATACAAGTTGGTGCAGCTTATGAAATCTCAGATGTTTTTTCTGCTTCTCTGGGAGTTAGGGTTCTGCCCGCTACAAACAAATACAATGGGTATATCAGGGATATCCAGATCAATCCCACTCATCCGTTATTAAACCCTACCGGAGCAATGATTCCTGCCACAACTTTTTTTAGTGCTGCTGCTCCCCAGATGGTCGGGCAAGTGACCGATAAGGAGGTTGAAACTACACAGACAGGATTCGGATATACTCCTATTGTGGGTGTAAATATTATGCCAACTGAGAATTTTAACATCGCTGTAAAGTATGAGATGAAAACCAGGCTGGACCTTACAAACAATACATCTGTCGATGACCTTGGTCTTTTCCCTGACGGAGATGTTTCTTCCAATGACATTCCTGCCGTACTGGGTATAGGTGCAGGTTACAAAACAAATATGGTGGAAGCACAGTTGTCGTATAATATGTACTTCAATAAAGGCGTAGATTGGGGAACGAATATCAGGGACCTTTCCATCTGGAGGACAAGGGACCAGACCCAAATCAGGGAACGTGAATTTGAAAAGAATGGAATGGAAATTGGCCTGGGAGCACAATTTAATGTTTCAAGGGAGTTTGCTTTCAGTCTGGGTGGCATATACGGAGACCAGGGAATGGCCGACAGCTACCAGAGCGACTTCAGCTTCAGCAATCCCCATGTTTCAGTTGGGGGTGGCATTGAATGGAAAGTTTCAAAAGCCCTGACCCTTGATGCCGGCTTATCAAATTCATTTTACCAGGATCAGACGGTTTCCTATACCGATCCTGATGCAGGTGCATACACCGACGTATATTCCAAATCAACATTCACATTTGCTTTTGGAATATCATACAGTATATTTTAACAGGGAAAAGAATATTTCATAATTCAGGCCGGCTGTACGATGTGCAGCCGGTTTTTGTTTCTGCATTAAAAGGATAAATAAATTTATCATTTGTGTCCGGTTAATATTTGAGATTTCTCCCTGCAGTACCAATGACAGATTTACTTAACATGCGTTTAGTCTGGCCATTAAGACGGAATCAAAAAGCTGCATCGGGAACTTTGTGAAACTTCGCGGGCTTGGTGGTGGCATAAATTTCCTTTGCCACCAAGACTCCAAGGCACCAGGAAATCACCAGGAAGAGACATTTATGATTAAACTTCATTCTCTGTCATATCAGCATTGTGCCCCATTTCTATGTGGGGTTAAAACTACCAATGACAGATTACTTAACATACAATAGTCTGACAATTAGGGCTGAAGCAAAATACCGCATCGGGAACTTTGTGGAACTTCGGTACGCCACGAAGCGTACGTTTATATATTAATTAAAAACCTGGTAATATGAAAGGATTACACAGACCAATTTGTCGTTCAGTCTGAAGCAGTTGTGAGG
>JAEYNZ010000158.1 GCA_023412195.1 Bacteroidota bacterium
GCCTCCAGCTTCCTTCAGATTCCACCTCACGATGGACACCCTTGCTCTTGGCTAATGGTTGGCAACTACAAACCCCCATAGTGGACTTTCACCACCAAGTTATTTACCATGCACGGCACACAAAAAATGACCCGCCGGGGTTACCCGGCAGGTCATTTTAAAGTTAATTATCACGCAGTTTAAAGATTTACCATTACCTTATAGAAGTTAAAGTCATCCCTTTTTATGGGATCGAACTGATAATATGCTACAGCAATACGGCAGATATCCTGAATGGTTTCATAAATTTCAGCTACCTCCTTTTGTCCGTAATTGTTGAGTTCATAATCGCTTTCCAGGGCTTCAAAACAACATTTATAATCTTCAATTTGCTTTGCAGATGCAACTATTTTAGAGAAAAGTGACTCAGGTACACCTTTGTGGACGATCATTTTTTTTGTATCCTCATCCATATTTTTCACAAAAGTAGTCAGGAGCCTGTATAGGCTCATGTGATCACCATTTTTAGCATCGCTGAAATATTCACTGTAGCCCAATTTGTTGAAAATACCCTTTAAAAAAGATTTGTCATTTTTAAAATCCACTTTCAGGGAGGCACGCAGAACTTTCAGGCTTTGAAGGCCGGCAATCATTACTTCATGCCATTCCCGGTACCTTTTTTCTTCAATACTGTCGACATCATTGGAATAATACTTTTCTATTGTATCATTGATCCATACATTTAAAGAAGTTGCATATTCAGGATCCCATTCATTCCTGATACGGGAAAGTTCATAGATGTTTTCCTTAAATGATCTGGCAATTTTGTGACATGCCAGGATGGTGGCGGTGCTGGTTGGACAAATTGTTGTGGTTTCCATGACACAATTTTTTGAGTTTGCAGTTTATACAAATCTATCAAACTAATTGCAAAACTCCCGGATAATGAGGCAAAAAGATACAATGTTTAAAAGTTATGTTGTGGAACAATGTTACAAAACAAGTTTTCTAAACGAAATCCGGAAAGGGGGAATACACTTAATCAGAAATTATTTATGTCGTTTTTCGAGTTCTTTCACCACATCTTCCAACCGCAAACCTTTATGTGAAAGCAGAACAATCAGGTGATAAAGAAGGTCTCCCGCCTCATAAATAAAATTTTCATTATCATTTGCCATTGCACCTATTATGGTTTCAACAGCCTCCTCTCCCACTTTTTGCGAAATTTTTGCTGTTCCTTTTTGAAAAAGAGAAGTGGTATATGATCCTTCCGGCATCTCTAATTTTCTTTTGTCAATAAAATCCTGCAGATAGCTTAGAAAGCTAATATCATTTTTTCTGTTTGACTCTGAAAAACATGTATCAGCGCCCGTATGGCAAACAGGCCCAACCGGGTGGACCTTGATGAGCAGGGTATCATAATCGCAATCTGCCAAAATAGAAACCACATCTAAAAAATTGCCCGATTCTTCGCCCTTGGTCCATAACCTGTTTTTAGTCCGGCTAAAGAAGGTAACCTTATTGATATCCATTGTCTTTTGAAGGGAATCCCTGTTCATGAATCCTACCATCAAAACTTTGGAAGTTGTATTATCCTGAATTACTGCCGGAATCAGTCCGTTCAGTTTATTGAAATCTATCTGACTGATGTCTGAAAAAGAAATCATAAATATTAATTTGCAGCGAATTTAATGAATTCATCCTAACGAACAACTATACCTTTTTCCTTCAGGAATTGTTTAAGTACTGGCACAGGAATTTCATTGTAGTGGAAGATACTGGCTGCAAGTCCGGCATCAGCCTTTCCTTTTGTAAATACATCCACAAAATGTTCCCTGGTTCCTGCTCCGCCGGAAGCAATAATTGGGATCTTCAGGGAATCGGCAAGCCTTGCCAGCTGATCATTCGCAAATCCGTTTTTCGTACCATCATGATTCATGGAAGTAAACAGGATTTCCCCTGCTCCCCTGTCTTCAGCCTCCTTAGCCCATGAGAACAATTCTTTCTCAGTAGGTATTCGACCTCCGTTAACAGTTACCGTCCAATGATTCCTCTCATCCCCTCGTGCATCTATTGCTACCACAACAAACTGACTCCCGAAACTTGTAGCCATCTGGTCTATTAAAATTGGATTACGGACTGCTGAAGAATTGATTGAAATTTTATCAGCTCCTGCAGCCAGCAATTTTTCTGCATCACCTAATTCACTGATGCCACCACCTACAGTGAATGGAATATTCAGGTGAAGCGCAATACGTTTCACAAGCTCTACAAAAGTTTTCCTTTCTTCATGAGTGGCAGTTATATCGAGGAATACCAGTTCATCGGCTCCGTCTGCTGCATATTTTGCACCAAGTTCCACCGGATCGCCAACTTCCTTAATATCCATAAAATTAATTCCTTTTACGGTTTTACCGTCACGGATATCAAGACATGGTATAATTCTTTTTGCAAGCATTTAATGTATTTTTATTATTGCTATAAATTAGATTCACTCCGGCAATTCAACTGGTGATACAGGAACCATCTGTTACAGATGCTGCAGATTAAAATGCTCAATCTCTTTCAGGGTAATTTTTCCTTCATAAATGGCTTTACCGGTAATTACCCCCGGAACGTTCATATCAGCGAGTTTATAAATATCGTCTATTGAAGAAATGCCTCCGCTGGCAATTATTTCAATTTTCGGTAAAGCTTCCATGATTTCAGCATACAAATCAAATGCTGGACCTGTCATCATGCCATCGCGGCTGATATCGGTCGAAATGACTTTACTGATTCCTTTTTGAAAAAAACCAGATATAAACTTAATTACAGGGATTCCCGTTTCTTCCTGCCAGCCGCTGACTGCAATATTTCTCTCTTTTGCATCAGCTCCAAGAATAATTTTTTCACTACCAAATTTCTGCAGCCATTGCAGAAATACCTCCGGTTCTTTAACGGCAATGCTTCCACCTGTAACCATAGCGGCTCCAGATTGAAAAGCAATTTCCAGGTCTTTGTCAGATTTAAGTCCTCCTCCGAAATCTATAACCAGACTGGTTTTGGAAGCAATGAGTTCAAGAACTTTATAATTTACGATATGCTTAGCTTTTGCTCCATCCAGATCGACAAGGTGCAGTCGTTTTAATCCTGCATCGGCAAACATTCTGGCTACTTCAAGCGGATTTTCATTATAAACAGTTTTACGTTCATAATCGCCCTGTGCCAGCCGTACGCATTTACCACCAATGATATCAATGGCAGGAATAATATCAATTTTTGTACTCATTGTGCAAAGGTACCTGTTTTTGGATGAGAAGTTGAATGTTACACCTGCTCCAGGATCATTTTTAATACTGCCTGGGCTGTAATTTCCCTGTTTGCCGCCTGATCTACTACAATGGAATCAGGACCGTCAAGGACACCATCGGTGACCACTACATTTCTGCGGACAGGAAGGCAATGCATAAACTTTGCCTGATTGGTAATTGCCATTTTTTCTTCATTAACCGTCCACGCAAAATCTTTAGACAGGATCTTCCCATAACTGGTATATGACGACCAATTCTTTGCATAAATAAAATCGGCACCCTCAAATGCTTTTTTCTGATCATACTCAACCTTCAGATCACCCATAAATTCAGCGGCAAGTTCATATCCCCGGGGATGGGTTACAACCAGGTCATAATCAGTTTCACGCATCCACTCTACAAATGAGTTGGCAACTGCCTGCGGCAAAGCCCTTGGGTGAGGTGCCCATGTCAGAACCACTTTGGGCCGTTCCCTGGTTTTAAATTCTTCAATTGTGAGCAAATCGGCATAACTTTGCAAAGGATGACGTGTGGCACCCTCCATACTTACAACAGGCACACCTGAATAGCTAATGAACTGATTCAAAATCTTTTCTGAATAATCATCATCTTTGCTTTGGAACCTGGCAAAAGCACGTACTCCAATCACATCACAATACCTTCCAATTACTGGAATGGCTTCAAGCAGGTGTTCAGGCTTATCTCCATCCATCACAACGCCCAGTTCCGATTCCATTTGCCACCCATCCTCGTTCACATTAAGCACCATGGTATTCATGCCCAGATTCATGGCCGCCTTTTGGGTGCTTAACCTTGTTCGCAGGCTTGAATTAAAAAAGATCAGTACCATGGTTTTATTTTTCCCCAGGTGCTGAAAGGCAAAACGGTCTTTTTTAATCTCAAGTGCTGTTTTAACTGCTACTTTCAAATCAGGAATATCTTTTACACTGATGAAATTTCTCATAATTATATACTTTGAAGAATCTTTGAATTAAAAATCACAAAAATAGCCGGTGATCATGACAAAAAAAGAATCTCTATTTAGGCCTGGTTTGTCCTTCACCTTCTATAATCCATTTGTAGCTTGTAAGTTCTTCCAATGCCATGGGACCCCTTGCATGAAGTTTCTGCGTACTGATGCCAATTTCAGCTCCCAAACCAAATTGTGCCCCGTCGGTAAAAGCCGTTGAGACATTTGAATAAACAGAGGAAGCATCTATCATCTTTTGAAATGCTTCTATATGCGCCCTGTTACCGGAAATAATGGCTTCGCTGTGTTTCGATGAGTTTTTATTGATCTGAGTTACTGCTTCATCAAATGAACTCACCGTTTTAACCGACATCTTCAGTGAAAGGAATTCTGTTCCAAAGGATTCTTCCGTTGCCGGTAATAAGAGTTTTTCAGGATAATGCCCTTTTAAAGTTTCAAACGCTTTTTCATCAGCATAGATCACTACATCAGATTCGGCCAGTTTTTGCGCAAATGCGGGGAGATCATGAAGTCTTTTTTCATGTATAACCAGGCAATCGAGCGCATTGCATACCGATGGCCTGCGTGTTTTTGCATTATAAATAATTTCTTTCCCTTTCTCCGCATCACCAAATTCATCGAAATAGGTATGGCAAATACCTGCTCCAGTTTCAATAACGGGAATGGTTGCATTTTCACGGACATAATTAATCAGGCCCTGGCTCCCACGTGGAATAATTAAATCGATGTATCCGTGTGCACGCAGCATTTCGTTTGTTTCCTCCCGTCCTGCCGGCAACAGCGTCACGGTATTTTCGTCAATATGATGCTTGTTTAATATCTTTTGTATAATGGATACAATTGCTGTGTTGGAATGAATGGCATCGCTGCCTCCTTTCAGAACACATGCATTGCCCGATTTAAGACAAAGCGAGAATACATCAAACGTTACATTTGGCCTGGCTTCATAAATGATACCTATCACACCAAATGGAACGGTGACCTTTTTAATTATAAGTCCGTTGGGACGTACAGTTTCTTTCAATATTTTACCGACAGGACTTTCCAGACCGGCAACATTCCGTATATCAGAAGCAATACCACGTATCCGTTCATCTGTAAGCTTCAGCCTGTCGAATTTGGGATCATCGGGGTTCATACTTTCAAGATCCTTCTGATTTTCAGTCAGAATATACTCAGTACTTCCCTCTGCTTCATGTGCCAGTTCCAGAAGAACGTTTTTTATCTTTTCTTCATTCACCAGGTTCAGCTTTCTTGAAGCCTCCAGCACATTGATTAACTGTCTTTCAATTTTCATCTTAAATTTTTGTGCTTTTCTCCATGTAAAGGTAATCATAATGGACAAGCGCTTTCAGTTTTTCAGAAGAGGCGCCGTCTGACAGTTTCTCGGAACCATACTGAGCTTTTCCCCATCCGATAATTTGCCCTGAATCATCGACAATCCTGATGAGATCACCTTTTCTGAATTCTGTCTCTACTTTAACAACGCCAACAGGCAAAAGGCTCACAGCTTTTTCCGATTTCAGGGCATGGGCTGCACCACTGTTAACTACCACTTTTCCCTTCGTAAAATCATCAGAATAAGCAATCCACTTTTTCACTCCGCTAGGAGGTTTGATAGCAGGAATAAAGTATGTATGTCCCGAAACTTTTGAACTTAAGAGTATATCGGTAAGGACATTTTCTTTGGTTCCATTTGCCAGGTGTACCCCAATCCCATCTCCGGCAAGTTTTTTGGCAATCCTGAACTTGGTCAGCATCCCTCCTCTCCCAAACTGTGAAACATCACCTGATATGGCATTCTCAGGTTCCTTGTCATCCGTTCCCACTGTTTCAATAAGTTTAGCATTTTTAAGCCCCGGATGTGCCGTATAAACACCATCTACATTGCTTAAAATGATTAATGCTTCAGAATTAACCATGGAAGCAATTAATCCTGAAAGTTCATCATTATCAGTAAACATAAGCTCTGTAACAGAAATGGTGTCATTTTCATTTACAATGGGAATTACTCTGTTTTCGAGTAAGGTGTTCATGCAATTTTTCATATTCAGGTAATGCCCGCGACTTGAAAAATTCTCCTTAGTTGTTAATACCTGGGCGCAAGTAAGCCCATGTTCACTGAAAAAATCAGAATACCTGCTGATAAGCTTCACCTGCCCAAGTGCCGCCCAAAGCTGCCTTTTAGATACTGCATCTGTCCTTCTGGCCGGAGTCATTACAGCTCTGCCCGCAGCCACTGCTCCTGAAGATACAAGAATGACCTCTATCCCGTTTTTGTGAAGATATGCTATCTGGTCAACAAGGTGGGCAATTCTTGAGACATTTAGTGTCCCATCGGCTTTTGCCAGAACATTACTTCCTACTTTAACCGTTATTTTATGATATCTGAACTGCACGAAATTATTTCCTTAAATCCTTTTCAATCTTTTTGTAAGAAGCCAAAACTCCTTGTATGAGTGATGAACTGAACCCTTTATGTTCCATTTCATTCAGCCCTGTGATTGTGACACCCCGTGGGGTCGTAACCTTATCAATTTCCCTTTCAGGGTGATGGCCCGTCTGAAGTATTAGTTCAGTTGCACCTTTAACAGTTTGTGCTGTAATGAACTGGGCCATCTCAGCTCCAAATCCAATTTCAATTCCTCCCTGCATGGCTGCACGTATATAACGCAATGCATAGGCAATTCCGCAGGAAGATAACACAGTAGCAGCTGCCATTAATTCTTCGGGGATTTCTATTGTTTTACCAAGCTTATCAAAGAGTTCGATTACAAAATCCCGGTGTTCTGCTGATTTACCATTTGATGAAATACATGTAAGTGACTCGCGCAGTGCAATTGCCGTATTGGGCATCACCCTGAAGATGGGTATATCTTTTCCGGACATTTCACCCAGCTCATCAATCCCAACGCCTGCAACAATAGAAATCAGTATTTTATCAGGATGAAGGGCAGGTTTTATTTCCTGAAGAACTAATTCAACATGATAGGGTTTCACTGCCAGAATTAAAACATCTGCATTTTGTGCAACCAGGAGGTTATCTTCTGATGTATTTACACCCATCTTTTCCATCTCCTTCAGTGCACTTTCCTTTCGATCGGATACATATACACCGGCAGCATCTACAAATCCCGATTTTAACACGCCGGCAACAATAGCCCCGCCCATGTTTCCTACTCCTATTATTCCTATTATTTTCTTCTCCATGATCTTATTGTTTAAGCAGCTTATAAAGATGCAGAAACATCTGCAAAAGCTTCTGAAAATGACTGTAAAAAATAATTGGCTTCCTCCTTGTTAAGACTCAGCGGGGGAAGCAGGCGAATCATATTATTTCCTGATACTCCTGTAAATATCTTATAATCGAACAGCAACTTTTTCCTTAGTTCAGACACCGGTACAGAAAATTCCATTCCAATCATCAGTCCTCTTCCACGGATCTCCATCTGGTTGCTTATTCCCGATAGTTTCTGCATAATGTAGTTTCCCATTTCCTCTGAATGCTGCACCAGATCTTCCTTTTCCAGCACATCAAGTACGGCTATTCCTGCAGCACACGCCAGGTGATTTCCTCCAAAGGTGGTTCCCAGCATTCCCGGCCAGGGTTTAATATCAGGCTGAATAAGCACTCCCCCAATGGGAAAACCATTGCCCATTCCTTTAGCCACCGTTATAATATCGGGCTTTACCGAGTAATACTGATGGGCAAAAAACCGGCCGCTGCGACCATACCCTGATTGTATTTCATCAAGAATCAGCAGGCTGCCATATTTTGCGGTAAGCTTTTTCAAACCTTCCAGAAACTGCTGTTCGGGAATATTTATGCCCCCTATTCCCTGAATTCCCTCAACAATAACTGCAGCTACATCTCCACTTTTTAAAACTGCTTCTGTAGCTTCAATGTCATTGAACGGCAAAATAACTGCATTCAGGGTTTCATTAACCGGGGCAATAATTTTTGGATTATCGGTTAATGCCACTGCAGCAGAAGTCCTTCCATGAAATCCTTTTTTATAACTCAGAAATTTTTTTCTGCCGGTTACAAATGAAGCAAGTTTAATAGCATTTTCATTCGCCTCAGCACCTGAATTACAAAGGAAGAGCTGATAATCATCATACCCTGACAGTCTGCCCAGTTTTTCAGCCAGTTCATTCTGCAAAGGGTTTTGTATTGAATTGCTGTAAAAGCCTATGAGGGATAACTGTTCAGCAATCAGGGAGACATACTGGGGATGGCTGTGTCCGATTGATATCACTGCATGTCCGCCATACAGATCAAGATACTTATTTCCTTCTGAATCCCAGACATAGCAGCCTGAAGCTTTGACCGGGGTTATATTAAATAAGGGATATACATCAAAAAGTTTCATCTTAAAAAAATTAACGGCCTGAGCCGGGATTCGTGCACATGCAAATTGATCAACCAATTAATGTCTTGCCAAATTACCTAGAATGCAACCGGTTTTAAATTCAATCCGGCGGTCTCATCAAGATCAAACATAAGGTTCATATTTTGAACCGCCTGCCCTGATGCTCCCTTGATTAAATTATCAGTTACACTTAAAATGATAAGCTTATCACGGTGTTTCTCCAGGTACAAAACAGCCTTATTTGTATTAACTACCTGCTTAAGATCCGGATTTTTGCCGGTTAATACAACAAAAGGATGATCATCATAATAATTTTTATACAAGGCCTGGGCATCGATTAGTGATCCCAGATACCTGGTATAAGCGGAAACAAAAATTCCGCGGGTATGATTCCCCCTGATGGGAACAAAGTTTAAATGGCCCGAATAATCTGGTTGCAACTGTTGAAGGCTTTGAACGATTTCCCCTTCATGCTGATGCTGGAATATCTTATAAGCTGAAAGATTATTGTTCCTCCAGCTGAAATGAGAAGTTTCTGTTGGCTTTTGCCCTGCCCCTGTAGATCCGGTAATAGCCTGGACATGAACCTCGTCTTCCAGTAAACCATGAGCAGCCAATGGAAGCAATGCAAGCTGAATCCCTGTTGCAAAGCATCCCGGATTGGCTATTTTTTCTGATACCTTGATTTCTTCACGATTTAGTTCAGGTAACCCATAAATGAAATCATTTCCCGGTCTTTTAAGCCTGAAATCATGACTCAGATCGATAATTTTCAAACCTGCAGGCAATTCATTATTTTCAATAAACTCCAATGACTTTCCATGACCCATGCACAGGAATAAAACATCCACCTCAATCAGCGGCAAATCATCTGTAAAAACAAGATCAGTATTCCCCAGCAAGTCCTGGTGGACATCAGATACCAGATTACCTGCATTACTGGAACTTTGCACAAAAACAATTTTTGTGTTTGGATGATAAAGCAGAATCCTAAGCAATTCTCCTGCAGTATAACCTGCGCCTCCTATAATACCCGCTTTAACCATCGTTCCTGACATTCTGGTTTACCACATTGTAAATCTTCAAAGAATTGGACAATATTTTAGTAAATCCCTTCACATCATCAGCCGACCATGCTTTTACAGTTTCTCCATAATCTCCGAATCCTGACTTCATTAAATCATGATCAGATTCTATACCCTGCAGTTCAAAACGGTAAGGTTTCAGACTGACGAATACCTTGCCTGTAACATTTTCCTGAGTTGCTTCAAGAAAAGATTCTATGTTACGCATAACCGGTTCATGGTACATTGCCTCATGAAGAAACATGCCGTACCAGTTCGCAAGTTGTTCTTTCCAATAGGCCTGCCATTTAGTGAGTGTATGTTTTTCAAGCAGGTGGTGTGATTTGATAATGATCATTGGTGCAGCGGCTTCAAAGCCTACCCTGCCCTTAATCCCAATAATGGTATCACCCACATGAATATCGCGTCCAATGGCATATCCTGAAGCAATTTCATCCAGTGCACGTATTGTAGCCGGGCCTCCCCCATAGCTTTTACCGTCGATTGTTTTAAGTTCTCCTTTAATAAATTCAAGGGTAACTATTCTTTCTTCTTCCGTTTTAAGTTTGTTTGGATAAGCATCACCGGGCAATCCCTGATCAGATGTCAGGGTTTCCTTTCCACCTACGCTTGTCCCCCACAATCCCTGGTTAATGGAGTATTTCATTTTTTCAAAATCAGCCTCAACTCCATGTTTTTTAAGAAAATCTATCTCCTCCTGCCGACTTAACATCAGGTCGCGGATTGGTGTAATAATTTCGATTTCCGGGGCAAGAACCTGAAATGTCAGGTCAAACCGGACCTGGTCGTTACCAGCACCGGTACTTCCGTGGGCAATATACCCTGCACCTATCTTTTTGGCATACCCAATGGTTGCAATAGCCTGAAAAACGCGCTCTGAACTTACAGAGATCGGATATGTATTGTTTCGCAATACATTACCATAAACCATGTACCGGATGCACTTCTGATAATAATCCTCAGTAACATCAAGGGTAACATGTTCTTTTGCCCCCAACCGGTAAGCCTTTTCTTCTATAACTTTTAATTCCTCATCAGAAAAGCCGCCTGTATTGGCTATAGCTGTATAGACTTCAAAACCCTTCACCTCCTTCAAATATTTAACACAAAACGAAGTGTCGAGTCCTCCGCTGAATGCCAATACTAATTTTTTATTCATGTTGCTATTATTTAAATGAGTAACATAAAAACCTGTTTCAGTTTAAAAAAGATTGAATTACTTTCAAATGTAATATCTGGTTTACTGCCACTTATTATATTATTGCTCATTATTTGGGTCCCGCTTTTTTTTTTGAAAACATTATTGGCTTTCAATTTTTGAATGACATCCAGCAGGCTTCTCTTTTTAATACTGCTGACATTTTTGGAAGTTTTCTCCCATGCAGGATCATAAAGCATACCTGTACAAAGGCATTTTGTTCTTTGCATCCTTTCGAGAATGTCATAATTTACACATCCCTTGCAGCCATCCCAGAACTGATCATCAGTCGTCAGTTCAGAAAATGTAACAGGCCTGTAACCCAGTTCATGATTTATTTTCATAACAGCAAGACCTGTTGTTAATCCAAAAATCTTTGCTTCCGGATATCTCTTACGCGACAGATCAAAAGCTTTCTGCTTTATTTCCTTGGCCAGCCCGTATCCCCTGTATTCAGGAACTACGATAAGCCCCGAATTGGCTACAAAGCCTTTGTTCCCCCAGGTTTCAATATAACAAAAACCGGCGAATATATCTCCATCAAGGGCAATGATTGCTTTCCCTTCGCTTATTTTTGTAATAAGATATTCATTTGAACGACGTGCAATACCTGTTCCCCGTTGTTTGGAAGCCAGATCAATTGCATCGTTTATCTGATCAACATATTTGATATGCTGTTCCCCCGCAACCTCAACCTTTATTTTTTTCAAATCTTTCATCTTACAACTTACTTTTCAATTTAGGTATTATCGAAATCAATGCATTTCTCAAATCACTGTTTGTTGTTCCTTCTCTTTTTATTATTAATATCGTATCATCTCCTGCTACAGTTCCAATTATTTCCCATTGTCCTGCACTGTCTATAACAGCAGCAATCGAACTCGCATACCCCGGAAGAGTCCTCATCACAGCAAGGTTACCTGAATAATTGAGACCTTTAAATCCAGCGGCAAGAAAATTTTCTTTCGATTGAACCGGCTTTTCTGTTTCCTGCCCGTTTTCAGGTAGTACGTAGATATATCCATGTAACGGATGTGAAATTTTAGCTACCTGCAACATTTTCAAATCGCGTGAAAGCGTAGCCTGGGTAAGGCTGAAACCTTTCCGCTTTAAAACTGACAACAACTCTTCCTGACTGTGCAGATTTCCTTTTGTAATTAATTTGCGTATTTCAAGCTGCCGCTGCATCCGGTTTTTCATGGTCTCTTCATTATTGTAACATTTACTAACTATATCAGTTTCAAGTACAGATCAAAAAATGAATAATTATTCGTTTCGGATGCAAAATTATACATTTATATTTACATACATGAAATTTATCAGGATTTATTTATTAATTTTGCTGCGGTTTTAAATAGAAACCTTTCATTTGATTTATGAAGAACAAGACAGGAATAGTTAAAAAACCGAAGAAGTGCGTTTGAACCAGTAGATGGTCAAACGCATTTTTTTTAAGAATTAATGAAAGATGTTAAAGGTAAAACAGGCAAAAATTACTTTGGAAGACGGTACAGTATTTATCGGAAAATCATTCGGCAGTCAAAAGCCAATTGCCGGAGAAGTTGTATTTTATACAGCCATGACCGGCTATCCTGAAAGTCTCACAGATCCCTCCTATACAGGGCAGATACTGGTCTCAACTTACCCGATGATTGGAAATTATGGTGTACCATACGGATCCACTGAAGAAGGTATTCATAAATTTTTTGAATCACATAAACTTCATATCAGCGGACTCATTATTTCTGATTATTCCTATGAATTCAGTCACTGGAATGCTGAAAAAAGTCTTTCTGACTGGTTAAATGAATATGATATCCCAGGAGTGTTCGATGTTGATACGAGGGCACTTACTAAGATTTTACGGGAAAAAGGATCAATGCTGGGGAAGATAGAATTTGAAGGAGATGAAGTTGAATTTTACGATCCCAACAAAAAAAACCTGGTAGCCCATGTAAGTTGTGATGAGAAAACAGTTTATGAAAATGGAGAGCTCCGGGTAGTTCTGGTCGATTGCGGAGTGAAAAATAATATCATCCGGTGTCTTTTAAAAAGAGGTGCTACCGTAATCCGTGTGCCTTGGAATTATAATTTCAGTGAGGAGGATTTTGACGGAGTATTTATTTCAAATGGTCCTGGTGACCCTGCCATGTGTGAAGAAACTGTAGAAAATATTCGTTCGGTACTAACTCACGATAAACCTGTTATGGGAATTTGTCTTGGCAATCAGCTCCTCGCCCGGGCGGCCGGTGCTGACACATATAAACTGAAATACGGACACCGCAGCCATAACCAGCCGGTTTTGCTACATGGAACAGATCGATGTTTTATTACTTCACAGAACCATGGATATGCTGTTGCAGATGAAACACTACCACTTGACTGGGAGCCACTTTTTACAAATGTCAATGATAATACAAATGAAGGTATCAGGCATAAAACCAAACCATTTTTCTCAACCCAGTTTCATCCTGAGGCCTCCAGTGGCCCTGCCGATACTGAGTTTCTGTTTGATGATTTCATTGAAAAAATTAAAGTTTACCGCACCTCAAAAAAATAATTACTGTCAGCTATGATCAATCCAGCAATAAAAAAAGCAATCGTTTTAGGTTCAGGAGCATTAAAAATAGGTGAAGCCGGTGAATTTGACTATTCAGGCTCACAGGCATTGAAAGCTTTAAAGGAAGAAGGTATAGAAACCGTTTTGATCAATCCCAACATTGCCACCATCCAGACTTCAGAAGAAATTGCCACTAAAATATATTTCCTGCCGGTAACTCCTTATTTTGTTGAAGAGGTTATCAAAAAGGAACAACCGCAAGGTATACTCCTTGCATTTGGAGGACAAACTGCCCTTAACTGCGGGGTTGCTTTATTCAAATCAGGAGTGCTTGAGAAATATAATGTTGAGGTTCTGGGCACTCCCGTACAATCAATTATAGATACTGAAGACAGGGAAATTTTTTCAAGGATGCTGGCTGAAATCAATGTAAAAACCCCCCAGAGCATTGCCGCGGCCAATATGGAAGAAGCAAAGATAGCAGCTCAGAAAGTAGGGTTTCCAATCATAATCAGGGCTGCATACACACTGGGAGGACTTGGTAGCGGTTTCTGTGAAAACGAACAGGAACTGGTAGCATTGGCATCAAAAGCTTTTTCCTACTCACCCCAGATCCTTGTGGAAGAATCCATTAAAGGATGGAAAGAAGTAGAATATGAAGTCGTAAGGGACAGATTCGACAATTGCATCACAGTGTGTAATATGGAGAATTTTGACCCCCTGGGCATTCATACCGGAGAAAGTATTGTGGTTGCTCCTTCTCAAACTCTTTCCAACACAGAATACCATAAACTTAGATCCATTTCCATAAAAATTATCCGCAGGGTAGGTGTTGTGGGAGAATGCAATGTGCAGTTTGCCCTTGATCCCTATTCTGAGGACTATAGAGTTATTGAAGTAAATGCACGTCTCTCTCGCTCCTCTGCTTTAGCCTCAAAAGCAACAGGTTATCCCTTGGCATTTGTGGCAGCAAAACTTGGTTTGGGCTATGGCCTTCACCAGCTAAAAAACCAGGTTACCAAAGTAACCACAGCTGCTTTTGAACCTGCACTTGATTATTGCGTGGTAAAAATCCCCCGCTGGGATTTGAATAAATTCATCGGTGTGTCCAAAATAATTGGCAGTTCGATGAAAAGTGTCGGAGAGATTATGGCCATCGGACGTACATTTGAAGAAGCCATTCAAAAAGGTATCCGGATGGTGGGAATCGGCATGCATGGATTTGTGGGGAATAAGGAAGAAGTTAATATTGAAGAAATTGAATCAGAACTGATAAATCCAACCGACAGGAGAATTTTTGCAATAGCTGAAGCTTTTAATAAAGACTATTCCATTCAGCAAATTTATGAGAAGACAAAAATCGACCGCTGGTTTTTATTCAGACTGAAAAACATCCACAATATCAAACTGGAGTTGGAGAAAATTAATTCGTTGGAAAACCTTCCTCTTCACCTGCTGAAGCTGGCAAAACAGGCAGGTTTCTCAGACTTTCAGATAGCACGGATTGTATTGAAAAGCCCGAATAACCAAATACAGGAAGATTTGTTGAAAGTAAGAACTTTCAGAAAAAGCCATGGCATCATGCCATTTGTAAAACAAATTGACACTCTGGCAGGAGAATATCCCGCACTCACGAATTATCTTTACCTGACTTACAACGGACAAGAACATGACATAGAATTTTTTCATGACGATCAATCAGTTATTGTATTGGGTTCTGGGGCATACCGCATTGGAAGTTCTGTCGAATTCGACTGGTGCAGCGTAAATGCCATTGAAACCATAAAAAAACAAAACTTCCGGTCTGTCATGATCAATTACAACCCCGAAACAGTCAGTACCGATTATGATACCTGCGACAGGCTATATTTTGATGAACTGAGCTTTGAAAGGGTAATGGACATCGTTGACCTTGAAAATCCCCATGGTGTAGTCATTTCAATGGGCGGTCAAATTCCGAATAATCTTGCAATGAAACTGCACAGCCAGCAGGTTCCTGTTATGGGTACATCTCCGGTTAATATTGACAGGGCAGAAAACCGTGAAAAATTCTCCTCTCTTCTGGACACACTCGGTATAGATCAGCCAAGATGGGCAAAACTTTCAACATTTGAAGAAATATATAAATTCATAGATGAAGTGGGATACCCGGTTTTAATAAGACCATCCTATGTATTGTCCGGGGCCGCAATGAATGTTGTTTCAAATTCAGATCAGCTTGAGTATTTCCTGGAAATGGCATCCAATGTTTCAAAGGAACATCCGGTAGTTGTAAGTGAATTTATAGAAGAAGCCAAGGAAATAGAAATTGATGCTGTAGCTAAGGATGGAGAAATTATCGCTTATGCAATTTCCGAACATGTGGAATTTGCCGGGGTCCATTCAGGAGATGCAACAATTGTATTTCCACCTCAGAAATTGTACATCGAAACCATCAGGAGGATTAAGAAAATTGCCCGCAGGATTGCGAAAGGGCTTGAGATAACCGGTCCGTTCAATATGCAGTTTTTAGCAAAAGACAATGACATAAAGGTTATCGAGTGTAATCTTCGTGCTTCAAGAAGCTTTCCATTTGTTTCTAAAGTAATGAAGCTGAATCTGATTGAGATTGCTACAAAAGTTATGTTGGGCGAAACGGTTGAAAAACCTGACAAATCACTTTTTGAACTGGATTATGTAGGAGTGAAAGCCCCTCAGTTTTCATTTGCACGCCTGCTGAATGCCGATCCTGTCCTTGGTGTGGATATGGCCTCTACAGGGGAAGTAGGATGTATTGGTGAAACCTATTATGAAGCCATACTCAAGGCAATGCTTTCGGTGGGTTACCGGATTCCTGTGAAAAACGTTTTGATTTCTTCCGGACCCTCACGTTCCAAAATAGAATTGCTTGCCAGTGCACGTATGCTGTCGCAGAGGGGATATAATCTTTTTGCAACCGAAGGAACCCACCGTTTCCTGCAGGATAATGGAATTGCAAATACTTTGCTTCACTGGCCAGATGAAGAAGATCGAAAACCAAATACGACAGAATTTATCAAGAATAAAAATATTGACCTGGTGATTAACATTCCTAAAAATTTCACGAAAAGGGAATTAAAAAATGGTTATCAGATCAGGAGGCATGCCATTGATTTTAACGTTCCCCTGATTACAAACTCCAGGGTAGCAAGCGCATTTATATATGCAATCTGTAAATTCAGACTTGAAGATATACCTGTAAAGAGCTGGGATCAATACTAGATAAGAATAAGCCGGATAAATAAGGAATTAATTTAAGACAACTTTTATTTTCCAGTTTATAAGTTCGGAAGGCATAGTCCGTGTAAATATCAGGGCTGGATAAAATAATCTGACTTTGGTATTCCAGATGGAACCCTTCTCGGGTATAAGTCTGCGTTTCCTGTTCAAATCTTCTTTCATGGCTTTAAAAATTAATTGTTTTCAAGAACAAAAACAATTAAAGCAAAACATATGCCATAGTAGTGAAATCAAATAAACAGGTCATCAAGGTTTCGGGGAATCTGCCTTAACCAGATACCCCCGCTTTACGATTGCATCGTGAATTTCGTCTAGACTGGTTTCAGTTTTGTCATACCTTACTACCGCAATTGAATCTGCAAGTATGGCTTTGACATAATCCACACCTTCCACACCTGAAACTCCTTTTTCAACAGATGCAACGCACATTTCACAATGCATCTTTCCTATGTGAACAGTATCTTCAATTACTGTGGCTGCGACAACCGTTTCAGACGATTGATTCTGTTTCTTATTTCCCTGTTGGCAGGATATAAGGCCAATAAAAAATAAAGCTAGTAAAATAATACGCATAACATTCATTTGAATTTTGATTATCGAACCGTTTTATCTGTAAATGCATTCGTTTTCATCAAGTCATTCCTGTTCTGATTTAACCCATAAACAACCAGGAAAACAAAATGTTGATACCAAATCAGCCATCTGATGTCAATAAGCATGTATCTGAACAGGTTTATCTACCTGTGTATCCAGTAATGCAATTTCTATTACATCCAGAATCGTTTTTACAAAATGAAACTGGAGCCCCTTCAAATAATCTTCTTTAATTTCCTCCAGATGTTTCCTGTTTTGTTCAGACAACACTATCTCAGTGATACCCGCACGTTTGGCAGCCAGTATTTTTTCCTTTATACCACCTACAGGGAGCACCTTTCCCCTCAGTGTAATCTCTCCGGTCATGGCAAGATTCTTTTTAACCTTTCGCTGCGTAAAGGCAGATGCCATTGAAGTCACCATCGTTATACCTGCCGATGGTCCGTCTTTGGGTATTGCTCCTTCAGGTACATGTACATGAACATTCCATTTTTCAAAAACCTCAGGTTCAAGATCAAGATATTGTGCATGTGATTTCAGATATTCATGTGCCAGCATGGCAGACTCTTTCATCACCTCACCCAAATTTCCGGTAAGGGTAAGAGATCCTTTTCCTTTGCTCAGACTGGTTTCAACAAATAAAATTTCTCCTCCGACAGCTGTCCATGCAAGACCAGTAACTACACCTGCAAAATCATTTCCCTGGTAACGGTCTTCTGAATATTCAACCACTCCCAGGTATTCCCGGACATCTTCTTTAGTAAGTTTTTGATTATAAGGTTCTTCAAAAGCCACTTTTTTAGCTATCCGGCGTATAACCTTAGCTAGTTTTTGGTCCAGTTCCCTGACTCCTGATTCACGTGTATAGCCATCAATGATTAATTCAATAACCTTTTTCGAAAATTGAACATCTTCCTTTCCAAGACCATGATTTACAAGCTGCTTGGGAATCAGGTGACGCCTGGCAATTTCCACTTTTTCTTCCACCAGGTAACCACTAACCTCAATCAGTTCCAGACGGTCACGAAGTGCAGGAGCGATCGTACCTAAAGTATTTGCAGTTGCAATAAACATCACCCTCGACAGATCGTAATCCAACTCAACGTAATTGTCGTGAAACTCAAAATTCTGTTCCGGATCAAGTACTTCAAGAAGTGCAGAGGCAGGATCGCCGTGAAACTGTTTTGAAACCTTATCGATTTCATCCAAAATAAATACCGGATTTGATGACTTTACCTTTTTAATATTCTGAATAATACGGCCTGGCATGGCTCCGATATATGTTTTCCTGTGGCCCCGTATTTCCGATTCATCATGCAGCCCCCCAAGACTCATCCTGATATATTTCCTTCCCAATGCCCTTGCAACAGATTTACCAAGCGAAGTTTTACCCACTCCAGGTGGCCCGTACAGACAAAGAATAGGTGACTTCATGTCATTTTTCAACTTCAAAACTGCCAGATGTTCAAGAATGCGCTCCTTGACCTTCTCAAGTCCGAAATGATCTTCATCAAGCACTTTCCGTGCATTTTTCAAGTCAAAATTATCAGATGTATATTCATTCCATGGAAGGTCAACTAAAGTCTGACAAAAAGAAAATTGTACGGAATATTCACCGGCAGCAGGATTCAGCCGATGCAGTTTTTCAACCTCCTTTTCAAAAAATCTGGCTGATTCTTCATTCCATCTTTTACTTTTTGCCTTCTGTTTTAACTCATTAATTTCCTGCTCAACAGGATTCCCACCCAGTTCATCCTGAATGGTCTTCATCTGCTGATTAAGCATAAATTCCCTTTGCTGGCGGTCCATATCCGTTTTAACCTTTTTCTGGATATCCTGCTTCAGTTCAAGCATCTGGACTTCCTTTACCAGATAACTGATGGCCTGCACTCCTCTTTCCTTCAGATCCTCAATTTCCAGAAGATTTTGTTTGTCCAGAACATGAATATCTGCATTTGAGCAAATGAAGTTTATAAGAAAGGTAGAGTTTTCAATATTTTTTACTGCAAAACTGGCCTCTGGTGGAACATTGGCTGAAAATTGTGCAATTTTTATTGACAAATCTTTCAGAGAACCTACAATGGCATTAAATTCAGAATCATCTTTTGGAGTAACATCGCTCAAAGGATCTACCCTGGCTTTATAATAAGGATCGCTTGTTAAAAATTCCCTGATAGCATATCTTCTTTTACCTTGTATAATCACAGAGGTGGAACCATCAGGCATTTCAAGTATTTTAAGAATTTCTGCAACTGTGCCAATTCCAAAAAGATCGTCCTGGGTTGGATCATCTACTGTATAGTCTTTTTGAGCTACAGCCCCCAGCAAACGGCTGCCTTTATATACATCCTGTATCAGTTTTAAAGATTTTTTCCTGCCTACATTAATCGGAAGGACAACTCCAGGAAAAAGTACTGTGTTGCGTAGCGGTAATACCGGCAACATGTCAGGTATTTCTGTATTTCGCAGATCAGCATCATCGCCGTCTGCTATTATTGGTAGATAATCCGGGTCATCTTTCATCATCCCACTCAATATAAACTCATCCAATCCTGAATTTTTTAATTTCCCCATTTTTAAGATCTGTTATTGTGCCAATTTGACGCTCATTTGCTTCATTCATTACAAAGCATGTTGAAGGCAATTGTCATGCCACCTAAACCAAACGGATAGAACCTTTATGATGTTCAAAAAACATCAGGCTTGTCTGGTAAATATGAAAATATAGTTCAGGCAAAAAAAATGCCCCGGGGAAACCGGAGCATTACCTGCAATATATGATATTACTTTTTTCTTTTTTCCATGTGTTTGGAATACCGGTTCATAAACTTATCAACACGTCCGGCTGTGTCAACCAGTTTTACTTTACCGGTATAAAACGGATGTGATGTGTTGGAAATTTCAAGCTTGAACAATGGATATTGTACTCCATCAACTTCAACTGTTTCTTTTGTATCAACTGTTGAACGGGTCAAAAAAGTATGTCCGTTTGACATATCTTTAAATGCTACCATTCTGTATTCCTTGGGATGTATTTCTTTTTTCATCTTTTTATGGTTTTAATTAAAGATGGTTGTATTTCAACTACTACAATCCATTTTTTGTTTAAAAATCTTTTTAAAGGCGTGCAAAGATAAATATAGTTTCCAACAAACCAAAACTGTATTCCGGATTTAAGAAAAAAATCATCATGAATAAAATGAAATATTATATTTCCCCGGCAGAATTCTCCTTCCCTGGTTCCAATGATAAAACCGGCGCCCTTTTAAATGGTTTATTCCTGTCGAAAAGGTAACGCATTGTGTAATGTGTTTTCATTTTTTTCCCTCCTACAGATTCATACAGGGATACAATTTTAGGATTGAAATCTCCTGCCCACGACAGCTCCATCTCCCGGTACCAGCGTTTACTGTACATCGCAGGGCGCAAATGCCAGAAGATTCCTGATTCTATACCCGACCGCTGGTACTTTGGCACTATACCAATGATCAGGCTTCGTGTACGGGTTATTTTTTTTCTCCATTTCAACCACATGATCTTCGGAAGGTGCCAGGGTCTGATCCTGCCCCTGAACCTGGCCAATACCTGGTTGAAGTCGGGAATCATTACAAACAAGGCTATTGGCTCGCCCTCATGATAGGCAAACCATATAAACTCCTCTTCAATCATAGATTTGGAGTTATACAGAAAATCCTTTAAGTCATCTTTGTCTATGGGCTTGAAATGTTTATGAAACTTCCACGCATTGTCATAAACCCTTGCAAAATCATCAATGAACTTATCTTTTTCTTTCCATGAAAAATGCTTAAAGCTAAACTGAGGTTTTTTAGCAACCCATTCAGCCACTTTCCAAAAACGTTCAGGAAGTTCAGGAAGTGTAGTATCAAGATGATAGCTAAACTGACGGAAATATATCTTAAACCCATACTGCTCAAAAAGCTCCACATAATACGGAGGATTATAGGGCATCCCAAATCCCTGGGGCATATACCCGTCAGCAAGCAATCCCCAGTTGATATAATTCTCCCCAAAATTAACCGGACCGTCCATAGCCTCCATTCCCCTCGATTTCAGCCAGTCGCGGGCAGCATCGAACAATATTTTTGATGCTTCACCTGAATGTATACATTCGAAGAAACCACAGCTTCCGGTTGGTTGCTCAAAAGTCCTGGATTTATCCAAATTATAAAAAGCAGCAATACGTCCAATAAGTAGTTTTCCATCCAGCAACACCCACCGGATGGCTTCACCGTTCTTGAAGGAGGGATTTTTTTTCGGATCAAATACATCTTCAACCATTCCTTCCAGGGGGCAAATCCAGTTTGAATCCCCCTTGTATATGATATGCGGGACTTTATGAAAAAGCTTACGGGTTCTTTTATCTGTTACTGTTACGAGTTGCATGATGTTATTTTAAATCTGACCTTTAATTCTCCGGTTTCCCAACAGGCATTTAAATCGTCTCAGCCCTCTTAAATTCCTTTTTTCTGTCAAACAGGTAGCGCAAAGTTAAATGCGTAAAAGATTTATCAGCACCAAATGATTTAAAAAGTGCTATCATTTTGGGATTAAAGTCAGCAATCCAACTCATTTCCATGTCCTTATACCATGGTTTCCGCAACATAACCTGTTTTAACTGGTAAAAAATTCCGGATTCAATTCCTAACCTCTGGAATTGAGGTACCACTCCCAAAACAATCACCCGGCACCGGGTTATTATTTTCTTTCGTTTATAGTAAATCAGCTTCAGAATATTCAAAAGGTTTAGCTTTCCTGATTTGATTTTCTTCAGGATCTGGTTCGCGTCAGGAATCATCATATAAAATGCAACAGGTTCATCATGATGATATACATACCAGATAAACTCTTCATCAAGGATAAATTTAGATTCATTTATCAATGCCTTCAACTGATTAAATTCAGCTGGCTTGTAATTGCTGTGACCTGACCAGGCTTTACGGTGAATTTCAATAAAATCATGGATGAGTTTATCTTCATCATCGAATGAAAAATGCCTGTAGGTATAACCTGGTTTTTTAGTAACCCAGGCTGCAATTTTCCAGAATCTATCCGGCAGATCAGGGTTTGTTATATCAAGTGAATAACTATATTGCTCATAAAATACCTTGAAACCATAGTTCTCAAACAACTTCCGGTAGTATGGAGGATTATAGGGCATTCCGAATGTCTGCTGCTGAAAATTTTCAACAAGCAATCCCCAGTGGAAAAAATTTTCCCCATAATTTATGGGGCCATCCATTGCCTCCATACCATGAATTTTCAACCAGGCCCTGGCAGTATTGAAAAGCAAATCAGCCGCGTCCTGATCATCGATACATTCAAAAAAACCACATCCACCGGTTGGCTGTTCATAACCTGTAGCATAGGTATGATCATAAAAAGCAGCAATCCGCCCTATCAATTCATTGTTTCTTTTTAATACCCAACGGCAGGCATTCCCCTCACTGAATCTTTCATTCTTTAAGGGGTTAAATGTATTTTCCACCATTGAACGCAGCAGAGGAATATAATTTGGGTCATTCCTGTAAATGCCTTCCGGCACTTTATGAAAAGCATTTATCTCATTATTTCCGGTGACTTCAACTATTTCCATAAATTGGCATGATTGAAAAATTAACCGAAAATAAGATTTTGACCTGATTTGATAACCGAATCATCTCAAAAATTGGCAGAAACTATGCAAAATTAGATTTGCAGCAGAATATCTCATACTACTTTAGGGGCAGATTTTTGGACTGCCTCCATAAATTCCTGCTTTAGGGCATCAAAAGTTTCTTTTACAGAAATAATTTTAGAAGTCCGCCAGGCATTCGAGCCTGCAAAAGCGTATCCGTTGAAGAAATTTCCCTTCACTGCATTTACAAGGGCAGCAAAAATGCAATAAGGTGTTTTTTCAACATCGCAGGTTTTCAAACATTTATAAGGGCACTTCACAGGTCGTTTTTCACCCCGGTTGATCTTTTCAATAAATTCATTACGAATTGCCCTTCCAGGCATACCCACAGGGCTTTTAATGATTTCTATATCCTGTTCTGTTGAATTGATGTAGGTTTGTTTGAACTCCATGGAGGCATCGCATTCATGAGTTGTTACAAAGCGGGTCCCCAACTGCACACCTGCAGCACCAAGATCCATAATTTCTTTCATGTCAGATCCGGTATAAATACCTCCGGCAGCTATGACTGGTATGCTGACACTATATTTTTCCTCAAAATGCTTTACCTCCTGTACCACTTCAGGTATCAGTTTTTCAAGTGAAAAATCAGGATTATCCAGCTGGTCTGCTTTAAATCCGAGATGACCTCCTGCCTTTGGACCCTCTACAACGATTGCATCAGGAAGATAGTCATAAGCCTCTTTCCACTTTTTACAAATTATCTGAGCTGCGCGACCTGATGATACAATAGGTACAAGTTTGGTCACTGAATCATGCGAAAGGTAGGATGGCAGGTTCAGGGGAAGACCTGCTCCTGAAAATATGATATCAGCCTTTTCTGCTATTGAAGTCTTTACAAGATCTGAAAAATTTGTAAGTGCTACCATGATATTTACACCAATGATTCCTTTGGTTTTCTCACGTGCTGCACTAATTTCCTTCTTCAATGACCTGATGTTAGCTTCTATAAAATTACGGGCATAATCTTTTTCAAACATTCCTACCCCAACGGCAGAAATAACACCCACTCCACCTTCATTAGCCACTGCTGCCGCTAAACCCGAAAGTGATACTCCAATGCCCATACCTCCCTGAACTACAGGGATGTTTACTGTCAAATTTCCGATATTAAATGATTTCATGCTGATATTTTAGCTTCAAGTACTGGCAAAAATACTCTATTCTCTCACGTCCAAAGCATTTCTGTAATAATAAAACAATAGTTAAGATATAAATATGTTATAAAAAAGCATAAAGTACTTGTCCTATCACCCGGAATCCGGATTACTTAATTTTTTTGATTATGTACTAAAAACATTCTGAACCAGATCCGTTACTTCCTTGCCTTCCTGTAACTTCCCAGGTATTTCCTGACCTTAGAAGTTCATCCGTAGAGGTAATTTCCCTGGAAGACTGAACCTGTTGGATTTGCCGTACTAACTCTTCATCATATACAGGTGCATCTACACTCCGTATAACCCCAAATGCCACAGGAAAATCAGGCAGAGCCATATTGATCAGTGCAAGGTGAATCGTAGGATCATATTCATGTGCATCATGAACCAGCACATTATCCATGGTAACACCGTTTTCACCCAGTTTGACTACTTTAAGCCTGCCTCTTTCTATTGCTATTCCCTTTTCATTTTCCGCTCCAAACAACATGGGTTTTCCATGTTCAAGTATCAGCTGGCGGTCGGACCTGAATTCGGGCTCAGATATGGTATTGTGCACACCATTATTGTAAATGACACAATTCTGGAGAACCTCCACAACAGATGTCCCCTTAAACATGGCTGCTTCCTTAAATATGGCTTCCCCAAGTTTAACATTGCTGTCGATCCCGCGGGCATAAAATGTACCACCCGCACCAATAACCAGCTGACCGGGAACAAATGGATCCTCAATAGTTCCATAAGGAGAAGTCTTACTTTTAAAACCCCTGTCGGAAGTTGGTGAATACTGTCCTTTTGTTAAGCCATATATACGGTTATTGAAAATAATAATGTTCAGGTTAATATTCCTGCGTATTGTATGGATAAAATGATTGCCACCAATCGCCATAGCATCACCATCTCCGGTTATGACCCAGACATTCAGTTCAGGATTTGCAATCTTTACCCCGGTTGCAACAGCAGCTGCTCTTCCATGTATTGTGTGAAAACCATAAGTATTCATATAATATGGAAACCTGGATGAACAGCCAATCCCCGAAATTACGGCAAATTTTTCCCTTGCTATGCCCATTCCTGCCATGGTCCGCTGTATAGCATTCATAATGGCATAGTCGCCGCACCCGGGGCACCAGCGTACTTCGTTTTCGCTTTTAAAATCCTTTATGGTATAACTCAGTTCACTCATATTATTTTTCCTCCAGAAGACTATTGATGCTTTCTTTTAATTCTTTGATTGTGAAAGGTAATCCTTTTACCTTGTTATACTGGTAATAATGGAACCCCGGAACCTTATCCCTGAGATAACTTGCAAACTGCCCAAGGTTAAGTTCACACACAATGATCTTTTTAAACTTTTCAAAAACCTGCACAGTGTTCTTTGGCAAAGGTTTAATGTAATTAAAATGGGCAAGGCTTACCTTCTTGCCTTCCTTTCGGAGTTCCCTTACTGTACTGATCAGATGGCCATAGGTTCCACCCCAGCCAACCACAAGTACATCACCGTCTTCATCGCCACATACCTCTATATCGGGAACCAGATCAACCACTTTTTGTACTTTCTCTTCTCTGATCAGCGTATTGGCATGGTGGTTTTCAGGATCATGACTAACAGTTCCTGTAATATTTTTCTCCAGTCCGCCAATCCTGTGTTCAAACCCGGGAATACCAGGTATGGCCCAATCACGGGCAAGTGTATTCTCATCCCGTTGATAGGCTTTATAATTTGAAGCATCTTTTGCGAAGCGCGGAACAATAGGAGGTAATTCAGAGACACTGGGTATCCTGAAAGGTTCACTTCCGTTTCCTAAAAAACCATCGGTCAGCAAAATTACCGGGACCATCCTTTCAAGAGCTATTTTCGACGCTCTGTAAGCATAATAAAAACAATCGGATGGTGTACTTGCAGCTAAAACAACAACCGGACTTTCACCATTTCGGCCATATAAAGCCTGCAACAAATCCGACTGTTCTGTTTTTGTAGGCAATCCTGTTGACGGCCCGCCGCGCTGAACATTCACTATTACCAACGGCAATTCTGCCATTACAGCAAGACCAATGGCTTCTGATTTAAGTGCCAGACCTGGTCCGGAGGTAGTAGTAATGGCAAGATTCCCTGCGAAGGATGCCCCTAATGCAGATGCAATCCCCGAAATTTCATCTTCTGCCTGAAAGGTTTTAACCCCAAGATCCTTTCTTTCCGAAAGAGCAGAAAGAATATCAGTGGCTGGTGTAATAGGATAAGAACCTAAAAACAATTCAAGGCCTGCTTTTTCAGCGGCCGCAATAAACCCCCAGGCCGTGGCATAATTGCCGTTTACGTTCCGGTATGTACCTTCTTCAATATTAGCAGGATGAACGATATAGGTAGGGGTCATATGCTGCAGGTTCATTCCATAGTTATATCCATCATGCAACACCTTGATATTTGAATCAGCAACCACCGGTTTTTTACCAAATTTCATCCTGATGAAATCCTCTATATAATCAAGCGGCCTGTTAAACATCCAGCAGATCAATCCAAGAGTAAACATATTTTTACTCCTGACAACACTTTTATGGTCCAGGCCGAAATCCTTTAAACTTGCCTGAGTGAGACTCGTAACAGGAACAGATAAAATTCTGTAATCTTTCAGATTACATTCAGTAAATGGATCGTCAGTGACAAACCCGGCTTTTCTGAAATTCTTTTCATTAAAAGAATCACTGTCGTATATTATCGTGCCACCCGGATTCATAAACCTTGCATTTGCTTTTATCGCTGCAGGATTCATGGCAATAAGGACATGTGCATAGTCGCCCGGGGTGTTTACATGTTTGGTTCCAAACTGAACCTGGAATCCTGATACACCCCCTACTGTGCCCTGGGGAGCCCTGATTTCCGACGGATAGTCCGGGAAGGTGGATATGTCATTGCCAATAAGAGCAGTTGCATCAGAAAACAATGTTCCCGTTAATTGCATGCCGTCACCTGAATCTCCCGAAAATCGAATAGCAACTTCTTCGAGCTCAATTACATGTTCATTTTTCATTTTAAAAAATGGTTTTTGATACGTCCTTACAATTCAAAAGTATTTCTTATTGATAAATAATAAATTGTTATCCCATGGCCATACGTACTTTTGTCCTGTAAATTTTCAAAAGACAAAAATAACCATTATTTAACAAGTTGTAAGTGACATATCCAATAATTTAAAGGTTTTGATATATTTGGAATCAATTTAAATATTTAAAAAATGGCACTCATCAAAACACTCAATGGAAAAACCCCTTCATTGGGAAAAGATTGTTTTTTAGCAGAAACTGCCATCCTGATTGGTGATGTTGTAATGGGAGACAACTGCAGCATTTGGTATAATGCTGTTTTGCGGGGTGATGTTCATTTTATAAGAATTGGCAGTAATACGAATATTCAGGACAATGCTGTAATTCATGCCACCTATAAAAAATCTCCAACCAACATCGGGAACAATGTCACCATTGCCCATGGAGCCATAGTTCATGGCTGTACCCTTCACGACAATGTAATGATTGGCATGAATGCAGTGGTTCTAGACGATGCAGTGATTGAAAGCAATTCCATTATTGCTGCCGGTTCGGTGGTTACAAAAGGAACTATCGTTGAAAGCGGAAGTGTATATGCAGGAATACCTGCAAAAAAAATAAAGGAGATCAGCAAAGAACTGCTCGAGAATGAAATTATCCGGATTGCAGATGCCTATGGTACCTATTCATCCTGGTATAAATAATTTGCTGTGATATTTTCTTATCCAAAAAAGAATAGTTTCTTTCGTATATTAATTTTCTAAAAGATCAACTAAAAGTTTAATCAAGTACATGAAACCGACATTATTAATACTGGCGGCTGGTATGGGCAGCCGATTTGGAGGCTTGAAACAGGTGGAGCCGGTTGGCCCGAATGGTGAAGCGATTATTGATTATTCTATTTATGATGCCATCAGGGCTGGCTTCGGAAAAGTTGTATTTGTTATACGTGAAAACTTTGCTGATGCCTTCCGTGAAATTTTCGACCCCAAGCTCAAAGGAAAAATTGAAGTGGAGTATGTGTTCCAGGAACTGGATAACCTGCCTGAAGGATTTTCACTTCCTGATGGAAGGGAAAAGCCCTGGGGGACTGCCCATGCCATACTCGTGGCGCGTAACGTGGTAAACGAACCCTTTTGTGCCCTGAATGCCGATGACTTTTATGGATTTAATGCTTACAAAGCAATGGCTGATTTTTTGATGAGTTCCACAGACCCCTACGAATATTCCATGGTAGGGTATAAATTGAGCAACACACTGTCGGACTTTGGATCCGTCTCCCGGGGTATTTGTGAAGTTAATGAAAACGACCAGCTTCAGAAGATTGTAGAGACTGTAAAAATCCTCAGGAAAAATAACCATATAATCTCACTGGAACCCGACGGAAGTGAAACTGTGCTGACAGGCAATGAAAGCGCATCCATGAACATGTGGGGGTTCAAACCATCGGTTTTTGATGTCCTGGAGGAAAAATTCACTGAATTTCTAAAAAATCACATTGATGAACCAAAATCAGAAATGTACATTCCCTCCGCTGTATATGATATGATTTCAGGAGGTATTGCCACTGTTAAAGTATTAAAAGCCGATTCTCCATGGTTCGGGGTAACATACAGGGAAGATAAACCCATTGTTGTAGAAAAACTCAGTAAACTTACTGATGGAGGTGCATATCCCGGTAAACTTTTTTAAAAAGCATATGAAAACAGATTTAATAATGATTGCTGAACAGTTTCAGCTTGAAGGAAAAGTTAAAGATGTAGCCCCTCTTGGTGAAGGTTTTATCAACGATACCTTCATGGTTACCATGGAAGAAGATTCCACACGTTATATTCTTCAAAGAAAAAATAAAAAAGTTTTTTCTCCCATTCCGGCCATGATGGAAAACATACAAAAAGTATGCAGCCACATTAAGGAAAAAGTAAAAAAAGCAGGAGGTGACCCTATGAGGGAAGCTATGACCATTATCCCTGCCATCGACGGGAAACTATATTTTATGGATGATGAAGAAGAATACTGGGCTGTAAGTCTTTTCATCGATGATACCATTGCATATGAAGCTGCTGAAACTCCTGAACTCGCATACGCAGGCGGAAAAGGAATCGGCAAATTTCAGGCTCTTGTATCCGATTTTAATGACCCGTTAACGGATATCCTGCCCGGATTTCATAACATCAGGATCAGGTATGAACAATGGGACCGTGTATTGGCAAAGGATCCGGTCGGAAGAAAATCACTTGTGGAAACGGAAATAGGCTGGATCGAAAGCAGGAGAAATGAAATGATGGAATACTGGAAGCTGGTTGAAAATGGAATCATACCCACCCGGGTGAGCCATAACGATACCAAAATCAACAACATCCTGTTCAACAAACAGAATGAAGTGCTTTGCGTCATTGATCTCGATACTGTGCTAAGCAGTACAGTTCTGAATGACTTTGGAGATGCCATGCGGTTTTATACCAACACCGGAAAAGAAGACGATACCAACCTTAAAAATGTGTCAATGAATATAGATATATTCAAGGCTTTTACAAAGGGTTATCTCGAAGAAGCTGCCTCTTTTCTCACGGATAAGGAAATTGAATATCTTGCTTTTTCAGCCAGATATATCACCTATGAGCAGGTGTTGCGTTTCTTAATGGATTATATCGACGGTGATAACTATTACAAAATAAAGTACAGCGATCATAACCTTGTGCGGACCAGGGCACAGTATAAGCTGCTCACCAGTATGGAAGTCCAGTATGACGACATGAAAAAGGCAGTTTATGACCTGCTTTCAGAGAATCCTGATGCAGAGAAAAATTAAAAATGGACTGTTGCTGAATCGACTGGCCTGCCCAGAAAAAGAGCTGCTTTTTCATTAAAATTATCGGCCGACTCAGTAGTTTGAAACTGAACTTCCTGGTTTTTTGTAAGCCTGCGTTCCATTTCAGGATGACGCTGAAGGTATTCCACAAGTTTTTCAGCAACTATCTCTCCCTGTGACAATATCCGTATGCCGGAAGGAACAAACCGCTCTATCTGGTTCATGAGCAGTGGATAATGCGTACACCCCAGGATTAAGGTATCAATCAGGCTGTCTTTCTGTAATAAGCTGTCAATATTTTTTCTCACAAAATAGGCTGCCCCATCGGAGTCCATTTCATTATTCTCAACCAGGGGAACCCAAAGGGGGCAAGCCTCCTGAACTGTCGACTTCACTTTTCCACCCGACCATTTTTCCAGTTCAATCGGATACGAGTCAGACATTACTGTACCTGGTGTTCCCAGAACACCAATATGCCCGTTCTTTGTAATCTCAGATACTTTCTCCACACTTGGCCTGATAACCCCCAATACCCTCTTATCGGGAGCTATATGGGGCAGATCGAGTTGCTGAATATTCCTGAGTGCTTTTGCTGAAGCAGTATTGCAGGCAAGAATCACAATCGGGCAGTTCTGTGAAAAAAGATACTTCACCGCCTGAAGTGTATATTCATAAACTACCCTGAACGATCTGGTACCGTAAGGTGTACGGGCATTATCCCCAAGGTATAGAAAATCGTATTGCGGAAGAAATTTCACCAGTTCCTTTAATACAGTCAGCCCGCCATACCCCGAATCAAATACACCTATGGGAGATCTTTCCATTTTAAGCACACATTACCGGGTGACTACCATATTATAGGCAAGATTGTAATACCTGCCAAGATTTGACCAGTCAAAATGCAGCGATGCCTCTTCACAACGGTACCGCAGGGCAATCCTTTCACGCCTGTCAAGCTGCACAATCTGCATCATAATATTGGCCAGATCGTCGGCCGACTGATTAAAATTCTTTATTTTTCTGTCAATAATGTACATCCCATGTTTTTCATGATCAAGGATGTTTCTTGAAACATAGTCTCCAAAACCCGATAAATTACTTGTCACAGAAGGCAGACCGCTTGCCAGGCACTCAAGCGGCGTATATCCCCACGGCTCATACATACTTGGGAAAATTCCAAAATGACACCCCCTTACAAACTGACTGTAATCCATTTTGAATAAAGGATTTGATGTTGAAATGAAATCCGGGTGGTATACTACTTTTACCTTGTCATGCTTGTTGTTAACCAGGTTCGAGGTACGCAAAAAATTCAGTATTTCATCTGTGGCATCATCAACAAGTGTATGGGTAACAATCTTTGGTAAAAAGTTCGTTTTCCAGCTTTGAACATTCCTGCGTAGTTTCAGGCGCAGGTAATCATCCACCATTTCATTTAAATTGGGAAATTCATATTTACCTGTTTCCTTGGTAATGCTGGTGTAAAGCCTCCGGCCTACCTGCTCCTTGATTTCTTCGCATACCATCCTGATATCCTCAATCAGGGCTTTGGAATGCAGTACATCCGGATTAAAGGTATAAAAAGGCTGTTTGGTAATAAAAAATGCTACAACCGTCATATTAGATCTGGCCTGCTGCATGCGCCAGTTCAGCCTTGCAAGTGCTTCAAGCGTCAGGTCATACCCTTTATTATGATATTCATACCTTCCCGAAGTAAAAAAGTATATGGTGTTGTCGAGTTCAAATGAATAACTCTGGAAGAAATGTCCTTTCACAAAATCATGAATCTTCTCCTTGTACTGGAGATGCTGGTTTTGTATGTGATGCAATGCTTCAAACCGTTGAATATTCAGTCCGTTGGGAAGGATCATGTCGGGAGTACGGCCCAGCAGGTGAGTACATTCACGTCCGGTAAGTTCGCTAACGGTTGTGAAAACATGGGCACCATGTGCAGAGGCACGTTCTATTTCAACAATTGCCCTAACATTGTACCTTTGGGCTTCAGCTTCCCATTTATAAAAAGGAAGACGCTCATAAAAGGCAGGATCATTCATTGCCAGATAACGCCCCAGAAGTGTGGCATGGGTAGTAAATACAATCTTTATATTCAGATTCTCCCTTCGCATGGCTGGTATGGGGAGGCCTGCCATCCATTCATGAAAATGCGCAATAATCCTGTTTTCACAAAAACCAGCACTGCAAATATGCCTGAGAAATTCCTTCACCTGGAAACCAAAGGCAGCAACCTTATCAATCAGCTCATCATGCCCAGGCAGGTGAATGTGAAAATCCTGCCGGATAGAATGTTTGATCTCATCAAGCTGATAATACACAGAATAGGGATTAAACAGAACGACCTGAGGCCTGCCCGAAACAATCCACTGTCCGTAATGAACATCAAAACCTCTTTCCTGCATTTTAAGCACGGCCTTTCCTATCGGAGAAGAATAATCGGTAGCAGGATCAAAATGTGCTGCCGCCTGTTCTTCAAAATAGGGGCCAATCAGGCAATAGTTTTCTTTACCCCACTGATCAATGATACTAGGAACTTTAGAACGGATAACCGTATAAATCCCTCCTACCTGGTTACATACTTCCCATGCAATTTCAAATAGCATGCTATTGGATGGTATTTCCGTTACCGGGGGGACTTCTGCATTGATGACTGCGCTCATAAATTTTCAGTTTGCTTTTAACATCACTAAATTAGTGGGAATTCATGATCAAACCAAAAAAAAACAATTACCAGCGAAAAAAAAGAGCCAATTTCAGGCACGGCGATTATTAACAACGCAAAAACCCCCTATTTTCTACTCACTTATATGGCTGGCATCCAACATATTCAACAACCATCCAATTCTGACCTATGATAATTATTGAGGGTATTACCTGTAAAACCATTTTCATTACAAACCAAACTATACTTCACTATAATGACCAGATAAACCGATTTTAATGTATAAGTTCTGCCAAACATGATAAAGGATATCTGGTTCTTTAGACTACAAGCTGACCATTTATACTGCAATCCCTGTTTCCAATCAGAAGATCCAATCCTGACCACAAGAAATGTCAGGGTAGCTCAGGTCTGTCTGTGTATTATCCATGTATCAGGAAGAAGCAGAATTTGTAAAAAAGACGTACGGAGGAGAAACATAAATATTTCCAGAGCTATTACTTACCATCCAATTTAAAAGTGGGGAGGACTGATACTTTCTTATAGCAGATAATAACCGTAAAATCGGGATGAACTACCCATAAAAAAAGCCTTTGCAGTGCAAAGGCTTTTTTTTTAACGGTAATTACACGACTTATTTAATATTCAATTTTTGTTTTACCATCGGTAAAATATCTATGCTCTGGTTCGATTTGTACAAAACAACCCTTGGTCCCATATCGAAAACGTAAAGTAGACCCTGTTCTTTTGCAACCTGCTCAATGGCCTCTTCGGCTTTATCAAACACAGGAGACAGCAATTCACTGTTTTTCTGCTGAAGTTGCTGCTGTGCTGTAACCTGGTAGTTCTGTATTCTTTGCTGGAGTTCCTGAAGTTCAGTAATCTTTGCATTTCTTTTAACCTCAGATGTTTCTTGATTCATTTTTTCCAGTTCGCCTAATTTAAGCTGGTAATTCTGTTGCATTTCCCCATATACCTCTTCCAGATCAGCCTGGAATTTATTGAAGTCAGTTTCAGCTTTAGCTCTTTCCGGCATCAACTGAACCAGTGCCTGCAAGTCTATATGTCCGAATTTTTGAGTTTGGGCACCTGCTGAAAATGTTATTGCAGCAAGGAAAAAAAGCAAAAGTGGTTTCATTAAATTTCTCATTGTCAATGTAGTATTAAATTTTTGGTCACAAATATAATTATTAATTATTTATATCCTAATTTTTGGAGAACCTGATCGCTCAGATCAAACTTTGGGTTTGTAAAGAACAAAGTTGTTCCGCCAGCCTTATCAAAAATTACAGCATAACTCCCCTCATTAGCTATTTCCTGAACGGCATTAAACACATCATCCTGAATGGGCTTCACCAGGCCTTGCCTTTTCTTGAACAAGTCGCCTTCCGGTCCGAAATACTTCCGTTGCAGCTGTTTGTAATCTTTCTCTTTGGTAATGATGACATCTTCACGTTTGCGTTTCATATCTTCAGAGAGCAATACACTTTCAGCCTGAAAATCCTGGTACATCTGTTCAATTTCAGCGTGCATGGTTTCAAGTTCTTTCTGGTACTGCACCGACAATTGGTTCAGCTGTTCCTGTGCAGCCCGGTAAGATGGGATGTTTTCAAGTACATAACCTGAATCAATAAAACCAAATTTTTGTGCGCTGGTTATCCCTGCGAAAGCAATGACTGCAATAACAATCAATATAATCTTTTTCATGGCCATCATTTTTTTATTCATATAAACCTTCAATATCATATTTTATGCCAAACATAAAATTCTAGAATTGCTGACCAATGACAAAATGGAACTGGCTTTTATGTGCATCAGGTGCACCCGGGACAGGATCAAAACCATAACCCCAGTCGATTCCCATCAGGCCAAACATTGGTAAAAAGATACGTACACCCATGCCAGCAGACCGATGAAGCTTGAATGGATTGTAATTCTGGAAACTCATATTGGCATTACCAGCTTCAAGAAAAGCAAGTGCATAAATTGTAGCACTCGGTTTCAGGGTAATGGGGTATCTCATTTCCATGGTGAATTTGGAATACATTTTGGAGCCGCTTTGGGGGCTCAGGCTGAAATCCTTATAACCACGCAAAGCAACATAATCAGTTCCATAAATATTATATCCTGACATTCCGGAGCCCCCTACAATAAAGCCTTCAAAAGGCGATGGCAGATTCGGATCATAATGTCCAAGAAAACCCATTTCCACAGCTGTCCGCAATACAAGGTTTGTATTTTGAGATAGCGGATTAAAAACCTGCCCTTTAAACAGCCATTTATGATATTCTATCCACTTGTATTTCTCGTTATTGGAAAGTCCGGGTGCGCTATAGTCTTTACCCGACACGAGTGAAAACGGAGGCGTAGCTTTAAGCGACAGACTGAAAGATGATCCCCTTCTGGAATAAAGCGGATTATCCACTGAATTTCTTCCGAAAACAGTTTTGAAGCTGAAATTATTAAAATTTCCATTAACATTACCATTTTCATCGGCAAGGAACCAAAAATAGCTTCCCATATTCTGCAACAAATAATGCTCGAGCGATAACTCATGGTACACAGTAAAATAATCATCAGGGAATGAAAGCCTGTAACCGTATCCCATAGCCACTGCAGTAGTTTCCCAGATCTGATCGTTAGCTGTGTTGATACCTTCCGATTCATAGTTATACTGCTGCTGGGGATACATTCCATAAGGATAGCCGCCATAGCCACCATAACCACCATAGCCGCCGTAACCCCCATAGCCGCCGTAACCGCCGTAAGGATAGCCACCATAACCACCGTAAGGATATCCGCCATAACCACCACCATAACCTCCTCCGTAATAAGGATTATAGCTCTGGTAATACTTGTTGGCACTGTAGTTAATCCTGGAATGGGATAATGACAAAGAAAAAGAATTCGGTTTCTTTCCTCCAAGCCAGGGTTCGATAAAAGACAGACTCACAGTTCTGTAATACCGTCCGCTGGTCTGGTAACGCAGGCTGAGTGTCTGACCATCACCGGTTGGAAGTGGCCTCCATGCTTCCTTATTCAGGATATTTCGCACAGAGAAGTTTGCAAATTTTAAACCAACTGAGCCAACAAACATTCCGGCTCCCCAACCTCCTGAAAGTTCGATCTGATCGTTTGCCTTTTCCTGAAGCTGGTATTCGATGTCAACTGTACCGTTTTCGGGATTGGGATTAACATCAGGATTAATCGCTTCCGGATCAAAATGACCAAGTTGTGCAAGTTCCCTTACCGTCCTGATAATTTCGCTCTTGCTGAAAAGATCTCCCGGATAGGTTCTCACTTCCCTGCGGGCTACATGTTCGTGTGTTTTAGTATTTCCCGTGATGAGCACCTTATCGATGGTCGCCTGCTTTCCTTCACGAATACGCATTTCATAATTAATGGTATCATTTTCAATATTTACTTCAACAGGCTGCAGATCGAAAAACAGGTACCCCTTGTCGAGATACAGGTTATTTAAACCAACATCATTGTCAAACAATCTTTTATCGAGTACCGACTGGTTAAAAACATCGCCTCTTTCAATTCCAAGGTAACTGTTCAGGTATTCCGATGGATAAACAGTGTTACCTACCCACCTGACATCACCAAAATAATATTTGTCTCCTTCATCAACCCAAAGTTCAATATTAACCCGGGGTTTATTTTTACGCCCTACCTCAACCTGGTAAAGTGAATCGTCGACTATAATGGCATCACGAAAACCTTTCTCATTGTACTTACTTATAAGTTTTGCCTTGTCGTTCTGATATTCTTCTTCCAGAAATTTCTTGGTTCTGAAAAAGTTTCTCAGCTTCCGTGCATTGGTTTTCTTCATTGCACGCTCCAGGGTTGTTTCACTTACAGCTTCATTTCCGTGAATGATGATATCATTAACTTTAACTTTTTCTTTCTTGTCAACATATATTTCCAGAATGATGCTGTTATTTTGAGTGGTATCGTCACGTTGAACAATGTCTACGGTAGTATTTAAGAATCCCTTGGCAAGAAATAGATTCTTGATGGTTCTTTCAGCATTGTTTACCTGGTTATCGGTTACCTGAGAGCCCTTTAAAAGAAGTACCTTTTCTGTGATGTCGTCCTTTTCCGATTTGCTGATACCATGAAAATTTACATCCGATAACCTTGGACGTTCCTGTAGGTATATATCGAGCCATATGTCGTCACCCTCAATCTTACTGGCTGTAATCCTTACGTCGGAAAATAAACCCTGTTGCCAGAGTTTCTTGATTGCATTGGTGATTGTTTCACCGGGTACTTCAACGATCTGACCAACACGCAGGCCCGACAACTGGATAAGAACTGTCTGGTCAAGGTATTTGATGCCAGATATTTCTATACCAGCTACAGTATACCTTTTGGGACTGGAATAGTATATGGAAACATTCGTATCATCGGTAACCTGGCTATAAACAGAGGGTACCTGGAGAACCAATAAAAACAGCAGGAATATAAACAGCTTTCGCATTCTGGTCATTATAATTTAACTAAATAAAGGTTTATTGATTTTGCCAAATCGTCTTTCTCTGTTTTGGAAATCATAAACTGCTTCAAACAAATCTTCTTTTCTAAAATCAGGCCAAAGCTTATTGGTGAAATAAAATTCTGTATAAGCGATTTGCCACAACAGGAAATTGCTGATTCTTAGCTCTCCGCTGGTACGGATTAAGAGTTCAGGATCGGGAAGGTGTGCAGTAGACAAATAATTTCCGAAAAGTTTATCATCAATTTCTTCTGGTGTTAATTTTCCGGCTTTAACATCTTCAGCAATTTTTCTGGCTGCCTGGGATATTTCCCATTTTGAGCTGTAACTTAAAGCAAGAATCAGGTTCAGCCCTGTATTGTTATTAAGGAACTGAATACATTCCTGCAATTTATGCCCGACATCAGCAGGGAGTTTTTCCAAATCGCCAATCGCATTGAGCCTGACATTATTTTTCATCAGTTCTCCGGTTTCATTTTCTATGGCCTGCACTAGTAGCCCCATTAAAGCATCAACTTCATTTTTAGGCCTTTCCCAGTTTTCTGTTGAAAAAGCATAAAGGGTCAGATATTGAATACCAATTTCACTTGAACCTTCAACAGTTGATCTCACAGCTTCCACTCCATGCTCATGACCAAATATCCGTTCACTGCCCTGCCTGGCAGCCCAGCGTCCATTTCCATCCATGATAATGGCCACATGGCGAGGTATATTGTTGCTATTGAGTCTATCTTTAAATGATTTCATTACCAGTCTTTCCTGTCGTAAGCAGGACAATCTTTTTGATTTAAATATAATTTGTAGGTCAGATGAACACCTAAATAGCCCGCCCAGTCATTGTTATGGTAAACAGTTGAATATTTTACCGTTTCACCTGCTTCGGTTTTAAAAGATAAAGGATCCTCAAGATTATCCAGTTTGTCGCTAAACAATTTTCTCATCTGGTATTCTGCTCCGAATCCAAGCCTTTTACCAAGTGAAAATTTAACTCCCAGTCCGAAAGGTATGCTCGCAGTAACAACAGACTCAGGATTCAAGGGATAATTTAATTGGTTTTCCACAAACGGCCTGTCATAAATTGTATCTCTTTGAAGAGGAAAGTAACTCACTCCCACTCCACCCATTATATAAGGAGTGAATGGGGTTTTCTTTTCTCCCAGCACATATTTTAGGAAGTTAATCTCCATCATCAGTGTAATATCCTGAGCATTTTTTTTAAATTCAAAAGGTACGCTTTCTATCTGCCCTTCGCCAGAAAAGCTGCCGGTTAAGAACATTGTCCGCATGGCAACCCTTGCATTAAAATTATACCTGAAATAGGCACCCATATTTAAATTGAACGTTTGCATGGGAGGAACAGATCCCAGGTCACCCCAGTAGGTAGAAGTCCCTCCCCAAATGCCTATGTCAGCTGATTTTTGAGAAAAACCTGAAACAGCCAGAACAACTGCTATAAACACCAATCCTATTTTTTTCATTTGGTATTCCAAATCATTTATTCATCATTCGTTTCAGGCATGTTCCAGTTCGTAAAGTCAGACCCCAAAACCTGCAGGCATGATTAAAAATCAGTGTCTGTAGATTTATTAAACATTATATATTACCATCATAATCTTCTGTTGTTCAACGAACTAAACTTGATTTGCCCTTTTGATTTTCAGCTTTCAAGAGGTACAAAAGTAATATAATTCTAAATAAAACATACCTGAATGCTATTATAAAACCCAAAAGAAGATTAAAAATTGTTAAGCTTTACAGATAATTTAATTGCGCTTGTCATAGCCCCACATTAACTTGTTTCTCAATGTATTAAAAAAGTTATGGCCGGGCAGTTGAAGGGTCTTTAAAGTAACATTTGCTTTTCTTATGCGAAGTATTGTACTAAAATCAACAGGGACTGAGCGGTAATCGAGTGATGTTAGATATGTATTTCCCCTGCCCTCTACTTTCAGGCGGATCTCATATTTATCAGGCACCACAATGGGCCTGATTGTCAGATTATGGGGTGCAAGCGGAGTTATGACAAAGTTTTCAGAATCGGGTGAAAGAATAGGACCGCCTACACTCAGTGAATATGCTGTAGAGCCGGTTGGTGTTGCAATAATAAGGCCGTCGGCCCAATAGTTGTTAAGCAATTTATCATTGCACCAGGCAGTAATATTGATCATGGAGGAAGAGTCTGTTTTTAAAACAGCCAGTTCATTCAGTGCAAAGCTAAAATCTATGGTCTCCTTCCCTCCAAATTCAACATTGAGCAGGGAACGTTCAATGATGGAATACTGACCATTAAAAATATCATTCAGGGCATGGTAAATTTGTTCCTGTGAGATATCAGCCAAAAAGCCCAGTCGTCCGCTATTGACTCCTACAACCGGAATATCAAAATTCCGGATGTTCACAACTGAATGAAGAAAAGTACCATCACCTCCTACACTGAATATGTATTGATTTGTAGAATCAAAATCGGATGGTGATTGAAAAAAAGAAGTTGAATATACCATAAAATCCAGCTTTTCGGAAAGGAAATCATGGAATGGCTTATATAATTGTACCTCAACCTTATTTTTTTCCAGGTATCCAAAAAACGCCTTTAAGACGGGCAGAAACTTTTCTGACAGGGAGGTCCCAAAAACAGCCACTTTCATTCAGGATGATTTAAATTATTCTTCGGTCATAAATTGGGTCAAATCCTGCCGGATCCATGGAAATAAATGAAATCCTCCAAATCCAGCCACCTGAATATCCTCATACAACCAATTCATTAAGGTGGTAAATTTATTAAATATTCATATACTTCATAAACTGGTCAAACCTGTCCTGGTATAAATCACTCAGGATGGAATTGTCGAGATAAATTCCTTTAACAGTATAATCGAACCGGGTCAGTGCTTCGATTACAGGTGAAAGATCTTCCTTATCCAACTTCAGGATAATTTCCATTGTTTTGGTTCCCGGGAGCCTGTTCAGGAAAAAACTCAGGATTTTGGTATCATTTTCTTCCACAATCCGGCTGATTTGTGTCATGGAATAATCGTTAACATTTACCTCAAGTACAACCACGCCTCCAAGTTCCTGCAGAGAAAAGAAACGTGCGAACCTGCGTGCCAGATCATATAAAGTGATGGCTCCCTTATATTCATGATCCTTGTCAACAACAGCAATTACGCTCAGTTTAAGCTTATACATCATCACTGCCACTTCAAATATATGCTGTTGTTCATGAACGTGGGCAGTAAAAAATTTGTCTTTTTCCCTGACAATAGGATCTTCCAGCAGATTGAGATCGTAAATAAGCTTATCTGATACCAATCCAACATACTTAGAATCCTCAACTACCGGCAGATGTGATACTCTGTACAAATCCATTGAGTTCAAAACTTTCTGCCCTATTTCACTGCTCCTGACTGCAGTGACTACATCTGATTTTATATTTATTGCCAGCAATTCTTTTTTGATTTTAAAGTTTTCAACTGAAAATTGTAACTTGCACCTATCAAAAATACAAAAATGACACGACTTAGTGTAAATATTAACAAAATTGCTACGCTCAGAAATTCAAGGGGAGGAGATGTTCCTAATGTAAAAGATGCTGCTGTTAACTGCCAGCGTTTTGGGGCACATGGCATTACGGTGCATCCACGTCCAGATGAAAGGCATATTACGCGTAAAGATGTTTATGAAATAAAAACAGTAATTAAAACTGAATTTAACATTGAAGGTTACCCAAGTGAAGATTTCCTGAGGATGGTAACTGAAGTATTACCCGACCAGGTTACCCTGGTGCCTGATACCCATGATCAGCTTACGAGTGACCATGGATGGGATACATGGGGCAATTTATTGTTCTTAAAGGATGTCGTTGAACGACTAAGTAGCTATGGAATCCGTACGTCCATATTCGTTGACCCAGATGAGGAAGTTATTGAAGGTGCCGCTGAAACAGGAGCTCACAGAATTGAACTCTATACTGAACCTTATGCCCGGTTGTATTCACTTGGCCGCGATGCTGCTGTGGCACCATATGTTAAGGCAGCAAAAATTGCAGATGCCATTGGACTTGAAATGAATGCAGGCCATGATCTGAACCTCGAAAATCTGAACTTTTTCTGCAAATCAATTCCCAACCTGAAAGAAGTATCGATCGGCCATGCGCTCATTGCTGATGCACTTTATTTTGGCTTGCAGACGACAATTAAAAAATATCTTGACTGTCTTAAATAACCTTATGGAACTTTTTTACCGAAAGCAAGGATCAGGGCCTGATGTGGTTGTAGTACATGGTTTGTACGGTTCGTCAGACAACTGGCTCAACATGGGGAAAAGGCTTGCCGAAAAACATACTGTATATTTGGTTGATTTACGGAATCATGGAAATTCTGGTTTTGCTCCCAGCCATACTTTTGAAGATATGAAAGATGATCTGGCTTCATTTTTTAATGAACATCATATTGAAAGTGCCACCTTGCTGGGTCATAGTATGGGAGGCAAAACAGCCATGTGGTTTGCAGCCGATTATCCCGAAAAAATAGAAAAGCTTGTTATCGCAGATATTGCACCCAGGAACTATCTTCAGATGAATGAAAGCAGCCAGTACCATCTGCACCGTAACATTTTAATGGCAATGCAGGAACTGGACTTCAGCCGGGTAAAAAACAGAAATGACATTGATGATTTGCTGGCTCAAAAAATTGATGATTCACGCATACGCAGTTTCCTGTTGAAAAGTGTAAAAAAAGATAAGGTAATCAGAAAATACTCCTGGCAGCTTAACGTCGAGGTCCTTTATGATCATCTTGATGAAATTGTCGGCGGAGTAAACAGGCAGTGGTTCGAAGGCAGAATTCCCATTACCCGTTATCCTGTGATTTTCATCCGCGGATTGAAATCCAATTACATTCAGGATACCGACATTCCATTGATAAAAGAAATATATCCTGACGCCAGCATTGTAGACATACCGGGAGCAGGGCACTGGCTACATGCTGAAAAACCCCGGCAGTTTATGGAGGCAGTCATGAGGTGCTGCTGACAGATAGAAATTATCTGTTGTATTTCTCTGTTATTTCTTTTAAAAATTCCCTGTGCTTTCTTTTTAACTGCCACCATCTGAAGCGCCACTCCCAGTTACCTGCAGCAATACCAGGGGTATTTAACCTGGCACGTTCATTCAGTTCAAGCAGATCCTGCATAGGGATAATGGCACTTCTTGCAACAGAGGCCCATACCTGTTCAATCGCATTTTTTAATGCCTGCTTATGATGCTTCCCAAGGTACTTCTCAACCATTTTCTTTTCAACAGGCTTTAATGCGCGCAACCAGCCAAGCGTGGTATTATTGTCATGTGTTCCTGTATAGGCAATGAAGTTGGGAAAATAATTATGTGGAAGATTATGATTTTTTGAGTCTGAGCCAAAAGCAAACTGAAAAACTTTCATGCCTGGCAGATCAAACTCATCCCTGAGCGCCTCCACCTCAGGCGTAATCACTCCAAGGTCTTCAGCAACAAGACGAAGGTCACGTACCTGCTGACTGAATAATGTAATAAGCTGCAACCCCATTGCCGGCAACCATTCTCCCTTTATGGCAGTTTCCTCACCAGCAGGTACCGACCAATAGGATTCCAGCCCGCGAAAATGATCAATCCGCACCTGGTCAAACATATTCAGGTTAAAATGCAATCTGGCAAGCCACCAGTCAAAACCTCTTTCCTTTATTTTTTTCCAGTTAAAGACAGGGTTACCCCATAGTTGCCCTGTTTCACTAAAATAATCCGGTGGTACACCTGCCATCTGTACCTGCTCCAGGTTTTCATCAAGCATAAAAAGTTCAGTGTTTGACCAGACATCGGCACTATCGCCCGACACATACAATGGCAGATCACCCAGAATTGATATTTTTTTGCTGCCCGCATATTCTTTCAGCATAAACCACTGCCTGAAAAACAAAAACTGAATGAATTTCCTGAACTCAATTTCATCATGCAGTAATTCTGTATATTTTTTGATGGCAGTTTCTTCTCTTGACCTGATATCATCATCCCATTCATTCCAGCCTTTATTTTTAAAATGCTTTTTAACAGACATAAATAATGCATAATCATTGAGCCACCACTGGTGTTCTTTAAGGAATTGCCTGTAATCATTTTCATAGGGAGCATTATTAGTCCTGAAGTTATTAAAAGCTTTTCTCAAAACCGGATACTTCCATTTCTCCATCGATTGAAAATCAACTTTATAAGTTGCAGCTTTAGGTTTATTTTCCAAATCCGCCAGATCAAGCATCTGATCATGTATGATAAGGTTCAAATCGATGAGCAACGGGTTTCCCGCAAAAGCAGAATAACATTGATAAGGGGAATTCCCATAACCGACAGGCCCAAGCGGCAATATCTGCCACAACTTTTGATTGGTACTTTCAAGAAAATCAACAAACTGATAAGCACTGGCTCCAAGGGTCCCAATACCTTCCTGACCGGGAAGTGAAGTAATATGAAGCAGTATACCGCTGTTTCTTTCAAATTTTTGCATAATGTTCTCTAAAATTTCTTAAATGCTCAGCTGTTTCACGCACAACGCGCTGAACAGCAACTCCGTGATTCAAATCGGGGTTAAAGTCGCCATGTCGATTCCCTGCCAAAAACAGGTAATGAGCATGCACCATCGAACGAAGCCACCCCGGAGGTACATGGCCTGAGGGGAAACTGGTAAAAGGTGCATAATTGCTTCCAACCATCTGTTTAATCCATTGGTTTGAACCTTCAAGATAATATTCAAAACATTCTGAATGTTGGGAAGAATATCGTAAAGCTCCTGCTTCAGCATGAAGCTCCAGGTAAACCAGGTCGCCTGTACCAGAACTTACCCTGCTGGCCGACATGTTTCCGACGGCCCCTGTACCAGTGTCAACCATGGATATGGAACTAAAAAGATCAGAACCTGCCGGAACATCCCCGAAACTGCCACCCTGCAATGCACCTGTGATCTGCAACTCCTCACCAAGAAAAGCCATCAGCAGGCTGATTCCATGAGAACCCAAATCGGCCATTGCGCCCCCGTCAGGAGCAGGTGTTAATCTTGTAACACGCTTTTCCCTATATGACTTCTGAAGATAATCCCCATGATAATATTTCAGATCAAAATGGATAGGTTTTCCCAGTTGTCCCGATTTCCAAAAACGCAATGCTTCACGGACGGCTGAAGTTTGAAGATACTGAAATCCAACCTGGATGCGCACATCTTCCGGTAAACGGGTGGCAATCATCCTGAGTTCATCTTCCTCCTCCCGGGAAGAACAGACAGGCTTTTCAAGGTATATAAGCCTTACATTTGGCATCCGGAGGGCAAGGTTTAAATGTTCAAAATGAACATTATTGGGACCTAATATATATACCGCCTCAATATTTTCATTTTCAACGAACTCTTCAACAGACTGTGCATGGCGGAACCCATAGCTTCCGGCAAACTTTTCACGGCTTTCCTTTCTGGCAGATGTAACAGATTCAAAAACCATTTGAGGAACATCAGTGTAATAAAATTTCAAAGACTGAAGGGCATAGGCATGTGCACGTGCTATTCCACCTGCTCCCATAAAGCCAACATGGACATTTTGCATAAACTGGTTATCTAATTTTTTTTCAAAAATAGCTATTTGGGTATTAAGTTCAGTTATCTAACTGAAACCTGATAGAATTGTTTGAACCGGTAACCTGATATTTTTAAGCTTTAACAGAATAAACAGGAACTTTTAGCCATAACGAAAATTCGTCCAGACTGTTTTGTGCATTTTCCCGTGTCTTGCATTTCTTAATGGCCACAGCAGGTTTCCGGGCTTCATTTACAAGAAAAATACGGTAATCTGTAGTCTTTGTTGAAGTTACCCTGTTCGACCAGCTGGACATCGACTCCCACCTGGATACAGGTACCAGGGTTACACCAATGTAGTCGCGAAGCGATTTCCACTTACCTGTTCTGATAAATCCAAACCAGTTATTGTACATTCTCATCATGCGTTTATCCGTATCAAGCTCCACACCGGCATCAGTAAATACAACAAAAACGGCAAGCAAGAACGTAACAGCTCCTATAATGTATGCACCTGCAAATAGCATGAATATTCCTGTGATAAGAAAAATCACCCCGGCAAAAACTGCAGTTCTCCCAAAAGCTCTTTCTATTTTATTATCAACCTTCAATAGCTTTTTAACCAAACTTACATAAAAATTATTTACACACGCACGAATAAAAATCAAGTCCGCCACCGTATACTAATGACGAGCTCGAAGCTCAATAATTATTAATGTTTAATTTAATATTAATTAGCATGAAAACGGT
>JAEYNZ010000170.1 GCA_023412195.1 Bacteroidota bacterium
CGTGAAACCCGATCATTTTTTATAAATTAGCCGGCAGACATTAAAGTAATCAAATTAAAAAAATGGACCGTTCAGACGAAAAAGGATATTGGGAATTTATCCTGGATAAATTCAGGGCAGGGGATCGGCGGGCATTTGAACTCATTTATACGGAATATGTGGATGCCTTATATTCATATGGAAACAGGATCACCAACCATCACGCACTTGTTGAAGATGCCATACAGGACGCTTTTCTGGCCATTTATAACCACGGAGGCAGCATAAGAAAACCTGAGTCCATTGAGTTTTACCTGTACAAAACCCTCCGGCGCATTATCACCAGGAAGCTGAAGGAAAAATACCGGTTTACACATCCCGGGCAGTTTGCCGAACAGTTCGATTTGAAATTTCCCCTTGAGGAGTCTGCAGCAGAAGAAATGGAGGGACACCTGGTGCTTCTGCAAAAAGAGTTGGGTGCGCTTGATTCAAAAAAAAGGGAACTGTTGTTCTTGAAGTTCAACAGCGGGTTAACCTACAATGAAATAGGTATCATCCTTGAATGTAAGCCCGATACGGTTAAAAAGCAGGTTTTAAGGATTCTCAGCATGTTGAACGGGAAAATTAAAAAGTCTGCAATCGGCCTATTTGTTTTGTTTAATAAAGCATGACTTTTTAGCTACATCCCTTTTATATTCCCCAAACATGTTTTACAACATATAAAACGGTTGTCCCCATTTCAGCCCTGCCTCCTCTTATGTGTGTATATTGAATTAATAAAATGAACGACTATAACCGTCTTTTTGAAAATCCATTATTTTTTAAATGGATTTTTTATTCTTCCCCGGAAATTGATGCCTACTGGAATCATTACCTTAAAAACAATGCGACATTAAAGGAGCAGATCGCGGAATTAAAAACGCAGATAGAACTTCATCTGAAATACGATGATAAAAAGCTTTCAGATGCGGAGAAGAAGGCACTTGCCATGCGCATCGCACGCAAACTGGATCAGACAGACGAGAGGAGGATTCGTAGCAGGATCATCCGCAGTGTCATGCGGTATGCTGCCATAGCTTTCATGTTTTTGTTCATAGGAGGTAGTTTGGTTTACCTGTACATGGAGCGCAGGCAGCCGCAGATCATTATTGAAAATGCTGCGCTGCCTGCCCAGGTACAGGAGCCTGTGCTGTTTTTGGGCGACAGGCGCCAGGTGCCTGTCAACCAGGGTGAATCTCATCTGGAGTATTCACCGGGCGGGGATATTACGCTGAACGGAGAACAGACCATCATGAATGATAGCCCACAGGCTGTTCCCGAGATGAATACCCTTGTGATCCCTTACGGCAGCCGTTCAACCATTACCCTTTCCGACGGGACGAAGGTATGGCTGAATGCAGGCAGCCGGTTGATATATCCTTCCAGGTTTGTGGATAAAACCCGGGAAGTTTTCCTGATCGGGGAAGCTTATTTTGATGTCAGCAGGAATGAAAGGCAGCCGTTCGTGGTAAAGACAACCGATATGCAGCTGGAAGTACTGGGAACGAAGTTCAATGTGGTAGCTTATCCTGAAGATTTTGCGGTGCAGGCCATACTTGCAGAAGGAAGCATTGAAATAAAAAGTGCAGGGGCTGGCAGGAAGGATAAGGGAACCATGCTTGAACCGGGATACCTGGCTTACTTCAATAAGAAAACAATGGAGATCAGGACCCAGCGGGTCAATACGGATGAATATATTCTTTGGACCGAAGGATTGTTCAGCTTTACCAACACCGATTTCAACCGGATCACCAAGAAGCTTGAACGCTATTACAATATCCAGTTTCAGTTTGATGATCCATTTAAGGGGGGTATCCAGGTTTCGGGGAAACTGGATGTGACGAAAGACCGTGCTGAGGTTTTTAAGTACCTGGAGAAACTTACAGGCTTGCAGGTTGTAGCTCTGAATGAACGGCATTACATTATAAAATAAAAGACCCGGAAGGTGGTGGCACACCTGCCGGGTTTGATGATAAATACCAATAAATATTAGTATTCATTCTAACTGTTCAAAATTATGAAAATTATTTGTTTAACGGGTTTTCCTTCAGGGAAAACCAAAAAATGGAGGCGTATTATGCGTTTAACATTATTTTTGATTGTTGGCCTGCTTTTTTCGGCGAGTGCCAGCAGCTATTCGCAAAACACCCGTCTCGACATTAAGCTAAAGAACGGGACTGTTACAGATCTGATGAAATACGTGGAAGACAACAGTGAATTTGTCTTTCTGTACAAGAATGAGGATGTGGACATGAAGAAGAAGCTTGATGTTGAGCTGGAAGATGCCACCATCCAGGAGGTTCTTGAAACCGCATTCAGGAAGCAAAACCTTGAATGGGATGTATATGACAGGCAGATTGTGCTGAGAAAAGGTGCAGTGTCAGAGCGGCTACAACCTGCACAGCCGCAACGTACTGTTACAGGTACGGTAACTGATCAGAGCGGACAGCCGCTGCCGGGGGTGACTGTGCTTGTAAAAGGGACAACAATAGGGACTGTAACGAATTTTGATGGGAATTTTAATTTATCCATCCCGGCTGATGCTGAGACATTGCAGTTTTCCTTTGTTGGTATGAGAACACAGGAAGTAGAAATTTTTGGGAGAACGACCTTTACAGTTCCAATGGAAGAAGAGGCAATTGGAATTGAGGAAGTAGTAGCTGTAGGTTATGGTGTTCAAAAGAAAAAACTCGTTACCGGGGCAACCGTTCAGGTAAAAGGTGAAAATATTGAAAAACTTAATACCGTAAGTGTTGTAGGGGCGCTCCAAAGCCAAACGCCCGGGGTTTACATTACCCAAAGCTCAGGACAGGTAGGAGAAGGTCATAATATAAGCATCCGTGGTTTAGGTACAACCGGTAGTTCTACACCCCTGGTAGTTATTGACGGAGTTGCTGGTGGGTCCCTGAATTCGCTCAATCCAAGTGACATTGAGTCGATCGATATATTGAAAGATGCGGCTTCTGCAGCTATATATGGGGCCAGGGCTGCAAATGGAGTAATTTTAGTTACTACTAAACAAGGTAAAGCAGGTCAGTTAAAATTAAGCTACGATGGATATTATGGTGTCCAGAATGCTATTACCAATGGAGTAACTCCTTTAAATGCAGAGCAGTATATGGAAATTATAAATAAGGCTCTTCTGACGCAGGACAATTCCGGAAGTTTATTATATAACTGGGCGGAGGAGCTACCCGCACACATGTTGACTGCAATAAATAATGGTACATGGAAAGGTACTAACTGGCTGGAAGAAGGTATGAAAAAAGATGCACCGATTACCAGTCATGCATTCAATTTAAGTGGTGGTTCTAATCAGTCGCGTTTTTCATTAGGTTTTTCTTACCTCATGCAGGAAGGAACAATTGGTTATCCAGCAACTCCTCATTATGACAGGTATACTATACGGCTGAATTCACAACATACCCTTTATCAGAAAAATGGACGTGATATCATACGGTTTGGAGAGAATATCGTCATGTCCAGGTACAGCAAATCGGGTGTAAATATAGGTGGCATGTACAGCAATAATGTTCGCAACCTGTTAAAAGCAAGTCCCTTGTTGCCGTTATATAATTCAGAAGGTGATTATTATGTCTATCCGGATATGGTAAAAGATGGTTGGAATTTTGATCAGGGTATGGTGAACCCGCTTGCCCAGCTTGATTACACAAGGGGAAATCGGAATTCTATTACCAACAGAATGCAATCAAACGCTTTTCTTGAAATTCTTCCAGTGAAAGGTCTTATTTTGCGCAGCAGTGGCGGATATCATTACTATCAAAATTCGTATCGTTATTATGTTCCTGCATATGTTCTTTCTTCAAGAACCTCGAATGAAACGGATGACATTACACAGGGACAATCATGGAATACGAACTGGACATGGGAAAACACAATTAATTTAACTCAAACTTTCAATGATCACAGTTTTGACTTACTGGCAGGACAGTCTCTTGAAAAATGGGGAATTGGTGAAAGCGTCCATATCAAGAACTCTAACTCTTTATTCCCTGGTTCATATGACCATGCTTACATCAGCAATTCCCAAGGTTTAGACAACACAAATACCGATATTTCAGGAGAGCCCTTTGGAATAGGTTCATTGGCTTCTTTTTTCGGCAGGTTAAATTATAACTTCCGGGAAAAATATCTGCTTTCAGCAGTTATGCGATATGATGGTTCATCAAATTTCTCAAGAGGAAACCGCTGGGGATTTTTCCCTTCTTTTTCGGCAGGATGGGTCATTTCAGAGGAAGCTTTTATGGAGAGTTTTGAGTTTTTAAAACTTAGGGCAAGCTGGGGACAAAATGGGAATTGCAATATTGATAATTTTCAGTACCTGGCTACTATCGCCTTTAATACAAATGCATATTTTTTCGATGATAAGAACAATCCGGTGACTGGAGCATATCCTGATATTTTGCCAAACAGGGATGTGACATGGGAAACTTCAGAACAACTAAATCTTGGATTCGATTCCCGTTTCTTTAATTCACATTTGGGGGTCAATTTCGACTGGTATAGCAAAAAGACTAAAGACTGGTTGGTGGTGGCTCCAACTCTGGCATCTTATGGAACCGGAGCACCATTCATAAATGGTGGCGATGTTGAGAACCGGGGGTTAGAACTTGCTCTTACTTGGGACGATAAAATTGGTAAAGATTTCAAATATAATATTTCTGCAAATTTCGCCCATAATACAAACAAGGTTTTGCGGCTTGCCAATGAAGAAGGAATCATCCATGGACCTGAATCAATTATTGGAGAAAATACAACTGAATCATTCAGAGTGGAGGTTGGTTATCCCATGGGTTATTTCTGGGGTTATAAAACCAATGGGGTTTTTCAGAATCAGCAGGAAATTGATCAGTTTATTGCAGCAGGAGGTGTAACCAAACAGAACAATCCAAAACCAGGAGACCTGATTTTTCATGATACCGATGCAAGCGGCAGAATTGACGAGGATGATAAGACTATGATTGGTAATCCACATCCGGATTATACAGGGAGTTTATCTTTAAATCTGGCATGGAAAGGATTTGATTTGTCGGTTACTGCTTATGGAGCATTCGGGCATCAGATACTTAAATCATACCGTTCTTTTTCCGATACCCCTAATGACAATTATACGACTGATGTTTACACCAAATATTGGACAGGGGAAGGTTCAACCAACAGGTATCCTTCTTTTTCATATGGTAAACATGAGAATTTTGTAGATATATCTGATATCTATATAGAAGATGCTGATTTTGTAAAACTATCAAATATCACCTTCGGATATAATATAGCAAATTCCTGGAAGAGGTTACCCTTTTCGGAACTCAGATTTTATGTAACTGCTCAAAACCTGTATACATTTTCAAACTATTCCGGTATGGATCCTGAAGTAGGATATGGTGCCGGATACAACTGGGCTTCAGGAATTGATAATGGCTATTATCCCAGTTCCAAAACTTTTATGGCAGGTGTTAATATTAAGTTTTGAATTTTAAAAAATTAAATATGATGAAAAAGTTAGTTCTATATTCAATATTAATCCTGTTTATTACAGGATGTGAGAGTTTTCTGGATACAGAAAGTTACACCAAAAAAAACACATCAAATTTTCCATCTTCACAAGAGGATGCGGAGCAAATGATTACCGGAATTTATGCTTCAATGAATGAATTAATCAGAAATCCGGAACAACATCCGTTCTTTATTTATGAAATGGCAGGTGATGACAGATTTGGTGGGGGAAGCACGAGCAATTCGGGAGCCCAATCACTTGACCGGCTTCTGAATCCTACATTAAGTTTTCTGGAGGAACTTTGGCGGACCCGGTATGCAGGGATTTTCAGAGCCAATAATGCACTTGAAACAATTGATAATGTTGAAGAGTGGAATACAGCAGGTAAGCGTGAACAATTGCTTGCAGAAGCTCATTTTCTAAGAGCATTTTTTTATTTTGATTTGGTTCAGGTTTTTGGACAATTACCTTTAATCCTGAATACTGAACCACAAAATATACCTAAGGCTTCTGCTGATGAAATTTATGCTCAAATTGGAGATGATCTGAAGAAGGCGATATCTTTATTTCCTTCTGTTCCTTATCCTTCATACGGGACTGGGCATGCATCAAAATGGGCATCTCAAGCACTTCTTGCACGTGTTTTTTTATTTTATACAGGATTTTACAATAAAAGTTCCCTTCCAACTTTAGAAGGATCTATTTCAAAACAAGAGGTAATTTCAGAAATTGAAGATTGTATAAACAACAGTGGTCATTCTTTAGTAAGCGATCAACGTAATATCTGGCCTTACACCAATCCTTATACAGGTCCGGATTATAGTTATGTTTCAGAAAATGGTTTATTATGGGAGGGTGACGGATGCAAAGAAACAATTTTTGCTTTAAAATTTTCAAATACAGGCGATGAAGGTTATTTCAACAGAATAGTTGAGTATTTTGGTATGAGATTATCCGGAGCCACTTGCTTTCCTTTTATACCTCAAGGTTACTCTAATGGTCCGGTGAATAGAACTTTATGGGAAGACTGGTCAAATGATCCGGATTTTGTTGGAGATTATCGTTTAAGAGGTTCCATATGCAGAGAAGCAGATGAAATTCCTAATTATGCCGGAGATAAAACCAAGGAGGTAGAGAAATGCGGATTATGGGCCAAGAAATATTTGGGAGTCGGTGCATATGAAAACGGTAAAATTATTACATCATTCGCTTATTTTTATGGTGGTGAAAACAATCGCCAGCGGGGTCTTACATCTGATCTGATTTTAATCCGTATGGCAGATGTTTTCCTCATGCATTCAGAACTTACAGAAACAGCCACTTATTTAAATAAGGTTCGTGAACGTGCAAAACTACCTTCTCATCCCGCTTATTCCTTGGAATTGCTTAAAAAGGAACGGCGTTATGAGCTATGCTTTGAGGCACTTCGATGGAACGACTTACGTCGCTGGGGAGACGTCCAGGAAATTGTGAAGAATCAGGCAGGGGTAGCCATTACTAATCGTGGCGTTGCAGGCAATTATACATTTGGAAACTTCGACTTTATGCAAAGGTATGAAGCGACTGGTGGAGGTTTCTGGAAGATTCCGGAATCACAAATTACCCTTTCTGAAGGTGTTCTCGAACAAAATCCAGGCTGGAGTGAGAGTTATAATTTTATCAGTTTGCCTTACTATGCAAATTAATGGTTATTTTGATTTGTTTATTAAGTGATAATGAAGTAGGGTGTCTGGTTTAGCATCTGGTATTAGCAATTTAATTACTGTAAGACTGCCTTTTAATGAACGGCAGTCTTATTCTTTATTTTTATTTAATATATATTTGAAAATGAAAAGAAATATAATGGTAGCTGTTTTACTATTCTGGGCTGGGGTAGTTTTTGGACAAGTTGGTATTTCAGACGACTTCAAACCGTCACCCATAAACCAGCCGGGACAGGAGTATCCCATGGTTAATTCCGAAGGACGTGTGCGTGCACAAATTCTTGCACCGGATGCAAATTATGTCCAACTCGATATCGGTGGAGTAAAATATGATCTGGTGAAAGATGAAAACGGTGTGTGGACAGGCGAATCTGCTCCGCAGGATCCAGGTTTTCACTATTATCAGCTGAACATCGACGGCGCATCGGTACCTGATCCGGGTAGCCTTTTGTTTTTTGGAGCATGCCGTTGGGGTAGCGGTGTTGAAGTGCCTGCACCCGATCAGGACATATTTGCACTTAAAAATGTTCCGCATGGCCATGTGCATGAAATATATTTCCCATCGAAAAGCACCAATACTTCTCTGAAAGCATTCGTATACACACCTCCCGGTTACCATCAGGAAAGCTCAAAGCGCTACCCAGTATTATACCTTCAACATGGTTATTGCGAGAATGAGTACTCATGGCCCAATCAAGGCAGGGCCAACCTTATTATGGACAACCTGATTGCAGAGGGTAAAGCTGAACCTTTCATTATTGTAATGACTTACGGTATGACAAATGATATAGAGTTCGGAGGTTTGCGCAATTTCGACATCAAACCTTTTCAAACTGTCCTTGTCGATGAATTGATACCATACATCGATACCAACTTTCGTACTTTGCCCAACCAGGGAAACCGTGCCATGGCCGGCTTGTCGATGGGTGGCTTTGAAACCAGGCTCATTACTTTAAATCAGCCTGAAGTATTTTCATATTATGGCTTGTTCAGTGGCGGAATTTACAATCCCGAAGAAATTAAAG
>JAEYNZ010000131.1 GCA_023412195.1 Bacteroidota bacterium
TAGCCATTCAGCAAAAAAAACCACTTCTTATCATTGAATCGGATGTCATCGTTCAAAAAGACACGATCAGAAAATTGATGGAGCTTTCAACAGAACTTCCCAGGCCGGCATTAATTGGTGCAATAACAACTGATCAGGAGGGAAATTACAATTTCCCTTACAATTACATAAAAAGCAAAGGCAACAATATCAATGACACATCCCACAGCCTGAGCTTTTGCTGTACCCTTCTGACCCTGTCCTTCCTTCAGGCATATAGTTTCCAGACGCTGTCGCAGAAAAAAGACTGGTTCGATGTAACCATCAGCAGGCAGGCTAAGAAACTGGGCTATCATAACTACCTGGCAAAGAACCTTGAGGTGCTTCATCTGCCCCACTCAAGCAGGCCATGGAAGAATCTTAAGTACAGTAACCCGCTGCTTTATTACATGAAAAAACTGATATACAAACGCGACAAGATTTAATGCCTGATATCAAAAAATATGTCCGTCACAACATAGCCGCTCACCTCAGCTTCTGGCTGGGCAGCATGATCCTGATGCTGTTTTTTTTCTACTACAATGATGATAAGGTCCATGTTGATCTGTCAATCCTGTCAAAGGCATTTATAATAAACCTCGGATTTGCAGTTGCCGTCTACATTAACCTGTACCTGCTCATCCCCAGGTACCTGAAACAAAAGAACTATGTTTTCTATGTATTCTGGCTTATTGTATTACTGTCAGTTGTAGGTGCATTTATACAGTTCCTGCTTATTTATCCCCTTCGAAATATCCTTGACCTTGGAGACCGGCTGAAATCATTTGACCCCGATCTGCATGCTGCTTATTTCTTTGCAACATTGATATACGTTGCATTCACTTCTTTTGTAAAATTCATTAAGGACTGGCTGACAATGCAGGATCTCAACCTCAGGCTGGCTAAAATTGAGCAACAGAAACTTGAAGCAGAGTTAAAGACCCTGAAAGGACAACTGAATCCTCATTTTCTTTTCAATTCGCTGAATAACATCTACTCACTCTCACTGCTCAATTCAGGGAAGGTACCCGGTCTGATTCTGACCCTTGCCGATCTGATGCGGCATATCATCTATGAATCGAGGGAAAAGTACATCGCAATTGAAAAAGAAATTGAATTCGTCAACAATTTTATCGAAATGCAGAAAATCAGGACTTCAGGGAATGCTGAAATCAAATATGAAATACACGGTCAGGTGCCACCCGCTCAAATAGCTCCCCTGCTGTTTGAACCTTTCATCGACAATGCCTTTAAACATGGGTTGCCAGGTATACCAGGAAAGGATCATATTCACATAACATTTGATTTCAGAAAGCCTGACTGGCTTCTTTTCTCCATCAGCAACAATTTTGAGAATCCGGTAAAACCTCAGGTAAAGGAAGGGGGTATCGGACTGTCAAACGTGAAACAACGACTGCAATATTTATATCAGCCATCTGATTATCGTTTGCAGATTACAGATCATGATCATGTCCATTTGGTTAACCTTCATTTAAAATTAAAATAATTATGAAAGTGCAAGCTTTAATCATTGACGATGAACCCCTGGCCCAGAATGTAATTGAGCAGTATGCCCGAAAAGTGCCCAACCTGGTCATTGCAGGTAAATGCAATGATGCCATCTGCGCCCATGAATGGCTTCAGGACAACCAGGCTGACCTGATTTTTCTTGACATCAATATGCCTAAGCTGTCGGGTATTTCTTTTTTGAAAAGCCTGAAAGATGCTCCTATGGTTATTTTAACAACAGCATATTCAGAATATGCACTTGAAGGCTTTGAACTTGACGCCATCGATTACCTGATAAAGCCTTTTTCCTTTGAACGGTTCTGCAAAGCGTTTTTTAAAGCCGAAGAGCTGCTCCATTTAAAGCAATCAGCATCGAAGGGAGCGGTTATTCCACAGGAAGAAAAAGATTATATCTTCATCAAATCGAACAAAAAGACATACAAAGTTAATTTTTCAGATATATGTTATGTAGAAGGTTTGGGGGATTATATACAGATTCATCTTTCAGATCAAAAGATTGTAACAAACCTGTCGATGAAAAAAATACTGGAGATGCTTCCCGATAAGGGGTTTTACCGAATCCACAAATCATATATCATTTCATTGGCAAAACTTGAATTGCTTGAAGGAAATACGGTTATGGTAAATAACAAAAGGCTGCCTGTGGGAAACAACTACCGCCAGCAATTCCTCGATTTTATGAACATCAACATGTAGTCAGACCAAAAATCCCTGGCTTTTTAATGTTTCAAGCATCTTTTGGGAAAAGAATTCATTGTCGGCCTTCTTATACCGTACATCTGTGAAAACCTGGGCCAGCGTTTCCTTATCGTTTTCTTTCACGAATTGCTTCATCTCAGCAAGATTTTCCTTATACCAGTATAAATCCCTCAGTTGTTCTTCAGTATAATCGGTATATTTTTCGTAGTGAACAACCCCTTTCAAAGGTATCCTGTCAGTAAGATCAGGTATGCCGTCAGGGTAACCTATGGCGACTGCAGTTACAGGAAAAGTTAGCCTGGGCAAGGACAGAACTTCTATTATTTCACGGGCGTTATAGGTGGCAGTGCCAAGGTAACATATTCCAAGCCCGTTACTTTCGGCAGCAATACAAACATTCTGGGCAACCAGCAAGGCATCGATGGCAGCAGTAAAAAAAGAAATAAAATTAGCATAACCCGGGTCTGCCTTCCTCAATGTACACCATTTCGAGAACCTGTTAAAATCAGCAACAAAGGTTATCAGAACAGGAGCATCAACTACCATCTTCTGATTGAAGTGAAGCGGGGCCAGTTGACTTTTGCGTTCCCTGTCGGTAGTGATTACCATACTGTAGGTTTGCATATTTCCAGTAGTGGAAGCCCTTGTCCCGGAATACAGAATACTTTCGAGCAGATTGGGATTGATGGTTTGGGAGGTGAATTTCCTGATGGTTACATGTTTATTGAGCAATTCCATAAAAGGTGATTTAGATTCATGATCAAATTTAATCATTTGTTGGGAACAGCCTTTAATTAAGAACATAAAAAAAGGGGAAGCAAAAGCTTCCCCCTCTTTAATCAATCAATTCGGTA
>JAEYNZ010000083.1 GCA_023412195.1 Bacteroidota bacterium
AGGTATAGTATAAGTATAGTATAAAGATAGTATTGGGATAGTCAAAGTATAGTCAACATATAAGCTGATGCTAAAGAAATAGTGAAGGAATCAGCAAAGAGCATGGGGCAAAGAGCAGACCTGCCTGCCTGCTGGCAGGGAGCGAGGAGCAGGATTACAACAAAAGGCTCAGTTCACCCTTCGTTCCAATCTGAAAGTCAGAATCTGGACCGGATGCAGTGGTATGATTTTAGGTCTCGATAACCCATCCTGCTTTTTCTTTGGTTTTCATCGAAACGGAGAAAGGGGGTAAAACTTCACCCCTGAAACTGCCATGGTAAAGAATTTTGCCCTCTACAATGGTCTCTCCTTCGAAAGAAAGAGAAAAAGAAAGTGAAAGCGGATTGTAATCGCGGTATAATATTACATCATGACCTTTCTCCGAATATTTCTTTAACTGATGGTAAATCTCATTGAAATCTTCTTCAAGATTTTGTTGTTTCGCAAAAAACCTGATTTCACTTAACCTGCCATTGCTCTTGTCAATTATCATACTTCAATTTATTAGTGATACCAGGGGTTTGATCTCCTATTTGAAGCGTCATTTAAATGTACATCAAAAAACATTGTTAGTCAATACTTAACGATTCTTTTTTTTGTTTTCTGTACATCTATAGGTATTTAGATTAGCAAATGATGTTAAAAATGCTGATATTGGAGATAATAATACTGATTTTAATATTTGATCATCTAATTGTCTTTAATATTGATAATTTTAAAATGTTTTTCGGCATCGTGATTTTTTAAATACAGAAGATATGAAATCATTTGCAAAATTAATTTACAGGGCAAACATCACTTATTTCCCATCGAAGCTGCCAGTCCAGTTTTACGGGCTGCCCGACGGCAAGGTTTATGTAATCTTTGCACGGTTTTATGAGATCCAGTACGACCGGACTTATCTTGAATATGTGATTGCGGAACACAAGGAGTTTTCCTACGATTTCGACAACGAGAAACTGATTCCACATTTCAACTGGACTGCACCGGTTTATAATGAGATCGTGGATAAGCCTGAGCCAAAGGTTGAGATTGTAAAGACCTACAGAAATATCAATTCATTTGCTGAGGCTTACGATCAGCTGAATAAGAAAGCCAGGAACATTGCCCGGAACCTGAACCTGAAGGACAATGTCCAGGAGCTGCCCGGTACAATGAAACTGATCGCTACTGCTTAATCAGTCTCAGGAGAACAAACCTAAAACATTTCCTTTCGTTCCTCTTCCCGGGGGACTGTGCTACACTTCTGCCAAATCTTCATTCAAAAGTTTGAATTCAGAAATTATTTCATTCCCAAACCTCTTTTATTCCGACAATTTGTCTATCAGGGAATTATGGATTGTTTTTTGATTGCTGTACCTGGTAATCAAAAAGTGAGGAACAATGAACCTGAATAATTTTACTATAAAGGCCCAGGAGGCCATTCAACATGCATTTCAGATCGCACAGGGATATAACCAGCAAAGTGTTGAAACTGGACATATATTAAAAGGACTTGCACATTCTGCTGAGAATGTACTTGAGTTTCTGATGAAGAAGCTTGGTGTAAATACTGTCATTTTTCAGAAGGCTGCCGATAAAATTGTTGAGTCGTACCCAAAGGTAACAGGTGGCGAGCAATACATATCGTCAACGGTTAACAGGGTTCTGCAAAAGTCTCTTGCACTTGCACAGGAGATGGGCGACCAGTTTGTTTCTGTGGAACACATCCTGCTGGCATTGCTCGATGCAGGCGATTCTGTAAGCCGCTTAATGAAGGACAGCGGCATTGCAAAGGATGAACTGCAAAAAGCAATCGGGGAGCTCAGAAAAGGTTCGAAGGTGGATAGTCCCACCGCTGAAGACCGTTTCAACTCCCTGAACCGTTTTGCCCTGAACCTGAACGAACGGGCGCGCTCAGGAAAACTCGACCCTGTAATCGGCCGCGATGAGGAAATACGGCGCATCCTGCAGATCCTTACCCGCCGCACCAAAAACAACCCCATCCTGATTGGGGAACCGGGCACGGGCAAGACTGCCATTGCCGAAGGACTGGCACACCGTATTGTTCGGGGTGACGTGCCCGAGAACCTGAAGGCAAAGCAGGTATTTTCCCTTGACATGGGTGCCCTGATTGCCGGTGCAAAATACAAGGGTGAATTTGAGGAACGGTTAAAAGCCGTGGTGCACGAAGTGGTGAATTCCAATGATGAGGTTATTCTGTTTATCGATGAAATACATACCCTTGTGGGAGCAGGCAAAAGCGAAGGCGCCATGGATGCTGCCAACATCCTGAAACCTGCACTTGCCCGCGGAGAACTGCGTGCCATAGGGGCTACCACCTTCAGCGAGTACCAGAAATATTTCGAAAAGGACAAAGCCCTCGAACGTCGTTTCCAGGTGGTACACGTTGATGAGCCCGACAGGCTCGATGCCATATCCATTCTCCGTGGCATCAAGGAGCGGTACGAAAACCATCACAAGGTGCGGATCAAGGACGATGCCATCATTGCATCGGTTGAATTGTCGCAGCGGTACATCTCCGACCGTTTCCTGCCCGATAAGGCTATCGACCTGATGGATGAGGCTGCTGCCAAACTGCGCCTCGAAATGGACTCCGTGCCGGAAGAACTCGATGAAATTGAGCGCCGCATCAAGCAGCTCGAAATAGAGAGGGAAGCCATCAAGCGCGAAAAGGATGATAAAAAGCTGGCATCGCTGAGCGAAGTCATATCCAACCTGAAAGAGGAACAAGCGGGGTTGCGGGCAAAATGGCAAAGCGAAAAGAACATTGTGGATTCCATTCAGAAAAAAAAGTCGGAAATAGACGAGTATAAATTTGAAGCGGACCAGGCTGAGCGGCAGGGTAACTATGAACGTGTTGCCGAACTGCGGTATGGCCGTATCAAGGAAGCTGAGAATGAGATTGAGGCTTTGCAGGGTGAGCTTCAGAATATGAAAAAAAGCGATAGCCTGATAAAGGAGGAAGTGGATGCCGAGGATATTGCCGAAGTGGTTGCCCGCTGGACAGGAATCCCTGTTTCAAAAATGCTGCAGAGTGAACGTGAAAAGCTGCTTCACATGGAAGACGAACTGCATAAAAGGGTAGTGGGGCAGTATGAAGCCATTGCAGCTGTTTCGGATGCCGTGCGCCGCAGCAGGGCAGGACTGCAGGATGAGAAACGGCCTATCGGGTCATTTATCTTCCTGGGGTCAACCGGGGTAGGTAAAACGGAGCTTGCAAAGGCACTTGCTGAATACCTGTTCGACAATGAAAATGCAATTACCCGTATCGACATGTCGGAATACCAGGAGAAGTTTTCAGTGACAAGGCTCATCGGCAGCCCTCCCGGATATGTGGGTTACGACGAAGGTGGCCAGCTTACCGAGGCAGTAAGACACAAGCCTTATTCGGTGGTGCTGTTCGATGAAATTGAAAAAGCCCACCCCGATGTATTTAATGTGCTCCTGCAGGTCCTCGACGACGGAAGGTTGACCGACAACAAGGGGCGGACGGTGAATTTCAAGAATACAATCATCATCATGACTTCCAACCTGGGGTCGCACCTGATCCAGGAGAGCCTGGAGAATATGAATGCTGCCAACCAGGAGGTGGTGCTTGAAGAAACCCGGGGCAAGTTAATGGAATTGCTGCGCCGTACAATCCGGCCTGAGTTCCTGAACCGGATAGATGAAACCATTGTATTCACGCCCCTTTCAAGGAGCGACATCAACCAGATTGTGAAGCTGCAGTTTAACCAGGTGCTGAGCAGGCTTTCCGGTACGGATGTGAACATATCGATCACCGATGCAGCTGTTGGCTGGCTTGCAACGGTTGGTTACGACCCTCATTTCGGTGCACGGCCCGTTAAGCGCATACTGCAGAAGTATGTACTGAATGAACTTTCCCGCAGGATACTTGCCGGAACAGTTGATAAGAGCCAGCCCATTGTAATTGATGTTGTGGATGAGGAGCTGGTGTTCAGGAATTAATGGAATTTAAAAATGCATATCCCCGGGAGGTTCAATTTTCTCCCGGGGATTTTTATTTACAAATTTCCGGCTTTTAAGGGAGTACTGCCAAAGGTTACTGCCAGTTGGCTGTATAACGGCATAAATCGCGTTTCATGTCTGTAATCTTAAACAGGTAAGGGCCGTACAATTGCCTTCCCGCATTGATATGAATATACAGGTAGGTGTTATTGTCAGGAACATAGAAGAATTGTGTCGAACTTCCTATTCCGTCACCTTCATGTCCGAATTGTGGCGAAGATCCCGGTTTAAATTGCCAGTATTCAAATCCTTCACCATATTCATATTCAGTTGAGTTTACACCCATTACCCATTTTTGCATTTCCTTCAGCGAACTGTCTGAAATCAGTTCACCACCCAGCAATGCTTCATGAAACCGGATTACGTCGTAAGGTGTGGCTGCCAGTGCTCCGTATCCGTCGCTTGCATTGGCAAGCGCATTGTTCCAGCTGGTTATGTTTTCAAGTTGCAGGTTGGCATGGCGGTCGAAATAAAAATCGGGAAACCCAAGGCTCTTTGTCTGTGCCTCCGAAAGGTTGTTCAGGGTATGGGTTAGCTGGAGCGGATCAAGAATCTTATCTTCAAGCAACTGCCAGTAGCTTTTTCCTGTTGCATGTTCAAGGATCAGCTGAAGAAGCAGGTAATTCGTGTTGGAGTACATGTAGTCCGATCCCGGTTCAAATACAAGGGGTTTGCCGTTTACCATCTCCAGCCGCTTATGTATGGAAGGCTGGTTTAACGGATCATTTAACTGCCCCACCACAAATTCAGGCAGTTCCGTGAAGTTTACCAACCCCGATGTATGGTTCAGCAGCATGCGTACGGTTATCTTTTCGTGCCCCGATATTTTATTTAAAATGTGATCAGGAAGGTACGCCCTGATCAGGCTGTCTAAATGAACTGTATTTGCTTCCTTCTCTAGCATCAGCAGTGTTGCTGTATATGTTTTGGTAATACTGAACAACCATGCCGTTCCACCGGGATGGAATGGTTCCTGGTCCTCTATGCGGGCATATCCTCCTGCATGGTAAAACCATCCGTCGTCGTTTTTAACTACTACCTGTGCTCCCGGTACGCCGTCTGAGATATATTTTTGTACCAGAAATTCGATGGAGTCCTTCATGGGATGATGCGGATTGGATTCCGGAAAATCATTCCCCGGATTCTGTTCGGGGTAGGGCGGATTTTGCTGGCAGGAACTGTTCACACTTACGGTGATCAAAACGAAAAATAGAATCTGAATTGCTTTCATGTTGTTTATTTATTAATTGTTATTGAATGAAAATTTGAATCCGATCATGAGGTATGAATCAGGGAGTGGGCTGAAATCGGGATTATATCCGAACAAAGCCTGTAACTGCCAGGAAGCATAAGGAATGACCCTGAATGAAACCATATCTAATGTGCGATACCCCAGGCTGAACTGTAATGGTATTTGTAACATCCCCTTATAAGGTTTGCCGCGTTCCCATTTGTTACCCTTCCATATTACCGGATCATGGAGATAATCCGAAATCCTGTATCCGCCACCTGTTCCGATACCCAGTTCCAGCCGTTTAAAGAGAACAGGGGTAAACACTCCGAGCAGTTGCAGACTGGTGTTATTGCCATGGTTGGACGGACGGGCAATATGTGCCTGCAGCCCAAAGGAGAATAATTGCTTTTGACCCACCAGCCGGTTAATACCGGCAGAGGCTCCGGTCCCGGCACTTTCCCATTTCAGGTTTTGAACCGGTGCATAAAAGGAACGTATGCCGGTAGCAACAGTAAATTGCCACTGGTTTCCGGCAATGTCTTTGGCGGCATTTGTCTGCTGAAAAAGAATAAGGAAAAGCAGGAGCAGAAAAAATAATTTAGGAGACAATAATCCTGTGGTTGGTTCCATAACGGCCGGATAGCCTGTCCACAAAAACTCCCGATTGAATGTGCCCGAACTGGTTGTTTTTTGTTTCGCCTGCAATGCCATCCCTTCCGGTAGAATGACATCCATTGAGGTTGTTTTAAACATCGTTTTCATAGCCTTAATTTTTAAATAATGAACTATAGCAAAGTAAGTCCATAATACTCCGTGGATCAATCGCATGGAAATGTGAATCGGAGGGGATTATACACTGATAATATGTGATGAAAGGTCACATACATCCGGAAATGAATTTTCGCAAAATGGAAAGCTGAATGATTTCCTGAATGGATACAGTCTTTCAGGATTATTCCTGAATTTGCGTATAGATTCTCCTGAAGGGGGTTTTGCTGGTCAGGAAGGTTTTTGGGAATGTTTGTCAGGCAGGAATTGTTCCAACGGCTGTATTATGTTTTTGAATACTGCGGGTATTTATATCAGCTTATCCCTGAATGCCTTGGCTACGGCTTCACTTTTACTGTTAACCTGCAGTTTCTCGTAAATTTTCTTGATGTGCGAACGTACAGTGTCGATGGAGATAAACATTTCGCCTGCGATCATTTTGTAGCTGTAGCCATTGACCAGAAGATTCAAGACCTGCTTTTCACGTTCGCTCAGGTGGTATTCGATTTTGGTTTTAATCGGAAGGTCAGAAAACATTTTCAGCACTTGTGAAGCAACCGACGAAGTCATGGGTGCACCACCCGCAGCAACATCCTGAATATATTCAAGTAATTTTGCAGGGGGAGTTTTTTTCAAGAGATATCCGTTTGCACCATTCTGCAGGGCTTCAAATACGTTTGAATTGTCATCGAAAACCGTTAGCATCAGAACTTTTACCTGCTGGTTTACTTCCCTGATTTTCCTTAGACCCTCAATACCGCTCACAACCGGCATGTCTATGTCCATCAGCACAACATCAGGTTTCCATGTTTTCAGTTCTGATATAACATTCGTGCAGTTTCCTTTTGACGCCACCACACTGAAACCTTCGCTGCCATCGATCAGCATTGTCAGCCCTTCCCTTAACTGGGAATTGTCTTCATATATCAGAACCTTTATCATCGAATGTGTTTTGTGTAAAATTAAGCATCTGGCCTCATTTCCAATTCACATAAATATGTGAAAAATCAATCTGCTGCCGGAAAAATGAGTGATATTTCTGTTCCGCTTCCCTGTTTGCTGATTATCTTTAAAGTTCCATCAAGTGCTTCCGTTCTTTTTTTCATATTTCCGAGGCCGTTTCCTGAACCGGCAGCATCAGGGTCGAACCCCACACCGTTGTCTGCAATGCTGAACAACATTTTCCTGTTCATGTATGCCAGCCGGATATTAACTTCTGTACAACGGCTGTATTTTGCAATGTTGTTTATGGCTTCCTTGAAAATAAGGAATATATCACGCCTGGTTTCCATATTCAGCTTCATGTCGTAAATGCTGTCGTCGATATCGAATGAAATCTTAACGTCTTTGGGTTCAAGGATTGAAGATGCATGTTCACGCATACGGGCCACAATTTTTTGTATGGTGTCATTATCCGGTTTGATGCTCCAGACGATGTCATCCATCGATTCCATCATAGCCTGGCTGTAGTTTGTAATTTTGGTAATATACTCACTTGTTTTAACCGGTTCGGTCAACAGCTTCGTTTTTGCCATGGAACTGAGAATGTTTATTGTGCTGAGAGTGGAACCCACATCGTCGTGAAGGTCGCGGGCAACTTTGTTCCGTATTTTCTCTACCGCCAGAATCCGGGTCAGCCTTAAACGGTAGAAAGACCATGTGAGTCCGAAAACCATAGCGATAAGCAGTAACAAAAACCAGCGGGTTTGATAAAAACGAGGTGAAATATTAAATTGCAGTGAAGTTATGTTGGCTGATTCAACTCCCTGCATGTTGATGCATTTTACCTGAAAGGTATAATTGCCCGGAGCAAGTGTGGTGTAAACAGCAGCAAGTTCATGCTCCGGTTTGTTCCAGTCTCTGTCTGCACCATCCATTTTATAATAGTATTGCAGTTTTTCCTGTTGCGCATAGCTAAGTGAAGAAAAATAAATGGTGAATGAGTTCTGATAAGGCCTGAACCTTAATTTCTTTGCAGAAAGAAGTGAGTCGGGTGATATATACGTGTCGTTCAGCTTAAATTCTGTAAGGGTGACATCGGGTGGGACTTCATTATATTTCAGCTTTCCGGGGTTAAATCCGAAAAGTGTACTCTCTCCGCCAAACCACAATTCGCCATTTTGCATTTTGAACTTTGCATTTGAAGTTTTATCGGCCATGATGATTCCGTTTCTTTCATTATAGGTTACAAAGATGTTTTTTTGGTAATTATAGCTACCCAGGCCGTTGTTGGTGGTGAACCACACCATTCCTTCATCGTCAGCCAATAACCGGGTAATGCCTGCACCGGGCAACCCATCGCGCTGTGTAAGGGTTCTGATTTGTCCCTGATTGAGGTTAAGTACATTCAAAAAACCCGTACTGACAAAATAGATACTGTCGTTGTATTGCACCACATCATAAAAACTATTGCCGGGATATGTTACGAATCCTGGTTGATCAAAAAAATGCGCCAGCACATCTTTTCCTGAAGGGTCCATTACAAAAAGGCCGTTATGGCGCGTCCCCACCCAGATACGTTCCTGATTGTCCCTGTAAAGGAGATAGATTGTGGAATTAAAATCACGGATCACTTCAAAGGCATTGTTGCTTGTTTCATTTTTCCATTTTGCCAGCCTTCCCTTTTGTGTTCCGAAAAACAGGTTCCCTTCAGCATCTTCAAGAATCTGCCGAACGGGGGCAGAATCAAGAACAGGAGGTTCAAGTATTTGTACAGGCTTCATCAGCACAGGGTCAAAAATGGCAATAGCCCCATTCTGACAGCCTGACCAGATCAAACCTGTCTGAGTATGCTGGTGTAAATCCCACACATGCTTGTAGTCATTTAATTTTCCATCCTTAATTGTTTTGTAAAGGTCAATTCCGGTATGCACATAAGCACTGTCAAAAACCAGTATGCCATTTTCCCATGTGCCAATCCATTTTCTTCCATCCAGTGTTTCCTCTATGGCATTGACGACCATTTCAGTTCCATTGTTCAACTCGTTGAGGTTTATATTTGAAGCACTCATTTGCCCGGGTGTTGTAACATAAAGGCCATTATTTGTTGAAAACCAGATATTATCCTCCCGATCCTCATATATATGGAAGATCTCCCTGAATTTAATGGCGGTTTCATCTGAACCGTTCATTTTATTCTGGGTGTATTCCTTCGATTGTGAATTGTAGCAGATGAGGTTGTTTACGCCCCCAAACCAGATGCTGCCCTGCCGGGTTTCCGTAATGCTGAACACCCCGTGGTATTCAGTGCCTGTGTTTCGAAATGCTGAAATATCTTTTTGAAATTCATTTTTCAGGGAATTGTAATGAATGACCACCGGTTCAACCTCAGGACTGTAATCCCACTGAATGATCCAGCAATTACGTTCCTTATCCAAAACGAAACTATAGATATTTGTCAGGTTTTTATGCTGAAGCAGGGGAAGGTTCTGCGGATTGTAACCAGGAGAAAGCAGTGTATTTGTTTTGGTTTGATAAACAGCAAGCCCTTGTTCACTTCCAATCCAGTAATCTCCTGTAAGGGTATCCTCAAAAAGGCAATTGACATTCCACCCTTCAGGAACCTTTACCGGAAGATTTTCACCTGAAAAATGGTTTGCAGCTTCATTAAAATAAAGCAGTCCGGTTTTATGGGTGCAAAGAAAGGCCTGACCTTTACTGTCGGAATACAGATTCAGCTCCGACTGCACAGGCATCTGACCGGAAGATTGAATGGGTACGCCGGAATAGCGGTTTGTTGAAGGATCAAATATTCCAATGAGGTTACCCTGACGAATCCACATTTTTCCATTCCCTGCATCCATGATCTGGTCAATGCCGAACGGGGGCATTGAGTGTATGTACCTTTCTGATGTATAACCAATAAATTTCCTGCCATCAAACCGCTGCAAGCCATTTTGTGTCCCAATCCATAAATAACCTTTATGGTCCTGCCAAACACAGTTGACCATGTTGGCATTCAATCCGTCTGACCTTGAAAAGCGGTTAAAAATAAACGGTCCATGACCATATACAGGCATACAAAGAATAAGGAGGAGAAAAAAAATTGCTTTGGGCATTTATTTTTTTCCTTAAAATTACGAAATCCTTTTATTGTGAATTTAATGATTTTTCATACATTTTATTTTACGCGGGCACCAGTTAAATCCACATCAGCAGTTGCCCAGACTGTTGCCAGTTGTTCATCTATTCTTTTCTCATTGTCCACATCATTGTTCCGGGAATATGCCAGCTTCATACCATGCAGCGCCCAACCGTTTTCAGGGAATTTTAGCAAGTCGCTTTCAAATGTTGCCAAAGCATCGGCATATCTTCCCGCTTCGGTCTGAACAGCTCCCAGATGATGCCTTACGGAGAAGAACCAGTCGGGTGGTTCATTGTAATTCAGATTGTCTTCAAGCTGAACTGCTGTTTGCAATAAGCGGATGCTTTTATTAAAGTTATTTTGTCTGGCAAGAATTTCCGCCTCAAGAACGTGAACAGCAATTTCCAACAGGTCTGTTGCGTTGTTGAGGTCCCATATTGTTATGTCTTTAACCGATGGGTCATCGGCCAGTTTTCGCAGTTTGGATAATTCTTCTTTTGCAGAATCTGTTTTACCTGTACCCAGAAAAGCCATTCCCCTGGCATAAGACCTTACAGCTTCCGGATATACCAGAGCAGGGTCTTCCTTTTCCAGTTGAAGGATTTCATTCCACCTTGCAAACTTGACGTAAACATAGTAGGGAATAGTATGATAATGCTGGAGCGTACCCCATCCCGGCTCTTTCATCATTTCTTTGTCGACATTTTCTGCTACTTTAACAGCGGCATCCATGGCCCACCTGCTGTTTCCTTCCAGTGTGGCAGTTGCTGCCAGAAAATGATAATTGTGCGGAAAATAAGCCAATGGGTATAAGCCCTGTGCATTGCATGCTGTTATGTAGGTGCTGTCGGCCTCGATTGCCCTGAAATTTGCAAGCGAACCTTCATGATATTTTCCTGTCCGGATGTAGATATGTGAAGGCATGTGAAGCAGATGACCAGCTGCCGGCACCAATCCCTCGTCGTACAGTTTTGAACTGTTCAATCCTCTTTCCGGTTCATTGGAAGCCTCAACGGCATGAATATAATAATGATGTGCCCCCGGATGTCTGGGGTCATGATTTAAAGCCTGTTCAAGGGTTGAAATGATTTCGGGAGTCCAGCTCAGTGGGTTTCCTTTTTTATCCCACAAATCCCAGGGATGCAGAATCATTAACGACTCAGCATACAATGTGCCAATATCAGCATCCTGCGGATAGGACTTAAAAACAGATTTCATTGCATCAGAATAAGCCTTATCAAGGTGGCTTCTGTCTTCAACCGGTTCTTTTACATACCGGACTGCCAGTGCATCAATTAAATCTTTTTCCTTAGGCATGCTATGAACTGCTGATAATTTTTGTGCTGTCTGAATGGCGTTATAGGCTGATTCATAAGAATCGCTTTCCATTCCGGCATTGTAGTTGGGCCCTAAAACGTAGGCAAAACCCCAGTAAGCCATCGCGCATTCAGGGTCAAGTTCCGATGCATACCAGAATGAACGCGCTGCTTCGGCATGGTTGAACGCATAAGCCAATATCAACCCCTGGTTAAAGTACCGTTGTGCCAACGGGTTTTTTGTTGATACCGGAAAATCCATTACATCCAATCCTTCGAACAATGGCGCATCAGTATTGGTTTTGTACCAATCCAGACCCGATACAGCCGGGGCAACGGCACAGGTAACTGTTGTGTACTGGTAGGTCGTGGGGGAGGTGCTGCTTAATGCAAAAGCACCATATATCAGAATGGTGGTTCCGCATAAAAGAATGATATTTTTTTTCATGGCAGGGAGTGTTTAATATATAAGATATCTGTATAAAATGACATAAAGGGATTTTTAGATGAACTATTTCGTCATGTGAAAGTTACGATTAATTCTTATATAATACTAAAAAGTATTTATTTGTATTTGACATCAGTTATCATGATGGACGGGATTGTTTACCCCTTTGCTGAAACATTACGGACAATACTGGTTCCCGCATGAACGAAACTCAGGTATACAATCTTTAGCTTACCTTTTAATACCCATTGCGGTGTGAGGACCGGGAATTTCTATGGTATGGGAAAGTTATGCCATAAGGCCGGTTCAGTTCATTGCTTGAAACGTACTGCAGTCAGAAAGCCCAGGTGGAAACTTAAATGGAATGTGCCTCTCCAGTCTATGCTGTGGCGTAAACTGCTTACATTATCTTTTTTTTACACTTAAGATAATCTGCTGATCCCATTAGAATAAACAAGTGGCTTATAGTTTATTTCCCAAACTTCAGGCTCCCGCCCTTTCTGATATCTTCATGAGTAATCATGTGGCGGATCTCCCTGCCATTCAATTTTACAGTTGAAAATACTCCATAACGGTTGTCGGGAGAAGTTTTCAGTACCAGGCTTTTTCCTGAATAAAAGTTTTTATCCAACCGCAGGGTCACTTTATCAAAAATGGGTGAGGACAGCTGGTATTCATTGCTGCCGGGGCAAACCGGGTAAAATCCCATTGCTCCGAAAACATACCATGCTGACATCTGGCCTGCATCATCATTGCCTGAAAGGCCGCCTGACCCTGTGTCATATTCATTTTGCAACAGGTATTTTACAGTTGATTGTGTTTTTCTCCAATTGCCAACATAGTTGAACAGGTAAGGTATGTGATGGCTGGGTTCGTTGCCGTGCCAGTATTCATTATTGTCAATAAAGGAATGAAGTTTCTTTGTAAAAGCTTCCTGCCCACCCATCAGTTCAATCAATCCTGGGATGTCATGCTGAACATGCCATGTATAGTGTTTTGGCGTACCCTCGGTGATGTAATACATGGTTTGTCCTGCATTGAAATCGTGCGTAAATATTCCGTCGGCATGGCGGCCACACACCCATCCTTTATCAGTATCAAAAACATTTGCATAATTCAGTGAACGCCCCATCAGTTCATTGTAATCGGCGGTTTCCCCTAATTTTTGTGCCACCTGCGCCACTGCCCAGTCGTTGTATGCATATTCCATTGTCCGCGACACCTGTTCCCTGCGGTGAAAAGCATGTTCCACTTCATCTTCAAGCGGGATATAACCAAATTCCATATAAGATTGTAAAGCCCTCCTGCCTTTCCCGTCGATATATTCTTCTTCATTGTCAGGTGTTTCAAAAGCATTCTTTCGCATGTACCGGTAGGCTTTTTCTGTATCGAAGCTGAAGCCTTTGGCAAGCGCGTCGGCAATTACCGATGTGCTGTGGTCACCAATCATAGCGGAAGTATAGCTGTTCCACATCGGAAAGATGGGCAGCCAGCCACCCTGCTCTGCTTTTTCAATGAGCGATTTTACCATGTCCTCATATTGTTTAGGTGCCACAAGGCTTACAAGCGGCATCTGCGCCCGGTAAATGTCCCAGTTCGAAAAATCGCAGTAGTAATCGAATCCTTCTGCTTTTTTTATTGTTTTACCTCCTCCAAATTCGGGGTATTCACCGTTTACATCACTGAACAGTCTTGGATGCATTAAGCTGTGATACATTGCCGTATAGAACTTATTCATATCCTCCTCCGAACCTCCTTCCACGTCAATCCTGCCAAGCATTTCGTTCCAGCTGTTTTCAAGATCCTGTTTTGTTTTGTCAAAATCCCAGCCGGGGATCTCTGTTTCCATGTTCAGACGCGCATTGTCTATACTTGTAAATGAAGTTCCTATTTTCATCTTGAGTGCTTCCGAAGGTTCAATGTCAAATGATACATAAGCCCCGATTTGGTGTTTGTTTTTCTGCTCATTTACTCCATGAAAAAACTGATTTTCTGCATAGGTTCCGGTTCTGGAGATCGGTTTATCAAATGTTGCAACAAAATAGCCGCTAAAGCCTGCAGGTTTGCCATTACCGTTGTAAATTCTGTGAACCGGGTTATATCCTGTAATTTCATTTCTTTCTGTGTCTATCCTGATGAATCCTTCTCCTTCATCGCTGTTTACATCCATAATTATTGTCGCATTTTTGGCATCAAGCCAGGAGAATCTGAAAAATCCTCCCCTGCGGGTTGCGGTAATTTCCGTCAGAATATTATGTACGGGAAGCAAGGCAGTAAAATAAGCCGGTGTTGAGTTGTCTGCATCATACATGTACATGGTACGGCGCTGCCCCGGCAGATAGGTAAAATTGTTTTCAATTACTGTGGGAAAAATAGTAAAGCTGCCGTAATCCTGTACACAAGAACCACTGGTCCAGTGAGTAGCACGAAACCCTTGGATGAAAGGCGAGCCCCAATAAAATGGTGCAATACATTTTGTTTCTGTTGATTGCGTTTGCGGCGTCCATTGTGTCATCCCGAAGGGAGCTGTGACTGCAGGAATGGTCTGCCCGTTATTTACCCGGTCGCCCTCACGTTTTGTAGCAGAAGGAGTAGCCGCCGGACCGGTTCCTGTCAGCATGTCGACATACTGCAGGTAATTCTTATTTTCTTTCTGGCTACAACTAATTATCAGGATAAAGACAATGTATAATGCAATCGGTCGGATAATTTTCATTTTTCAGGTTTTTCCAGGTTTTATTATCAGGCGTTAAAAATAGAAAAACCTTGTTACAGTTGGTGTCATTCCTGCATGAAATATATTCTGTTTACAAAATTGCAGTCAGGTACATCTGAATGGCCACCAACAACCGAAATATAGTTTTACAGGTCTTCTGATGCCGTTCACAGGCAGAAACCTGTTGCTTGTTGATTAAAAATAATTCCCATCAATTCATTCCATAAATTTGATTCAGAAAAGCATTAAACAATAGTATCATGAAAACAAAATTAGTTCTGTTCAGTATTGGGTTGGTTATGGTGGGTTTGGCTGCTTCTGCAAAAATGAAAGACGGGCAGGTGCTTAAAGGTAATTCTTTAACCGACCTTGGAAATTATTCCATCACTAAGTCGGAAGTTCCGATGATCGTTAACAACAAGGAAGTCGAGACGTATGACCTGATTTATGAAAATGCTTCCAGCCCTGTAAAAATTGGGGTGATCGATGAAAAAAAATGTAAAACATTCCTTGTCCGTTCTTCTGAGTTTGAAGCACAATATGCCTGCGAGCGGAATTTTTTTGGTGTGAAGAAAATGGATAAGAAGTACAGGCAGCTGTCTGAAGCTATAAGTGATGCAAAAATCAACAGGGTAAGCCTGTATGCACAGAGGGTAATCACTCAGAATCCGAAGTCAGAGGAAGATCTGCTGGGTTTGATAGCCTGTTATCTTCCGAATCTGGTTGATAAACAGTATCTTGCACAATTTTGAACTGAGTTGAAATATAGGAAGAGGAGTTATTAATCAGCGCAATTTTTTTCATACAGATGAAAAAAGGCCTCTGCCGGAAGGCAGGGGCTTATTTTTTTCAACCAACGAAGTTGATCTGACAGTAAACTACACTTTTATGAAGGTATACCGTAATCTGCCGGATCTTTTTTTACAATGAAATCAATGAACGTATCAATTTTAACTTTTATCTTTCTGCAAATTAGAAATATACAATACCTATGCTGAATTATATTGCCACACGAAAGCGAAGTATCGGAAGCCATATCCTGTTTTGGTTGTTATATGTTCTGTTTTTTGGATCGATCTACGGAAAATATGGCCGGAATTTTCAATGGTATTTCATTGAATCGCTTTGCATGCTGCCATTTGTTATGGCAGCCTCCTATACTACAGCGTATGTTATTTTACCATTTTATCTGCGCACCAGGCGACTCGTTCCTACAGTGATTTTGGTGCTGGCAGTACTTTTTACGGCCACCCTTGGTGAAAGATTATCGCTTAGGCTTATCAATGGTCTGCCACTTACATCCGGTTCCATCTTCGGCGTAACATTCCTTTACCTGTTTCTTGAAACCAATTTTATTGTAGCCATTGTTTTTACGATTAGAATTATAAAAAAATGGTTTGAACAGCAGGAAAGAAACCATGAAATTGAAAAACAAAACCTGAAAAAGGAACTGAGCCTTCTGAAATCGCAGCTTCACCCTCATTTTCTTTTTAATACCCTGAATAACCTGTATGCCCTGTCGCTTGGTGAACCGGCAAAAACTTCAGCGGGAATTGCAAACATGGCTGAATTGTTACGGTCGGTACTTTATGAGTGCAACGAGATTGAAATACCCCTTTCACGTGAAATAAAACTGATTGAAAATTATATGATGCTTGAACAGCTCAGACATGGCGAAAAACTGGATCTGCAGTTTAATGTCCTGCAGGTAGATGAAAACCGTAAAATCGCCCCCATGTTGTTGTTTACGTTTGTAGAGAACTGCTTTAAACATGCCGGGACTTCGGCAGACGGAAAGTTTTTCATCCATATCAGCCTTAAAGATTCAGATGGTAAATTCATATTTATGGCTGAAAACAGTATGTGTCAATCGATAAAGCAACCTACGCCTCAAAATGGCGGGGTAGGGCTTGCCAATGCACAAAAGAGATTAAAAATAATATATCCCGGAAATTACCACTTTGAAGCCGGGGCATATGTAAATGTATGGAAAGTGTTATTGGAAATAAGGATAACCAATGAACCGGTTTCTGTTTAGCAACCTGGTGAAGTACAGGCTTGAAAGACATCTGGGACTTTTTGTTTTTACAGTTGTCTGCTTTTCATGGGTCCTGTACTTTGGTGCCCGTCTTTACAGCTATCCTGCGGCACTTGGTATTACTATGGTTAATTCGGTCTTTTTTCTGGGCTATGCTTACATTACATTATTCTTCCTCATCCCAAGGTTTCTTCTCAGAAGGAAACTGTGGGTGTTCATCGCGATATTTTTTCTGACCGGAATCCTTCTGTCGGTTTTAAAACTGATATTTTCAGGAGAAATTTACTATACAGCGGTTTCATCCGACAAAATTGAGGTGGTGCATCTGAATTATCTGAAGTCTGTATTGATCAATACCAAAGATATGACCTTTATAGTCGCACTGTTTTGTGTCGGGAAATTTACAAAAGATTTCATTTACTCCGAAAGTCAGCGAAAAAGACTTGAATCCGAAAACAGGGAAGCACGCCAGAAGCTGCTTCAGTCACAGCTGAACCCTGATTTTCTTTATAATACAATTAACAACCTGTATGCACTTTCACTGCTCGATTCTTCCAAAACCGCTGCATATACAGAGAATCTTCAGAAAGTGCTGGGATATATTGCCAGTCAGAGCCGCAACAATTTCGCTGCACTGGATGATGAAGTTGCCCTTGTGAAAAATTACATCGCACTGGAAAAATTGAGGTACGGAAACAGGTTAAAAGCGAAAATTTCTGTGAAAGGTGATACCGGCAACTGGCAATTGCCTCCAATGATAATGTTTTTTATGGCTGAAAACTGTATAAAGCATGGCAGCAAACCAGATACAGGAGCGCCATGGTTACAGATACATGTGGATGCAATGCCTGATGTGCTTGTTCTCTCTGCAATCAATAGCAAACCCGTTGCTAAAACGTTGAGGTCTCAACAATCGGGGAAAGGCCTTTTAAATCTGAAAAAACGGTTGGAAATCCTATACCCTGAAGACGGGTATTTTCTGCAGTTTAAAGATAACGACATGATTTACAGAATGGATTTACATTTAAAAAAACTAAACGATGAATCAAAAAGGAGTATATACCGGTAAGCATGACCTTAAACTTCATGTTCTTTTCTGGCTTGTATGGGTAGTATCTTTTACCTTATTGCAAAGCATGGGGCAGGGCAGCAATGCCTTTTTATACTGGTTGACGTACTATCTTGTAACACTGCCTGTTTTTATTCTCCATACGTATTTAATCGCCTACTTTATTGTTCCAATAACCTTTTTAAAGAACAAATATTTTCTTTTCGGCATGCTGCTGCTTGTTTCACTTGTCATTTTTTCTGTTGCTGAACTTGTAATCAGCACCGCACTAATCGACAGGTATTTTTACCCTGAAAGGATGCCAGTTCAAGGCCTTCTGAGTATAAAAAACATTTTTATCAGCGGTATTGGCAATCATTATATTATCCTTGTATTTCTTGCTGTGAAAGCAGGAAAAGCCTGGTATCGGTCACAGATCATGGAAAGGGATGAACAGTTGAGTAACCTGGATGCAGGGTTTGAAATCTATTTATACCAGTTACAGCCCAGGATGATGCACCACCTGATGAAACTCCTGGGAAAGGTTATTAAGGCGGAACCTCAAAAAGCACCCGATATGATCATACGTATTTCGGGTTTTCTTAACAGGCTTCTTAAAGAGGCTGTCAGAGAACATACAACACTATCGGAAGAAATGAACCTTGTAAAGGAATATTTTGGATTATATGAATATGCCCCTGTTTATCAACAGGACATTAATTGTAAAGTCAGTGGTGATTTAAGTTCGGTGAAGGTGCCGTCCTGTCTTTTTCTTCCGGTTTTTGATGCAGCTCTGAACAGCTGCAATGGAATGGCCGGTATTTGTTCTGTGGATGGTGAAACATTTGATAATGGGTTTCGTCTTCATATTAGGATCAGTAATCTGCAGGCAAAAAATAAGGAAGATTCCGATGAAGTGGACATGCTGCAAAAAAGGCTGCAGCGAAGTTTCAACGGCAATTATCATATCAGTGATAAAACTACGGGAGGATACCGGCAAATTGACCTGGAGGTTTTTGAACCATGTTGTAACTGATTCTCATTTTTGATACTAATAAAGTTACAGAATACATAAAACTGCAGGAATTATGAAAACCAGGTGTATAGTTATTGATGATGAACCTCTTGCCCGCGGATTGATGCGTAACCACATCGAAAAACTGGAAAGTCTTGAGCTGGTTGGTGAATGCAGTGATGCCATGAAGGCGGTTGAAGTCCTGAGGATTCATAAGGTTGATTTGATGTTCCTCGATATTCAGATGCCCCAGATTACGGGTATAGAATTTCTGAAAACGCTTAAAAATCCTCCCCAGGTCATCATAACCACCGCCTACCGTGATTATGCCATTGAAGGGTTTGAGCTCGATGTTGTGGATTACCTGCTTAAGCCCATCACGTTCGAACGCTTTCTTAAATCTGTAAACAAATATTTTCAGGGTTCTGGCAGGGAAGATGCTTTACAAGATGAACTTGCAACAGTCAATCCCCAGAATGAGGCTCATATTTATGTGAAGGAAAATAAAAGGATGGTGAAAGTTCATCTAAACGATATTCTCTATATCGAGGGATTGAGTGAATATGTCAAAATCTATACACCCGCAAAAAAAATAGTTACAAAATCAAGTATGACCAATATGGAAGAAAAACTGCCGGGGAATGAGTTCCTCCGGATTCATAAGTCATACATTGTATCATTGCCAAAGATTGATGCATTTACTTCCGTGAGTATTGAAATTGAAGGTAAGGAATTGCCCGTAGGCAGAAGCTATAAAGAAAAGGTGGCTACAGTGCTGCAAAAGGATGGGCCGGCCATAGCTAACTGAACAGGCTACATACCAGCGAAATACCCTTCCCGTGTTCTATATTTTTGATGGGTGATAATCCAAGCTTTTCTTCCCTGATATGGTTTACTGCCGGTAAATGAAGCTTTCCTTCCTGCAGGGGTAACCCCACAACATACAGTGCAATGGCCGTTTTAAGTGTCGATGCCCGGATACGGTTGGTATAGGGAGAATGTTTTGCCGGATGGATGTGCAGAAAATAAGCCGGTTTTTGTCCCTGCCTTACAACCCACTGCGACCGGTCGGAAAGCATGATCTTTCTGTATTCATGATGCCCCAGCCATTCATCAAGCTTTATAGCATCTGTCAAACCTTTCTTCTCAGAAAAATCAAGAACCTGTTCAAATATCTGCTTCACTGTCAGATCACCGTGATAAACATCGATCAGGTTTGTCCCTATAAGAAGGATTTCATGATGCACCTGATCCCATGGCTGTGTCTTCCATTCCTGAATCTTTTGTTTTAAAAATCCAAGATGATGCTTATATGGATTAAATGCTACCGGTGATAATTCTTCAAAGTCCATGCTCTTACCCATCTTTATGTGATACGAATTTACGTTTTCTGGAACATTTAACTTTTTCTTTTTGGTTCATTGAACGGATGTTTCTTACTTTTTATAATTAGTGTCCGGTTAAAAATTTACGATTTCTCCCTTTGATACCAATGACGGATTTACTTAACATGCATTTAGTCTGGCCATTAAGACGGAATCAAAAAGCTGCATCGGGAACTTTGTGAAACTTCGCGGGATTGGTGGCTTTGTGGCATATATTACTTTTACCACCAAGGCTCCAAGGCACCAGGAAATCACAAAGAAGATACATTTATAATATAATCTTCATTCCCTGTCGTATCAGCATTGTGCCCCATTTTTATTTGGGGTCACAACTCGAAATGACGTTGTTTTCAGAGCTTTTGTGGCGGGAGGGGCAGATTGACGGCTTCGCCGCCAATCTACCACTCCCAAATACATAACTAATTGATTGTCATATCGACCGAAGTGAGAAATCACAAATTTCAATGTTTTATAATGTTAACGGATAATATTGATTTTTTATGAAAGAATGGCTTTAAATAAAGCACTACATTTGTTTAAAATTTGAAACAATGATTCATTTTCCGCTGCATTCCTGGTATGTTCATAATGATGGCCTTAGGCCCAATACGGAGTTTAAGCCACCCCGAAAAACAGGCGGTGTGTATGAAGTAATCCGTGTTGCTGAAGGTGTTCCCCTTTTTCTGGAGGAACATCTTGAACGTTTCTTCAATTCAGCAAGGCTGGCCGGAACGGCCATCATGTTCACAGCTAATGAGATTGGCGGGCTTCTGAACCTGCTCATAAGCAGAAATGAAGTTACGGAGGGAAATATATTGCTCCTGTGCAAGCGTAACATGAAAGCATTCTTTATACCACATAAATATCCCGAAAGCCAGTGGTACACATCCGGGGTTCCCTGTGGCTTGCTGAATGCCGAGCGGAAGAATCCAAATGCAAAGGTATTTCAGACCAGCGTAAGGCAGATGGCAGATAACCTGATGCAAAGTGAGGGCTGGTATGAAGTGCTGCTGGTTGACCACTTTGAAAATATTACTGAAGGCAGCCGCAGCAATGTGTTCTTTGTATCAGGCGATAAACTCCTTACTCCACCGGGTTTTGAGGTGCTGATTGGAATAACCCGGCAGCGCACCATCCAGCTTGCAAAAGATGCAGGCATTCCTGTTTCTGAAAAGGATATTGCACTGAAGGATATAGCTGCGCTGCAGGCAGCTTTTATAACCGGGACTTCACCAAAAATACTTCCTTTATCACAGATAGGAACATGCAGCTTCGACCCCATGAACCCTGTGGTTCAGGAACTGCGGAATGCATACGATAAGCTTATTGATGATTATATTGCCCGTCACCGTCAATTATAACCTGTCTTCAAGAATTGCTTCAACCTGCCTGTAATCGATGTCCCTGTTTTCTCCAAGTTTGCTGTCCCGCTCCTTGAACCTTTCTGAAATTTTCCCAATGGTTTCTGCCGGAACATCATACTCGGGCAGGGTACAGGCAATGCCAAGGGAGTTGAAAAACGCGACGGTCTTTTCAATAGCCTGATCAATCCTTTGATCTTCATTTCCTTCAGTTATGCCCCAGATCCTTTCGCCATATTGCAGGAGTTTCTCCTTTTTACTGTTGCGTTTGAGTTTCATTATACCTGGCAATACAATAGCCAGCGTACGTGCATGATCAATACCATGGAAAGCAGTCAGTTCATGCCCGATCATATGTGTGGCCCAGTCTTCGGGAACACCTGCTGCGATTAATCCGTTAAGCGCCATGGTAGCACTCCACATAAAATTGGCGGCTGCATCATAATTTCTGCGGTCGGCCAGCACTTTTGGCCCTTCTTCAATGAGTGTCAGTATAATTCCTTCTGCAAATCTGTCCTGCAGAGGAGCATTTACCGGGTAGGTAAGATACTGTTCCATCACATGGACAAAGGCATCGGCAATGCCATTGGCAACCTGCCTGTCGGGAAGGGAGAATACACATTCAGGGTCGAGAATTGAAAACTTTGGCATGACAAGCGGTGAGCCGAATGCTTTCTTTTCCATGGTTGACACCCTGCTGATCACTGTGGTTCCATTCATTTCAGAACCTGTTGCAGGCAAGGTCAGGACTGCACCAACCGGCAATGCCTCCTTTGGCTCTATCTGGTAACGGTAAGCCATAAAATCCCATGGATCTTCACCCGGATAAAGCGCACCGGCAGCTATGAACTTTGTGGCATCCAGCACAGAACCTCCACCAACCGAAAGCAGGTAATCAATATTCTCCTTTTTAATAAGTTCAATGGCTTTCATACATGTTTCGTAGTGGGGGTTCGCCTCAATACCTCCAAATTCAAAAAGCTGATATGCCTTGAGCGAATTTATTACTGTATCGTAAACGCCATTGCTTTTAATGCTGCCACCGCCGTATAACAAAAGCACCCGCGCATCTGAAGGAATTTCTTCTGCTACTTTGGAAATGGTCCCTTTACCGAAAATGATTTTCACCGGATTTTTATATACAAAGTTGTTCATGCCTTATTATTTTAAGTTTTGATATTTCCCCCTATATTGACAATTTTGCCTTTTATTTGTTTGAAAATATAAAAGTATTTTAAAATGCCCGGAAAATCAAAGCATCCCGATGTAAAAATTGATTATGAAGAATTGTTTGGCCGGATGGAAGATGAACAATTGCTTGAAGTACTGGAAAAAAGAAGTTTATACCAGCCTGAAGCTGCAGCAGTGGCTGTCAGGATATCCCTCGAAAGGGGAATGTTTGCATCGGAGCATGATTTGCCAGCTCCCCGCGTCCATGAAAAACACCTTAAACTAAAACTTTTTCCTGTAATTGAAACCCGGAAAAACAGGTTGAGGATCAGGAAAAGTGTTGCCAGGATGCTTTTCCTTGCTGGCTTTCTGCCTGCAATCCGGGGCATCGTCAGGTTCAATACCGGTTTTTCCACCGAAGGGACTGTCCTTTTGGTTTATGCCCTGCTTTGGATGGGCAGTGCTGCCTGGCTGATCAGGAACTATTCATCATCAGCCGTTACGCTTCTTTTTGTGCTGGCAGGTTTATCTTTGGCTTATATCATCAGAATTTTAGTTGTAAACCCCTCCTTGGTGTTTATGGATTTTTTTATCACAGGGGTTCTTTATCTTTTGATGGTTTATGGTCTTTTCTTTATGATCAGGCTTGGCAGATAAATTGTTGAAGGTTTATCGGGTTAATCATGCAGTTGACCGAAATTCATGCTCTGATATGATCCGAACTTTATAAATTTGCCTGAAAATGACTGGTACCACTTCATATTCAAAACCATGAAAAGTAAAAACGTTTTTAAATCAACCATCCTGTTATTCCTCATATCCTTTATTGTTGCGCAACCTGCTTTTGGGCAAACGGATTCATCGGTAAAGAAAAAATATGAAACGGGCAGGTTTACAGGCCTTTTTCTTGAAGGTGCTTATGGAATTGAACTGATCCAGGGCAACAATCCAACGCTTGAAGTGAGTGTTTCTGATTCCAAAGCATTTGATTATATTAGGGTTACCAATAATAATGGGATCCTGCACCTGCATGTCGACAGAAAACCTTTCGACTTTACCCGTATCACACTTCATGTTACATTCAGGGATCTTACCTACCTCCGGATTTTTGGCAGCATAAAACTTGAAACTAGAGGTTTCCTCGATTTAGAGGATCTTGAAATGCTGCTTGAGGGGGGTGCAAAAGTATCACTGCAGGCAAAAGCCAATCATATTTCCATCGATAACAGGGGAGGTGTACTGGTTGAAATGCAAGGAGTTACCGAATCACTTCATGTGAGGCTTGCCGGCACAGGGCATATAAATGCCGGGGAACTCAGGGCCGGCGATGTTAAATTCAGGATCGAAGGGCTGGGCACCGGTAAGGTATTTGCTACCGATAATCTGGAAGCCACCATCAAAGGTGCAGGAAAAATCACTTACAAAGGCGACCCGCAGGTAGTTCAGGATATCGACGGCCTGGGATCTGTAAGCAGGGAATAGCAGGGCAGAGAACATAGGGCACAGAGCCAGAGCAGAGAGTATGCCAGTTCAAACTCATCCCCCTTCTATGTTGTAATCCAAATTTAATTAGAACTTTTTTCTTAAAAATCAACATTTTAAGTTTTTTCATTTCATAACCTTCGGGCAATACTGAGCCAGCAGGTTATCTTTTCCTGGCAAAATCCTACCGGATTCGATATCCGGCAGGATTTTTAAAAGAACCTTCGGTATAAAACATCGCCGTTGGTTACTTTTCCTGGCTTAAAAATTCAGTCTATTAAAACATCCTTCTATTAACGGACATGCTTAGCAGCCGCATTGTTGTGTTTAATTTAATTATAGAAAAGAGCTGTAGCCTTTGGAAAACGAACTCCTTTATAAGGGTCGCAGGGGGACGAAACAGTCTCTTTTTCATTTAATAATTTATTTAGCACTGAACTTTCTTTATTTAAATGATTGCTTTTACGTATTCTTTTTCATTCATTAAAACATACCTTATCCTGTTTAATAATTTTTTAGCTATTCTTATTATTGCTTCATTTGAATTCATTCTCTTGCATAAGTTGTTGTATGATAATGCCAATGCAGGATCATGTCGGATAGCAGTCCATGCTGATTCTATAAGGCAATTCCTTATAATATTGTTCGAACGGGGTGTAATATTTCCTATTCTTTCTTTATCACTTGATGAGTTTGTAGTAGGTACCAGTCCCACGAAAGAACAGAGTTTATCTAAATTCTTAAACCTTGTAATATCGCCCAACTCTGTTAATAGTACATATGCGGTTATTAACGCGACTCCGGGAATGCTTATTAACCAAATTATTCTTTTTGAAAAAATCCCACTTTTGCTTATTTCCCTTAACTGTCGTTCGGTTTTTAATAAAGTCTGGCGCATATGAGCGGTTATTTCAATATAGTAAGATAAAGCTGATTTGGCATATTCGGCAGAAGTTTCTATAGCTTTTAACCAGGTGGTAAATCGAGCTGACCAATGTTTTGATGCACTATCTAATTCTGGAGGGATTTTTATACCATAGTAATGTAATAGAGATTTGACCCGGTTCTTATTTCTGCCGATATCTTTGACTAAAGTTTTTCGGTATCTTACCAGGGTACGCAATTCCTCCATTTTTAGTTCTGGAATATAAATAGGTGTTAATTCATTATTTCGTAATGATTTAGCTATTTTACGACTGTCACGTTTATCTTCTTTTTGTTTTCGTTCTTTATCTGTGGTTGGGATATCTGCTGGATTAATAACTACATTTTTAATTCCATATTTTTCCAATTTTCGATGTATGCTAAAACCACAGAACCCGGCTTCATAGGCTGACAGGTAATTGCCGTACGGAAAGTTTCTGCTGAGGTATTCATAAAGAGTCCCCGCGTCCGGATCCTGTGAGAAAGTTTTATAAAACAGATGATCCAACATTACTGTTATTCTCCAATTTTTAAGGTGTACATCTATTCCAATATAAATGTTTTGTCCCTGAAAATTAATTGTTTTAACTTTGTTTTGCATGAGCTTCCTTTCTTTGTGTTTCGCAAATACAATTTACAAATAACTAAGGAGGCTTATGCTCTTTTACAAACATACAGCCTTTG